>DATHPX010000120.1:0-7302 GCA_035483335.1 Caulobacteraceae bacterium | reverse complement strand
CCTGGCCGGCGAGATCCGGGCCGCCGGGGGCGTGGCCTTGCCCATCGGCATGGACGTCACCGACGCGGACTCGGTCGCGGCCGCCTTCGATGCCGCAGAGGCGAGCGTGGGTCCTGTCGATACGGTCTTCGCCAACGCCGGCATGAACAACCGCGCCCTGGCCATCGAGATTACACCCGAGGCCTGGGACGAGGTGATGGCCGTCAATGTCCGCGGCGTCTTTCTGACCGCCCGCGAGGGGGCGAAGCGGATGATCGCGGCCGGCTCACGCGAGAGCCGCCGCGGGCGGGTCGTGCTGATCGCCTCGATCGGCGCGCACAAGGTGTTGCCGGGCCTCACCGCCTACTGCACGTCCAAGGCGGCGGTGGCGATGATGGGCCGCTCGCTCGCGCGCGAGTGGGCCAACCGCGGGATCAACGTCAACGTCCTCTGCCCCGGCTACGCCCTCACCGAACTCAATGCCGAATGGTTCGACGAGGCCGGCGGCAAGGCTCAGATCGCCAGCTTCCCCCGCCGGCGCCTGATGGACGTCTCAGACCTCGACGCCATGTCCCTCTACCTGGCCTCGGACGCCTCGCGGGCGATCACCGGCTCGGTCTTCACCCTCGACGACGGCCAGAGCCTGTAGAGGCTCTAACCTACCGCGCGCGTGTACAGCCGCCAGGTGGCGTAGCCGAGCACCGGCAGGACGATCGGCAGGCCGACGAAGAGGGGAAGGCTACCGATCGCCAGCAGGCCGGCCACCCGAAGGCCCCAGCCGACGGTGGCGCCGGGGCTGAGACGGGCGACACGAAGGGAGGTAAGCACCGCCACGACCGCGCCCCCGCGCCGGTCCACGACCATCGGGAAGGAGACGAAGGTCAGCGCCAGAGTCGCCACGGCGAAGGCCAGGCCGATCAGGTTCCCCACGATGATCATCGTCCAGCCAGCCTGCGTCCCGAACAGGTTGCGCACGAAGGCCATCACGCCCAGGTCGCCGCCCGCGTCGACCGTGGCGTGGTAGCCTGCGGCGATCGTCGCCCGATAGACGAGGAAGGCGGCCGTCAGCCACAGGGCGAAGAGGACGAAGAGCCCGAGGGTGAGCAGCAGCAGGCCCCCGCGGGTCGGGCGCCTCAGAGGATCGAAGAAGTGGATCCAGGTCAGGTCCTGACCCGCGTCCCGTCGACGGTCGAGCTCATAAAAGCCCGCGGACACCGCCGGGCCAAGGATGGAAAGGCCGGCCACGGCCGGAAAGACCATCGGCACGAAGCTCGCGTTCACTGCCAGGACGAGGGCGAAGAACCCAGCGATCGGATAGATAAGCGGGAGGAAAACGATGTCGCCGCGCAGCTGGCGGAAGTCGCGCCAGCCCTGTGCAAGCGCCCAGTCAAGATCGGTGGAACGGATTCGTCGGATGGCAGGAAGGCTAAGGTTGGATCGCGCCACCGTGACTTGAATTCCAGCCATATCGCTCCTCCGCGGCGACTTGCGTTCGTCGCCGCCAGCTTTCCTTGACCGTCCCCCAAATAATGTTGCCTACAGGCGAGCGTACGACGCCGCTCCGAACGCGGCAAGTCAGCTGTTTTGGTTCGAAAATCGCCGGCGAGGCTACGGTGCTCGGCTACCCGCCGGCCTGCTGCAGGTAGGCGATCACGTCCGCGCGCTGCTGCGGATCCTTCATGCCGATGTAGGTCATATAGGTGCCCGGCACGATCTTCTGCGGGCTCTCGAGGTAGGTGAAAAGCTCCTGCTCGGTCCACACCAGGCCCGAGTTCTTGTTCGCCGACGAATAGTGGAAGCCTGGAACAGTTCCGGCGTGACGACCCACGACGCCATGCAGGGATGGGCCGACCATGTTCTGGCCCGGCTGAACGCTGTGACAAGCCGAACAGACGACGAAGTCCTGCTGACCACTGGCAGGGTTCCCCGACACCGGCTGGCCCTGATCGGTCTTTATCTGGAGCGGGATCACCGTCGAGGTGATTGGGCCGGGCGCAACTGCCGGGCTCGCAGTCCCGGAAGCTGGCGCCGCCTCTGACGCCGGCGCGCCTTCGGAGGCGGCGGCCTCAGGACCGGACTGGGACGTCGCCGGAGCCTGGGCGGTGGCGACTTCCCCGGCCGACTGCGGAGCCTGGCTAGATGGCCGCGGCCCGCAGGCGGCGAGCGCAAGGGTCAGCACAGCGAGGCTGGCGGCGGCGGGAAATCTGGTCATGCGGCTCGACGGTCAGCTCTGCCGGGTTGCTTTGGCGGAACCTTTTGGCAGAGCGGCCGCACCCCGTCGAGACAACGGGATGCGACCGCCAACTGGCGCGCGATGGCGGATCGGCGGCCCTCGCGCGCCGGCCAGCCTCGTCAGATGCGGCGGCGGTTCAGTACGCCGAGTAGACGGCCCGAGAGGGCCGAACCGGTGAGCATCTCGGCCGCGCCGAGGACCAGCAGACCGGCCATGGTCAGCACCATGTTCGCCCCGACCCGCGGGATGAGCGCCAGCACGCCCAGGATCACCGCCGCCAGCCCGGAGAACAGCTGCGCGCCGATCGCCGAGTTGACCGCTGACCGCGAGATCCGCCGTGGGGCGAGCCCCAGGTGGTTGATCGCAGCGGAGATCTCGTTGAGCTCACGCACGGAGCCGGCGGAGAACATCAGCCCGGCTCCGCCCACGAGCACGAGGCTCGCAAGCAGCGGTTGCGGCGCCACGCCGATTAAGGCGAGGACTCCGAGGACGATGCCGGCGACCCCGGCGACGACCTCTGTGCTCATGCCGGCGCCAAACTCGAGCATCGCGGGCTCCGAACCGCTCGCCGCCGCCATCAGACTATTATGGCGCGAGGCGAGGGCCGCGCCTTCGATGAGGAGCGCTGCGCCAAACACGATCCCCGCGATCGCCGTCAAGGCCATGGGCATCACGCCCACGAGCGCGAGGATCGCCAGGACCACGACCGCGACGCCGCCCATGCTCTCGGTCGCCGCGCCGCTGGACTCGACCGCCAAGGCTCGCCGCGCCGACTCTCGACGCGGCGGAGCGTCATTCTGAAATACTGAAGTCATCTCTGCGTCTCACACACACACGTCCCCGCATCACCAATCCAGGGAGCGAGCGCGCGTTCCCCTGCGTGACCTCAAATCTATGCGACGACAAGATGTGCGGGTCGACTTCGGGAGCTGGCGAACGGGCGAACTCTTCATTCCGGAAGAAATCAGCCGCCCTTGGGGGCTCGGCGACTGCGCGGCTTTCAATTCGTCGACTTCGCCGACAGATGACTCAACCGAGGCGTTGTAACGCGAAATCTGGTGGGATGCTGCGCGCCGACCCGGCGACGACTTCGGCCAGCATCTCGCCCAGGGCGGCTGAGTGCTTGAAGCCGTGCCCAGAGCAGGCCGATGCGGCCAGGACGCGCTCGGAGGTCCAGCCGACGGCGAAGTCGTTGTCCGGCGTCGTGGAATAGGGGCACACGGCCGATCGCAGGACGCGGGGCCCCACTCCCCGGATGCGACCGCGCACGTGCCGCTCGAAGACCTTTGCGCCGGAGTCCTCAGGCGCGGTGCGGTCGAGGTCCTCGACCCGGGCGATGAAGTCGTCGCTCTCGCAGGCCATCTTCAGGCCTGCGTCCGGAGGCCCGACGATCGGGAAGCCATAGAAGCTGTCGCCCGCCTCCTCGCCCCGAAGCCACATGAACACCGGAAACGCGCCGGGCGCGAACGCCGCCGGATCCTCGCAGGCGAACCAATGCAGGGTCTGGGGCTGGATCGTCAGTCGGCGGAAGGGCCCACCGATCAGCCCTGGCGACCAGGCGCCGACTGTGGCGACCACCCTGTTCGCCTCAAACGCCCCGGCGGCCGTGACGACACGCACGCCCGCGCCCGCGCTCTCGATCGACAGCGCCGGCGCCTCGCACACGACGCGCGCGCCAAGGCGCTGCGCCTCGGTGAGCTGAGCGGCGATGCAGCGCTCGGGATAGACGAAGCCGGCGCCCGGCTCGAACAGCCCCGTTTCGTCGCCGGCGAGCCTGAATTGCGGCCACCGAGTCTCCACCTCGCCGGTGCTCAGCCGCTCGTGGGGGATCTCGAAGGTCCGCGCGACGGTGACGGCGCGCTCGAGGAAGTCGCTTGCGCCGTGCGCCTGGACCCGCCCGTCCGCGGGCGCGAGGGTGAGCAGTCCGCATGTCTCCATCAGGCGCGCGCCGGTCGCCGACTCCAGGTCCCGCCAGATCTCGTGCGAGCGGATCGCAAGGGGCGCATAGACCTCGCCCTCGCCCACGGCCTGACGCGTGATCCGCGTCTCGCCATGGCTGGAGCCGCGGTCGTGGGGCGGCGAAAATCGGTCGATGCCGATCGCACGAACGCCGCCGCGGGCGAGCTGATACAGGGTCGCCGCGCCAGCCGCGCCAAGGCCCACGACGATCACATCGGCAGTCTCGCTCATTCGGTCCGTCGTCTCCTGGGGCTGTGGCGTTCGCCCCTTGAAACCGGCAGCGGCCGGTCCTGGCAAGGGCGTCTCTTGCCGCCAGGGCGCCAGTCATGTTGCAAACGACTCGACGAGGGAGGGGCCAGACATGAATCTGTCGAGACGTGGATTGCTCGGCGCCGCCGGCGCGGGGGTTGCGATGCTTCAAGCCGGATCAACGATCGCCCAGCCCGACCAGGCCCTGAAATCCATCACCGGGGACGCGAAACCCATCTCGCCGGAGGAACGGAAGGCGCGGCTTGAGAAGGTCCGCCGACTGATGGTCGAGCGCGGAATCGGCGCCCTGCTCGTCGAGCCTGGCTCCAGCCTCGACTATTTCACGGGCGTGCTTTGGCACAGGTCCGAGCGCACGACTGCCGCGGTCATCCCCGCCCGCGGCGAGATCGTCATCGTCACCCCGGCCTTCGAAGAGCCCTCGGTGCGGGAGACCCTCGCGGTCCCGGCCGAGGTGCGGGTGTGGGACGAGCCCGACAGCCCGTTCCTGCGTATCGCCCAGGCGCTGAAGGACCGTGGAGCCTCGGACCAACCCGTGGCGGTGGAGGGAACGACCCGCTTCTTCATCGTCGATGGCGTCCGCGAAGCTGCGGGGGGCCTCAAGGTCGTCTCCGGCGACCCGATCGTGCGCGCCTGCCGGCTGATCAAGTCTCCGGCCGAGCTCGCCCTGATGCAGACCGCCAACAACGTGACCATCGCGGCCCTGAAGCATGTCCACGGCCGGGTTTCCGCCGGAATGACAGCCAAGGACATCGCCGCGCTGATGGACGAGGCCACCCTCGCGCTGGGCGCCCAGGCGGTGGAGTTCTCGCTCGTCCTGCTGAACGAGGCGAGCGCCTATCCCCACGGCTCGCGCAAGCCGGAGGTCGTGCGCGAAGGCGGCGTGATCCTGATGGACTGCGGATGCAACCTGCACGGCTACCAGTCCGACATCTCGCGCAGCTGGGTGCATGGCGAGCCCACCGCGCGGCAGCGCAAGGTCTGGGCCACCGTCAAGCGCGGCCAGGAGATCGCGCTGGAGACCGCGAAGCTGGGCGAGCCGGTCGGGACAGTCGACGACGCCGTGCGCGCCTACTACGAGAGCCAGGGCTGGGGTCCGGGATATCGCCTGCCCGGGCTCTCACACCGCACCGGCCACGGCATTGGCCTCGACGGCCACGAGGCGGCCTACCTCGTCCATGGCGATCCCGCGCCGCTGCAGGCGGGGATGTGCTTCTCCGACGAACCGGGGATCTACATCCCCGGCGAGTTCGGGATCCGGCTGGAGGACTGCTGGCACATGACCGAGGCCGGCCCGAAGCTGTTCACCGGACTGGCCAATTCCATCGACGATCCGATCTGAAAATCACGAAGGCGGCGGCACGATCACGCTCATGCAGGTGAGCCCCGCCTCGGCCTTGGCCAGCTCGCTCACGTCGATCAACCGGGCCCGGAACCCCGCCGCGTCCAGCCGCTCGGCAGTCGCGGGATGGGCGGACTGGACGAACACCTCGCCGCCCAGCGGCAGGCAATTGGCGGCGAACGGCTCGTGCGTCGGGACCTCGATCACCCGGCGGCGGAAGAGGCTCGCATCGGTCCAGGCCGGATTGACCAGCACGGTCTCCGGATCGGGCGCAGTCACAGCCGTCTTCAGGTGCAGGGCGCCCGTGAGAGGCGCGGGCGCGACGCGGTAGCCGAAGGGCGAGAGCAGGTCGCCAAGCTGCTCGATGGCCGCTGCATTGGTGCGGCCCGAGAGTCCGACCCAGATCTCGCGGCCGATCCGCAGGATATCTCCGCCATCCAGCGTCGCCGGCGACGACAGCCGAAGGACAGGGCGGTCGCCCGGCAAGGCTGTCGCCAGGCTGTCGACCTCTCCTGCGCGGGACGGCGCGCCCGGGCGACACAGCACGAACGCCTCGGGCAGGGCCAGCAGACCGTCCTCCACGAAGACCGCGTCGCAGAAGCCCGCCAGGGCCGGCAGATCGATGACTTGCAGACCAAGGCTGCGGATCGTCTCCCGGTACCCGGCATGCTGGGCCTCGGCCCGCTCGGGATCGATGGGGACGCGCTGCAGATGGGTAAGTTCGACGCGGGTCAGGTCTTCGCCCGGCCTGCGCGTGATCGCCACGGCTTTGTCGTTCATGGTCCCCTCCCGTACGACCTCGTTCACCCTGCTGTTGACCTCGCGCGGAGGCCCGCGCCAACCTTTTCCTCACCCAATACCAAGGAAAAGCGGGAGGGGTCATGGGGCTGTCGCGACGCGAGGTCATCAGCGGCGCTGCGGCGAGCGCACCAGCGCTCGCCTTCCTCGAGGCCTTCCCAGCCGGCGCAGCCGCCTTCGAGCCTTCCCGGCTGATCGGGCCGCGCGAGGCCTGGGCGGAGCTGGAACGGATCAATCGCGAGATGGGCCCCACCCGGCTGACTGGATCGCCCGAACACACACGCTTCGTCGCCTGGCTGAAGACCGAGCTGGAGCGTGCGCTCACGCCCGCCCGCGGCGCGGTCTTCGAGGAGAGGTTCGAGAACTATCCTCGCTGGACGGCGCGATCCTGGAGCTTGCGGGTCGCCGGACGCGACGTGCCGGTCGCATCCTACTTCCCCTATTGTACCGGAGGCTTCACCGGCGCGCGCAGCCCGCTCACGCCAGCCTCCGCGCTGGCGGCCGCTGGTGGCGGCGGCCACTATCCTCGCGCGGGCGAAGACGGGGCGAAGATCATTCCGCCGGCTCCGAGCGCCGCGGGGCCGCTGACGGACGTGGGCGTTTTCAAGGGGCCCGGCTCGGTGGACTGGTCGAACGCGGCGGAGGGGATCGCCCTGGTCCACGTATCCGTCGAGGCGCTTTCGAACCTCGTTCCGCGCGAGTCCTATACCGTGAACGGGACGTG
>DATHPX010000119.1:0-5587 GCA_035483335.1 Caulobacteraceae bacterium | reverse complement strand
TCGCCTGCACCTCCGGATCGATGCCCCGACCGCTGGGCGTCTCGGCCGACCAGGCGATGCGCAGGCGGCCGGGGCTGCGCTCGACCTCCTCGAGATAGGGTCCGGCCTTCGCCGGCGCCTGAAAGGGATCGCCGACCTGGGGATAGCCCGTGGCGTCCAGCATGGCCGCGCTATCCCGGACCGTCCGGCTGACCACGTGGTGCACCGAGAAACCCAAGGCGCCGTCGGTCACCTCGCAGATAGGCGTGCGGTCGCGGGTGATCTTCATGCCCACCAGGCCGCAGTTCGCGGCGGGGATGCGGATGGATCCGAGGCCGTCGCTCGCATGGGCGAGGGGGACCATGCCCGAGGCCACGGCCGCGGCCGCGCCGCCCGAAGAGCCGCCGGAGATATGTTCCGGATTCCACGGGTTGCCCGAGGGGCCCAGGCGCTCGGAGTTGGTGACGCCGGGGATCCCGAATTCAGGCGTGTTTGTCTTGCCCACCAGGACGACGCCGGTCTCGCGGTAGCGGCGCACCAGCTCGCTGTCGACGTCGTCGGCGGCCACCTGGGCGTAGTTGGACCCGGAGCTGCGCGGCCAGCCCTTAACCTGAGCGCCGAGGTCCTTGATCAGGAACGGGACGCCCGCAAAGGGGCCGTTTCGCAGCGGATCGGCTGAGGCGAACGCCCGCGCCTCGTCATACGCTTTGTAGACGATCGCATTCAGCGCCGGGTTGTGGCGCTCGATCCTCTCTATGGCCGCCTCGACCAGCTCCGCCGGGGTCACCTGTCGCTTGCGAACCAGCTCGGCCAGACCCAGACCGTCGTAGTCGGCGTATTGCGCAAATCCCATGGCGTCTTCTCCTCACCCGGCGTTCCGTTCCCTGGGGGGATCAGATCATCGGCAGGGCGAAAACGCCACTATGGTCGTCACGAAAGTACGTCTCAGGCCCGGCGGGAAACGGAGAAATCCGCCAGGGACTCAAGGCCATGGCGCCATTCGTTCGCCGGGAAGACGGCCAGCGCCGCCTTGGCGTTCTCGGCGTATTCCGCCGCCAGGTCGAGCGTCGCCTCGAGAGCGCCAGCGCCGACGACGAGCTCGCGCGCGCGGCGGAAGTCAGCGTCGGTCTGCTCCTTGCGGCCGATCGCGCGCTCCCAGAAGTCGACCTCGCGCGGTCCCGTCCGGGCGATCGCCAGGAGCAGGGGTAAGGTCGCCTTCCCTTCCCGGAAGTCGTCGCCGGCATTCTTGCCCAGCGTTTCGGTGACTCCGCCATAATCCAGAGCGTCATCGGCCAGCTGGAACGCCAGGCCGAGATTGAGGCCATAGGCGCGCAGGGCCGCGCACTGGGCCGCGCTCGCGCCGCCCGCCACCGCCCCGGCCTCCGCCGCGGCGGCGAAGAGTTCCGCCGTCTTGGCCGAGATGATTTCGAGATAGGTGGCCTGCGAGAGGCCGAGGTCGTGAGCGCGGGTCAGTTGCAGCACTTCGCCCTCCGCGATCACGCGGGACGCACGGGCGAGGATGTCCATCGCCCGCATCGATCCGGTTTCGACCATCAGTTCGAAGGCGCGGGCGAAGAGGAAGTCGCCCACCAGCACGCTCGAGGGCGCGCCCCAGATCAGGTGAGCGGCCACCTTTCCGCGGCGCAGGCGCGAGGCGTCGACGACGTCGTCGTGCAGCAGGGTGGCCGTGTGAATGAACTCGACGGCCGCCGCCAGCTTGAGGCTCCCGTCGCCCCGCGCGCCGGCCAGACGCGCCGAGACCACCGCCAGCAGGGGGCGCAGGCGCTTTCCGCCGGCGTCGATGATATGGTCGGCGAGGGCGGGTATGACGCTCACCGGACTTTGCATCCGGCTGCGGATTATTGCGTCCACTCCGGACATGTCCGAAGCCGCGAGCTCGACCAGCCGATCGAGTGAAGCTTGTCGGTGCGGAATGGCGGCTTTGACGACGTCCAAGGGCGCTCCTTAATGACCTCGCGCCCCTCGGGAACCTGGGCCGCCGACCGGGGCGACAATGGTCAGGCGACGAAGGGCGGTCAAGCGATGGGGACGCGGACGATTTCTGAGAACGGCGCGAAAATGCACACACTCCTGGGAGGAAGCGTCCGCCTGCGGCAGGCGGCTGACGGGTACCGGGCCGGCATGGACGCCGCCCTTCTGGCCGCCGCGTGTGATGTCGAAGCCGGCGAACGGGCGCTCGAAGCCGGCTGCGGGGTCGGCGCGGTCATGCTGCAGGCCGCCTTCAGGCGTCCTCACGCCAGTTTCGTCGGCGTCGAGGCCGACCCAGCGGCTCTGGCCATGGCGACCGAGAATATCTGTCTCAACGGCATGGAAAATCGTCTGCGGGCGGTGGCTGGGGACGTCGGCGCGCCCTTCGCCAGGCTCGGTCTGGCGCCATTCGACGCGGTCCTGGCGAACCCTCCGTTCTTCGACGATCCGGGCGCGATCCGTGGGCCAGCCCCGGCGCGGCGCGGTGCGTGGATCGCGTCTGACGGGCTTGGCGTATGGCTCGCCTTCCTGACAAAGGCGGTTCGCGAGAGCGGCACGATCACCTTGATTCATCGCGCCGACCGCCTCTCCGACATCCTTTGTGGCCTCCAGCCCAAGGCGGGTTCATTCCAGGTCCGGCCGATCCACCCGTTTGCGGACGCGCCGGCCAAGCGCGTGCTGGTTCGCGCGATCAAGACCGGACGGGCGCCCCTCCGGCTCCTGCCGCCCCTGGTGCTGCATGACCGCGACAGCGCCGCCCGCCACACGCCGGAGGCGGATGCGGTGCTGTACGGTGAAACCGGCCTTTCCTGGCCTCGCTAGAGAGCAGGCTGGCCGGCTCCGGGAAGTTCAGTTCTTCGACTGGTCGACGAGCTTGTTCTTCGTGATCCAGGGCATCATGGCGCGCAGACGCGAGCCAACGGCCTCGATCTCGTGTTCCGAGGCGCGCCGTCGGGTCGCCTTGAAGCTGGGTTGACCGGCCGCGCACTCGACCATCCAGTCGCGCGTGAAGCGGCCGGCCTGGATGTCGTCGAGGATGCGCTTCATCTCCGCCTTGGTCTCAGGAGTGACGACGCGCGGGCCGGACACGTACTCCCCGTACTCCGCGGTGTTGGAGATCGAGTAGTTCATGTTCGCGATGCCGCCCTCGTAGATAAGGTCCACGATCAGCTTCACTTCGTGTAGGCACTCGAAATAGGCCATCTCGGGGGCATAGCCCGCCTCGACCAGCGTCTCGAAACCGGCGCGGATGAGCTCGACCAGGCCGCCGCAGAGCACAGCCTGCTCGCCGAAGAGATCGGTCTCGCATTCCTCGCGGAACGTCGTCTCGATGATGCCGGAGCGGCCGCCGCCGATGGCGGAAGCGTAGGCGAGGCCCAGATCGAGAGCGCCGCCGCTCGCGTCCTGCGCCACCGCGATCAGGCAGGGCACGCCGCCGCCGCGCAGGTATTCGCCGCGCACCGTATGGCCCGGGCCCTTGGGCGCAACCATCAGCACGTCGATGGACGCCTTGGGCTCGATCAGCCGGAAGTGAACGTTCAGGCCGTGGGCGAACAGCAGAGCGGCGCCGTCGCGGATGTTCGGCGCGATATCCTTCTCCCAGATCTGACGCTGCAATTCGTCAGGCGCGAGGATCATGATCGCGTCGGCCCAGGCGGCGGCCTCGGGCACGCTCATCACCTTGAGTCCTTCTCCCTCGGCCTTGCGCGCGGACGCCGAGCCCGGCCGGAGCGCCACGGCGACATTGGTCACGCCAGAGTCGCGAAGGTTCAGCGCGTGGGCGTGGCCCTGCGAGCCGTAGCCTACGACGGCGATCTTCTTGTCCAGGATGCGCGCGAGGTCTGCGTCGGTGTCATAATAGACGCGCATGGAGAGTCTTGTCCTTGTCCAGTCAGGCGCCGCTGGGGCGAGCGCCGCTTTCCACAGGCAATCGGCGGTCGGGTCAAGGCGGGCGGATGCAACCGCGGCCGATTCAGCTTACCTGTGACGTGGATGGACGGTTCCTCTCACATTTCGTCCGGGACAGGCGAGCGGCAGTACCTCGACCTGCTCGCCGAGGCGCTCGAGCGCGGCGAACGGCGGGACGACCGCACGGGCGTGGGAACCCTGGGCCTGTTCGGGCGGTCGATGCGCTTCGACCTCGCCGACAGCTTTCCGCTGCTCACCACCAAGCGGCTGCACTTCAAGTCGATCGTCGTGGAGCTGCTGTGGTTCCTGCGCGGCGACACCAATGTCCGCTGGCTGCACGAGCACGGGGTGACCATCTGGGACGAATGGGCTGACGCAGCCGGAAACCTCGGACCGGTCTACGGCAAGCAGTGGCGCTCGTGGGCCGCGCCTGACGGGCGCTCCATCGACCAGATCGCCCGGGTCACCGAAAGCCTCCGCGCCTCGCCGCACAGCCGCCGCCACATCGTCAGCGCCTGGAACCCCGCGGACGTCGACGACATGGCCCTGCCGCCCTGCCACTGCCTGTTCCAGTTCCACGTGTCGGGCGGGCGACTCTCGTGCCAGCTCTACCAGCGCTCGGCCGACATCTTCCTTGGCGTGCCATTCAACATCGCCAGCTACGCCCTCCTCACAGTGATGATGGCCCAGGCGACGGGCTACCGGCCGGGCGAGTTCGTTCATGTCCTGGGCGACGCCCACCTCTACCTCAACCACGTCGATCAGGCGCGCGAGCAGCTGGTGCGGGAACCCTTCGCCTTCCCTACCCTCCGCCTTGCGCCGAAGACCGACCTCTTCGCCTTCGAGCCCTCGGACATCGGCCTCGAAGGGTATCGCGCGCACCCCACGATCCGGGCCCCGATCGCGGTCTGAGCGTGAGCGCAAGCATCACCCTCACCCTCGGGCCCGTCGCGCGCGCGGCCAATGGCGTCATCGGCGTCGGCGGACAGCTGCCCTGGCGGCTGAAGTCCGACCTGGCGATCTTCCGCCAGGTGACGATGGGAAAGCCGGTGATCATGGGCCGCAAGACCTGGGACAGCCTTCCCCGCAAGCCTCTGCCCGGCCGCACCAACATCGTGCTCTCTCGGGATGGAAGCTTCGATCCAAATGGCGCCGTGGTCTGCGAGGATTTCTCCGAAGCGCTCCAGATCGCCCGCGAGCAGGCGGCTGAGGACGGCGTCGCCGAGGTCTGCGTCATCGGCGGGGCCGAGATCTTCGCCCTCGCCCTGCCCCGTGCGCGCCGCCTCTATCTCACCGAGGTCGAGGCCGAGCCCCAGGGCGACGCGCTGTTCCCCCAATTCGATGAGGGCCTCTGGCGCGAGACGCGCCGCGAAGCCCATCCGGCCGGCCCCGACGACGACCACCCCTTCGTCTTCCGCGTGCTGGAGCGTCGCTGAACCGCGCGACCGCCCCTAAACTTCGTCATCGCCGGCACTGACGTGTTCAGACCGGGGACATCCCCGACAGGTGTTCGGGGACATAGCTGACAGGTTCGGGCCTTTTCTTGGTCCCGTTTTGGACCCCCTAAAATTCCGTCATCGCCGGGCGAAAGTCCCGGCGACCCATCGATCGGCTGTGCGAGTGTCCGCAGTGGCCGCGCCGGGCGGCGCGGCCATGTCGGTAAGTACGACGGCTCGCGGCGGTCACCCCATCACCTGCGGCCAAACGCTCG
>DATHPX010000118.1:0-14465 GCA_035483335.1 Caulobacteraceae bacterium | reverse complement strand
TCCAGACGACCGCCCACCGCGTGCGCATCCACAATGCCCGGCCGGCGGCGCGCGCCCTCGACCTCGACGTGGAGGGCTTCCGCATCGTCGACCATCACTCGGCCGTGCGCGACTTCTGGGACGAGGCGCAGACGCTGGCGCTCGGCCATCCCGAGACGGCCGAGCTGGTCCGGGCGGTCACCGGCGCGAGCCGGGTCGTGGTGTTCGACCACACCCTTCGCCGGCGCTCCGACGGCGTCGCCGACCGCACGGCCGGCGCCGCGCGCCAGCCCGCCATTCGCGTGCACGTCGACCAGACCATCGCGTCCGGCCCGCAGCGGGTGCGCGAGATCATGGGCGAGGAGGCCGAGGCCCTGCTGGCCGGCCGCGCGGCGATCATCAATGTCTGGCGCCCGATCCGTCACGTGGCGCGCGACTGGCCGCTGGCCATCGCCGACGCCCGCTCGATCGCCCCGGACGACCTGATCGCCTCGGACCTGGTCTTCCCCCACCGCCGGGGCGAGATCTATGGCCTCGCCTACGATCCCGACCAGCGCTGGCGCTTCGTCCCCGACCTCACGCCGGACGAGGCGGTGCTGATCAAGTGCTGGGACTCCGACCCCCGCGTCGCCCGCTTCACCCCCCACACCGCGTTTGCGGACCCGACTACCCCGGAGGGGACGCCCCCGCGCGAGAGCATCGAGTTCCGCACGATGGCCTTCTGGGGGTGAGGGCTAGGCCCGTTTCACCCTGACCCCGTCACCTTGGCGTCGCATCGCCAACCCGCAAGTCTCACCCGGAGCGCCGGCGCCCTCGCCGGCGAACGGCCTATCCGCCGCAGAGGCGTCTGATAGCTTCCGTCCGGCGGTTGTCACGGAACCACGCCGGCGAGGGCGCCGGCGCTCCGGGTTCGTCCTGCCAACTCCGCTGCCGTTCGCCTCACCCCTTTTCGATGAACTCCGCTAGGAACGCCCGCGCAGCGGCGGCGACCGTCTCTAACTCCGCAGCCGCGGTGACGACGTCGGCGCGATCGAGCGGGGTGTGGAAGAGGGGGTTGGCGCGTCATACGACAGGCTTCCTCCTGTGACTCAACACCTTGCCGAGGCGATCGCATTGCCGCCCACCCACGGTCCAGACTACCCTCCACTCTTCACAGCCGGGGGGCATGTATGGCTGAGGGTCTGTTCGGCGGGTTGCTGGGGGGCGAGGACGAGGCGCCCGAGGAAGGCGCCGCCGCGTCCGAAGTCGAAGGCTTCGCCGCCGCCGCCGCGATGGACGAGGCCAGGCGCAGTCCCACTGTCGCCCGCGCCATCGTCGAGCTGCTGAAGACGCAGACGCGCAACCTGCGGGAGGAGCACCCCCTTCGCCTGCGCCACCTCCAGAACCAGTCGCGAGAGGGCAAGCTGCGCCGCGCCGGACAGCGCATCCGGCTCGCGCTGCAGGCGCTCATGGGCCTCGTCCTCTGCACGATCGGCGCGGGCCTGGTCGTGATGCTGATGGACGCCTTCAACTCACGCTCGGTGATCGTCGAGCCGTTCGACGCGCCCCCGGCCCTCGCCGCGCGCGGTCTTTCGGGTAAGGTGATCGCCGGAGGCTTCCTGGACG
The DNA here is from genome assembly GCA_035483335.1 of Caulobacteraceae bacterium. Lineage (GTDB taxonomy): Bacteria > Pseudomonadota > Alphaproteobacteria > Caulobacterales > Caulobacteraceae > Acaudatibacter. Next base: position 12,881 of record DATHPX010000118.1, on the reverse strand, counting down.
AGCTGACCCGGCTGCAGGCGAGCGTGCACGCCGACATCCAGAAACGGAATCTCTCCAACGCCTGGACCAGCGACATCAAGGTCGAGGTTCCGGAGACGGGAATCTCGGTCGGCGACATCGACCGGATGCTCAAGGCGCGCTTCGGCCACGACCTGCGTGTGGGCGGCGATCTCGTCCAGACGGCGTCGGGCGGGCTGGCGCTTACCGTGCGGGGCGACGGCGTCCTGCCCAAGGTGTTCGTCGGCGGCCCCGACGACCTCGACAAGCTGACGACGCAGGCCGCCGAATACGTCTTCGGCCAGTCCCAGCCCTCGCTCTATGACGGCTACCTGATGGGCGCCGGCCGCAACGCCGAGGCCGTTGCTTTCAGCACGACCGCCTATGCGACAGATCGGATAGAGGATCGCCCATATCTCCTGAACATCTGGGCCGACGCGCTGGAAAACTCGGGGGGTACGCCGCAGGCGGCCCTGGCGCTCTATCGGCAAGCCCTGAAGATCAAGCCGGACTACTGGGTCGCCTACAACAACCTGATGAACGCCACATGGGGTCTGGGCGACGAAGAAGGCGCCTGGCGGGTCGGCGAGGCGATGCGGAAGGCGGCTGGCGGGCGGCCGGGGCACGCGCCCGAACTCTACTATCAGAACTGGGACACCTTGACCTGGAACGTCCAGGCCAATCGCGCCTCATCGGCCGCCGACGAGGCCTCACACGAGGGCGTTGGGAGCGGAACCACTTCCGCTGGCCTTGCGGTCGCGGACGCCGACGCGCGCCTGCACGACGGACCCGACGCCGAGTTCCAGATCCAGACCGTCGAGCGCAACGCCGCGGATCCAAGCATCATGGCGATCACCCACTTCGTGCACGGCCGGCTCGCCGCCGAGGCTGGCGACGCGCCGCGCGCGGCGGCCGAGATGGAGGCGTTCGCCGCGGCCTACGCCGACCCGATCGTCTCCAGCAACTACCCGGGCTACACTTGCTGGGTCGCGCCCGCCGAGGAGATTGCCGGCCATCCCGACAAGGCCGACGCGGCGCTGAAGGCCGGCGGCCACTTCGTCGACTGCTATCGCTTCGAAGGCGACATCCTCGACCACCGCGGCGACTGGGCCGGCGCCCAGAGGGCCTACGCCCGGTCCGTCGCCATCGCCCCGGACCTGCCGGCCGGCGACTATTCCTGGGGCGTGGCGCTCGCCCGCCATGGCGATCTTGCCGGCGCCATCGCCAGGCTGCAGGCCGCCAACCAGCGCGGCCCGCACTGGGCCGACCCGCTCAAGGCCTGGGGCGATGTGCTTATGCGCCAGGGCAAGCGGCGCGAGGCGCTGGCGAAGTACGACGAGGCGCTGAAGTTCGCCCCCGCCTGGGCCGAACTGCACCGAGCGCGGGACGCGGCGGCACGCGGAAGGTGACGGGACTCCACCCAGCGCCCGGGCTGCGGCCTTCCCCCTCCGGCTCGTCCCGCTCCGCCGGCCGACCCCCTAATGCTCCGACTTCGGCGCCGGGACCCACTGCGCCTTCACCTCGGCCTCGGTGACCGGCGCGGCGTAGTGGTTGCCGAAGTGGGTGCGGATGTAGGTCACCACTTCGGCGATCTGGGCCGGCGTCAGGTTGTCGGTGAAATAGGGCATGGCGCCCCGGCCGTGGATCACCATGTCGATCGGGTACAGCGGGACCATCAGGCGCGGATTGTTAGCCAGGGCCGGGATCGTCGCCGCCCCGGTCCCGCCCATGCCATTGGCCATGTGGCAGGCTTGGCAGACCTGTCGATAGACCTGCTCGCCGGTCTGCGGCGGATGCGGCTTGGTATAGCCGCCGGCCTCGTCGGCGAGGGCGGGCGCCGCGGAGATCAGGACCGCCGCAGCGGCCCACATCTTGAAAAGCTTCCCCATCCTCAGGCCTCCAGCGCGCGCTTGTGCAGGCGGGTGATGGCGTCGAGGGAGGAGAGCAGCGCGCCCTCCATCCAGCAGCCGACATAGGAGGCGTGCTCGCCGGCCAGGACGATGCGGTCCTCCACCGCCACCAGGGTCTGGTAGTGCTGCTTGCGCGTCTCCTCGTTCCACCTGGCGCAGCAGCCCAGCGTCCAGGGCATGCGGCTCCAGGCCACCGAGGCCCCGTTCATGAACTCCTTGCGGTAGCTGGCGGGGTGGAACACCTCGCCCATTGAGAGCGCCGCCTCGATCCGCTCCTCCGGCGTCATCCCCGCCAGGCGATAGGCGCCCATGCCGCTGGCGAAGGCGCCCAGCAACACCGCCGGCCCGTCGCCGAAGAGGTTGTTGTTGGGATAGCTGACCAGGCCAATGTCGCGGCTGGTGAAGCTGTGACCGCCATAGATGTAGTCGTCCTCCTCCCAGAACCGCCGGCGCATCTCCAGGCCGATCTTCACCGAATTGGAGTACGGCACCGCCGCGATCGCTTCCTGCTTGGCGGCCGGAAGGTTGTTCTCGATCTGGTTGAGTACGCCCAGCGGGATGGTGCAGACGCAGAAGTCGGCCCTCGCCGTCTGCACCTGGCCGGCAGCGGTGTCAGTGTAGGTGACAGTCACGCCGCTCTTGTCCTGATAGATCTTCGAGACCTTGGCGTTCTGGGTGATCAGTGGCTGCACCTGTCGCGCGAACGCCTTGCCGATCATCCCCATGCCGCCAACCGGCTGGAACATGGTCGTCTGCATCTCGTGGTTCATGAAGAATTCGATCGTGCGCCAGACCTGCGGGTCGAGCACGTCGTGGAAGTCCAGCAGGGCCGAGGGGATCGGCGCGCCGTCCACCCCGCCGCCGGGCGGGCGCTCATAGCCCCGCTTGCTCGACGAGCGCAGGTTCTGGCGATAGCGCATGTCCCCATCGAGCATGCCCCAGCCGCGCAGGGCCTCGAGCAGGCGCTCCTTGTCCTCGGGGCGGATCTCCGCATCCAGCGACTTCTGGTCGATCGCCTTGCCCAGCAGCTCGGCGATGTTGCCCTCGAAGTCCGCCGCCGCCTCGCGGAAGCGCACCGGTTTGCCGCCAAAGGCGTCGTCCGACTGGATGTAGGCGGCGTGGTTGAACTGGATGAACGGCTCCAGCTTCACCCCGAACTGCTTGCAGTAGTGCAGCAAGGTGCGGTGGTGGTGCGGGATGCGCCAGGGGCCGGGGTTCATGTAATTGCCCGGTTGGAAGGCGATCTTCTGCGTCGCGCCGCCCAGCTCGGTGTAGCTGTCGCCGCCATAGAGCGACCAGTTCCGCCCGCCCGCGCGCGCCTGGTACTCCAGGATCCGCACGGAATAGCCGGCCTTGGACATTTCATAGGCCGCGACCATGCCCGCCAGGCCCGCGCCCAGCACCAGGACGGTCGACCCCGGCCTTGCGCCCGAAAGGTCCGGCGGACCGTGGAACTGCGTCTCGGCCGCATGTCCCATGGTCGTCATCGCCTGATAGAGCGCCGCCGTGCCGCCCACCAAGGCGATCGCCGACAGCAGCTCCCGGCGCGTGGTCGCGCCTCGTCCCGCCTCCATTGCCCCTGACCCCGTTTCTGCTTGCGGAACAAGGGCTAGGCGCCGGACGGCCTCGTCACAATGCGCACAGCACTCGCGGGCCGCCGTTATTTCCGAGCGCTGGATTTCTCGGCGCCCGGCGCCCCGACGCGGGCGCCTGCAGCGGGCCGGTCAAAGTCTGCGCAAAGTCAAGCCTTTCGAGGGCCACTCTCGAATGTTACAAGTTGTTTCGAAACCCGAGTCCGGTGGGGGCGCGCGTCGTGGACTTCCGACTCTATTTCCTGGGCAGAGGCGGCCGCATCGTCGAGGCGCGCGAGCTGGAGTGCGAGGACGACGACGCGGCCATCATGGCCGTTGAGGGCCAGCGCGACGGCCGCGCCATGGAACTCTGGCGCCGCGACCGCCGCATCCGCAGCTTTCCCGACGCCGGGGGGTGATTCGGGTCCGAGGGACCCTCCTGGGCCACCCGCCCTACCCCTTACAACCGTCATGGCCGGCCTCCGTGCCGGCCACCCATCGGACGACCTGAAGTGCTGTCGGCATTGACCGCGCTGGCGCGGTCACTCGAGATCGATGGGCAGCAGTTGGGGGCAGGACCGGCGTCAGTCGTTCCGTTCGTCATGGCCGCGCCAGCGCGGCCACGGCGCCCTCTCGCCAAGCCCTGCTATGGGTGGCCGGCACTTCGGCCGGCCATGACGGATACTTTGGGGATAGGCGATGAAAGGCTATTCCAGGCGCTGGCTGCCTAACCTGACCTGCGGCCAGAGGGTAAGCGCCGATGCCGACTTCGATCCTTGCCGCCTGCGAGAGCTTTCAGCTCGCCTCGCGCGGGACGGGCCGGTCCTATCTCATCAGCCTGGCGCGCCCCGCAGCGCGGCCTGGCGGCGAGCGGCCGAAAGATTGTCCGATCCTCTTCGTGCTCGACAGCGGGATCACCTTCGGCACGGCCGTGGAGAGCACGGCGATGCGCGCGCCCACCGGCCTGATCGAACCGGTGGTGATCGTCGGCGTGGGCTACGACGCCGACCTCGCGTCCGTCATGCGTCTGCGCACGGCCGACCTCACCCCGCCGGCGCCGGCGGACAAGTATCCCGAGATGGCGGGCGCGATGGGCTCCGAGTACGGCGGCGCCGACGCCTTCCTGGACTTCCTGCTGGGCGAACTCGTCCCCGCCATCCGCGAGCGCGCGCCGGAAGCCTCGCCGGACCGCCGCATCCTCTACGGCCATTCTCTGGGCGGCCTGTTCGCGGCCCACGCCCTGCTCACCCGGCCGGACACATTTGAGACCTTCGCCATCAGCAGCCCCTCACTGTGGTGGAACGACTTCGCGATCCTCGGCAAACTCTCGGGCTTTGCTGACACCCTGAAGACGCGGCGGGCGCATCCGCGGGCGCTGGTGTCGGTGGCCGCCGGCGAGCAGGACCCGCCCCCCGTCGCCCAGCCCGGCATGACCCTGGAGGCGACGAGAGAGCGTGTGGCCCAGGCGCGTATGGTGGACGCCGCGCGCGAGTTCGGAGAGGCCCTTAAAGCCTTCGCCCTCGCCAAGCTCGCCTTTGTCTGTTTCCAGGACGAGGACCACGCCAGCGTCGTCCAGGCCAGCGTCGCCCGCGCCGTCACCTTCGCCCTCGCGCGCCAGCCCTGACGGCTTATTCCGGTCCGCCGGCGTTCCCACTAAAGTTCCGTCATGGCTGGCCGCCGGCATTGACCGCGCCGGGCGGCGCGGTCACGCGACACCGACGGGTTGGGCGCGCCGCGCCGTGGATCGCCCGCCCAGTCGTCCCGCGCGTCATGGCCGCGCCGCCCGACACGGCCACGGCGAGCGCTCGCACAGCCGATCGATGGGTCGCCGGCAGTGGCGGCCGGCGATGACGGGGGTGTGGGAAGTGCGTCCCCCCGCTGGACTCGCACCTCCGCTTGTGTCCGGATTCGCTCAGGGAGTCGCGGAGGGCCCATGGGCGCAGCGGAGAGCCTGCTGGTCGCCGGCATTGTGTGCATCGTCGCCGCCGTGGTGGGCGGCGGGGTGAAGATGCTGGGCGCGGAGATGCCGGTGCTCGGCTCCTTTCCCCGCCAGGCCCTGCTGTTCGCCGTGGGCCTCGCCTTCCTGTTCGCCAGCTTCGTGGTGTTTGCGCCCAAGCCCGCCCCGAAGACGAGCGGCAACCTCGCGGCGTCTCAAATTCAGGTGACCCAACCCTCCCGCGCGCCGTCGGCGCCGCCCGTCGCCTCCGACTGCGTCCGCGCGCCCCTCGACTGCCTGCCCCGCAGCTCCCGCCCGGTCAAATTCCAGGATCCCGGAGCCGCTGGCGACATGGCGGCGCTGAACCTCCGCAACCGCCTCTCCACCACCGAGGCGGCGGCCCTCGCGGCGCGCCAGGGGGCGACCGGCGATGCAGCGCGGCTTTGCGGCATCATCGCCTCCGACGACTCCAGCCCGCTGGGCAAGCACATGGCGGCCCTGCGCCTAACCACCCCCGGCTCCGCCGACGGCCAGCCAAGCTCCCCCTGCCTGCAGATGGCCCGGGCCTTCCTCTGACGTTGCGAGCTAGCGTGACGGCTCCAGACTCCCAACGATCGATGCGCGTTGCGAGAGCTCGATCCAGTTGCCGTCGGGATCGCGGATCATCGAGATGCGGGCGGTGGTCCCCAGGGTGATCGGCGCCACGGCTTCGCGCGCGCCGCGCTCCAGCGCCGCCGCGTGCTCCCTGTCGACCTCGAAGACCTGGAAGGTGATGTAGCGCCAGCCGCGGCCGCGCATCTCGGCGTCCGCGGGCGCGTCGGCGGCCTGTTCCAGCAGGATCAGGCTCTCGCCGGCCCGGAACACGCCCGGCCGGACCTCCTCCAACCCAAGGGCTTCGGAATAGAACCGCCGGTGGGCGTCCAGGTCCCGCACCGCCAGCCGCACGCCGATCTGGGTGACGCCGTCCTCCCCTGGCGGGACGAGGCGCACGCGGTTGCCTTCCGGATCGGTCAGGGCGCGCGGCGCGGCGAGGCCCTCGCGGGCGATGATCAGCTCGCGATAGCCGGACGGCGGGGAGTCCGGCAGAGGCTCGGCGTGGGCGTTGAGCTTGAGCACGCTGCCGCCGATGTCGTGCCGATGCTGGTCTTGCCCCCGGCGGATCGGCAGCAGGTGGTCGAACTTCACGCCTGCCTCGCCCTGCCAGAAGGCCAGCAGCGGGGCGATGTCGTTGGTCGAAAGGCCGATGTCGACCTGCGGCTTGGCCAGGCGCATGCGGCCCTCCTCTTGTGTGGGAGGCCCTCAGTAGCCGCCGTCCGCCACTGGGACAATCCTAACAAATTGCAAATGGTGGATCCTCCTCCGCGAAGCGGGGAGGGGGACCACCAAAGGTGGTGGAGGGGGCGACCGCCGCTCGGGCGCCTGCGGCCGTCGGGCGGGACGATCTCAGCAGAAGTCGGTCGGGAACCCCGCCCCCTCCACCGCTTCGCGGTCCCCCTCCCCCATTTCGCTTCGCTCCATGGGGGAGGATGCGCCCCTCACAACGCGGTCAGGCCCACCCGGTTCGCCTGCCCTACTGCAGGCTGGCTATGCCAACCAGAACGAGGGCGATGACCAGTACGCAGAAGGCGACCAGGGAGGCGACGAAAAGCAGCGCCATGCGCAGCAGGGTTCCGAAGATGCTCGTCTGGTAGACCCCCCTCATGTGGACGAACAAGTGGACGGGCGCGGCGAAAAACAGGATCGATCCGTTGCCCAGCATCGACAGCAACATGATCGTCGAGATCAGCAAGCCCATGAACGAGAGCGAGTGCATGCTGAAGATCAAGTGATCGAAAACATAGAAGCGACGCTGGAAGACGAACAGGACGCTCAGGATCACCGCGGATATCGGTAGCATCAGGAAGGCGAACCGTTCCCCCCATGTCTCGAGTTGCAGCTTGAACTCTTCCGGTCGGTCGACGACCCGCTGGAGGTGCTCGCGCAGCCAGTCCACGGCCGATGCGGCGCTGGCGCCGCCTTGCTGCTCTCGCACTGCGCTGCTGAGACGCAACCGGCCGACCTGCGCCTTCGCGGCTTCCTTCTGGGCAGGCGTCATCTCGATGAAGCGGGGCCTCGCGGCCCGCAGCTCGCGCCGCAGCGCCTGCCGATCAGCGTCGGAGAGCTGGCCTGCCTTGGCCTTGGCGACTGCTCGCTCGACGTCCGCCCTCTGCGTCGGCGTCAGATCGGCCTGATTGACGCTCAAGGGTCCGAAGCCGGCGGAGAGGGCTCCACAGGCGAACAGGACCAGCAGGACAACCAGGAATAGCCGCAGGGGCGGAATCTGCGGGGCGCGCTGGCCGTCCAGGTAGCGTCGCGTGAGCCGTCCCGGACGCAGCACGAGGTCCGGCAGGGTGCGCCAGACCCGGCCGTCCATATGGAAAAGGCCCTCGACCGACTCGCCGACGAGGCGGACCCACGAACGGTGGAAGTCCTCGCCGAGCTGGCCGCACACGTGGCACCAGGGACCCTGCAAGCTCGTCCCGCAACTTGCGCAGGGTGTCCCCGGCGGCGCGGCATGGGCAGCCTTCCGGCGAAAGCGGAACAGCCCTCCCGCCGCGTCGATCTGCGCAGCCTCGATCTCGTGCGCCATTCCTGCCCCGTGCGCGGTCAGCCAGCCTAGCCGATTGGCGGACGGGCGTCAGCGGGCGGGCGCCAGTACTCCTCCAGGCGCGAGATGTCGTTGCGCAGCTGTCGGTCGCGCAGCCACGGCCGCCAGCTGTCCCGCGGGGTCACCGGATCGCCCAGGTGAAAGGCGGCGATCAGCCCGGCCGTGAAGCCCAGCGAGGCCGACGGCAGGGGCCGGAGCCGGACGCGGCCGCCCTGGCGCAGGGAGTCGATCGCGCGTCCCAGGCTCCCCTCCTGCGCGGCGAACGCCGCCTCGACCTCCGCCGGCGAACAGCCGAGCCAGTGGGCGACCAGCCGCGTCCGCAATCCGGCGACGAAGGCGCGGTTGTCCCCCTCCGCCTCGAAGGCGAGGTCGCACTCGGTATCGAAGCCGGTGGAGCGGTTGTTCATGTTGGCCGAGCCGACGCGCAGCACCACGTCGTCGATGATCGCGAGCTTGGCGTGGACGATGATTATCCGGCCCAGCGTCGTCGTGGGCGCATAGGCGCGGAAACGGTCGCACACGTCCACGCTACGCAAACGCTGCATGAACTTCGCCCGCGTCCGGTCCATCGTGATCTGGTCGAAATAGCTGGGCGAATGCTGGGTCGAGACCAGCACCACTTCTGGCCCCTCCGGCTCGGTCAGGCGCGTCGCCAGGGCCTCGGCGACCAGCGGCGAGGTGAAGTACTGGTTTTCCATGTAGATCGTGGACTTGGCCGCACCGATGGAGGCGAGGGTCAGGCGCTCGATCTCGCGCACCCCCGGCTCCTTGCGCCAGGCCGGCGCCGTGCGCGAGATCCCGACCCCGACCTCGCGCATCTGGGGGGCGACGCAGTCGGGCCAGGCGTCCGGCGCCATGGGCGCCGGTGTCGGCAGGGCTTCGCCCGTGGCGCGCAGCCAGCGTTGGCGGAAGAGCTCGCCCAGAGCCTGGGCGGCCGGCCCGTCCACCAGGGCCATCATCTCGTGACGGGAGTCGAAGAAGGTGCTCTCCCCAGGCGCCTTTAAACGTCGCGGATCGTCGTCGAGGTGCTCGGGCGTGTCCCACCGGTCCGGTCCGATGTCGCCGCCGCCGCAGAAGGCGACAGCGTCGTCGATGACGATCATCTTCTGGTGGTGGCAGGCGCCCATCGGCACCGTGCTGTCGAGGACGAACTTGACCGGCGTGCCGTGGAACACGCGGCGGTCGAGGATCGGGAAGAAGTTCTGTGTCGCGGCGATCGGGAAGGACGAATCCCAGCACAGGATCCGCACGTCCACCTCAGGCCTCGCCGAGGCGAGGTCCTTGAGGAAGCGGCCGATGTGGTCATCCTCAGGACCGCCGCCTCCGGGCTGCGGTTCGAAGAGCGTGTTGGCTTCGAACGCCCAGTTGGCGAACCAGATCGACCGTCGCGCCTTCTTCATCGCCTCGCGCGCGGCGGCGAGATAGTCCGCCATGTCCACGAAGACCGCCGCCCGTGGCGCCGTCTCTCGTCTCCAGAATGCGCCAGGCCAGTCGAACGCCAATCCCGCCCTCCAGAAAGCTTAGCTTCCAAATGCGCGCTACCCCGCTCCGTTCCGCGATGGGGGCTTGGCGGCGAGGCAGTTAAGGTCTTCTAGGAGCTTACAAAGAACGCAGGAGGAAGGCCCATGTCCACGCCAGCCAGGATCAACCCCAACGGCCCGCTCAAAGGCCGCGTCGCCCTCGTCACCGGCGCAAGCCGAGGGATCGGCGAGGCCATTGCCGCGCGCCTCGCCATGGAAGGCGCCCGCGTCGCCGTCTCGGCCCGCACGGCCGAGGAGGGCGAGAGCCGGCTCCCCGGCACGCTGCACGACACCGTCGATCGCATCCGCCGCGCTGGCGGCGAGGCGGTGATGATCAAGGCGGACCTGGCGCAGGCCCGCGAGCGCGAGGCCCTGGTGGAGCAGACCGTCGCCGCGCTCGGCGAGGTCGACATCCTGATCAACAACGCGGCGATCACCTACTTCATGCCGGTGACCGAATTCACCGAGAAGCGCTTCAAGCTGATGATGGAGGTGCAGGTCTACGCGCCCTTCCACCTCTCGCAGCTGGTCCTGCCCGGCATGCGGGCGCGCAAGCGCGGCTGGATCGTCAACATCTCCTCGCCTGCCGGCATCGACCCCAAGCCGCCGTACCAGGCGCGCGGGCGGGGCGGCACCGTCTATGGCATGTGCAAGGCCGCGCTCGAGCGGTTCAGCACCGGCCTCGCTTCCGAGGTGTTCGATGACGGGATCGCGGTCAATGTCGTCTCCCCCGGCCTCGTCGACACCCCCGGCGTCGCCGTCCACGGCCTGATCAACGAGGCGACCAAGGACCGGGTGCAGCCGATCGAGTACATCGCTGAGGCGACCTACCGCCTGGCAAGCGGCGATCCGGCGACCCTGACCGGCCGCATCGCCTATGCCGAGCCCCTACTCAAGGAGCTTGGCCTGGAGCCCAGCGCCCTGGTCTGAACCCGCTCCTGGGCAACCCGCCTCCGTCCCCCGACGTTTGATCGCGCCGAGGGATTCACAAGTGCGCCGCCGGCCAGTCCCAAGGGACCCCGGCGGCGGGAGGCTTGAAGTGAAATCGATCGCGACCGCCATGGCCATGCTCGCGCTGAGCGCGGCGCCGGCCGCCCTGGCCCAACCCACCCCGACAGGCCAGTCCAACCCATCTGCCCAACCCTATCCGGGCTACCAAGGCTATCCTGGCCCCAGCTACCAGGGTCAATGGAACCCAAATCAGAGCTATCGGGCCTATCCGCCTTCCGACCAGCCGCCCTACGCGGAAGACCAGAACGACCGCGAGGCCCAGCAGTACGACCGCTCCGAGGACACGTACGATGAGCAGCTGCGGCAGTACCAGCATGACCGGAGGGAGTACGAACGCCAGCGCGACGCCTACGACGCGCAGTTCGACGCCAGGGACGCCAGCGCCGAGGCGCCTCCGCCGCCCGACGCCGGCCCGGGGCGCGACATCTATCGTTACAGCGAGACCCTGCCGTTCCGTGATGGACCGTGGGAGCGCGGCGACCGCGGCGGAAGCTGGTTCCGTGAACACGGCTGCCGCCTCGCCGCTCCCCATGACGATCCGGATCCCGACCCCGGCCACATCATCCCCGTCTGCCCCGATGCAGACGGCCACTACCGCCCGGCCGAGTGAACCTCCTCAGGGTGCAACGAGATCGCTGTGCTCCGACTTCCTGCGGAGCCAGTGGGCCGCGTAGCCGCACAGGGGGACGATGAGCAGCTCATGCTCGCGGGCGTAGGCGGCGATCTCCTCCATCAACCGTCCGGCCGCGCCGCTTCCCCTTAGCGCGATCGGCGCCTCGACGTGATCCAGGATCAGCCGGCCTTCGCCCCGGCGGTAGTCGGCGAAGACGACCTGGCCCGCCTCATCGCGCTCCAGGCGTCCGGCGGCCGCGTTGAGTCTCATTGGCTCTCTCTGCTCATTTTGGGCCGTCCGGCCAGGATTGACTTGCGGGCAGGCCCCCTTTGCAACAAAATTGCAATAGACCTAGGGTCCTGCCTTGAAGGTGGAGCGAAGTGCTGGGGATTCAAGCCGATGGGGCCTAGGGCGACCGCGCTGTTCCTCGCCGCCTCTGCCGCAACCGTGGCGGGATGCGATCGACCCAAGCCGTCGGCCGCGCTCTCGCCGACGCTGGCGCCGATCGCTAGCCCGTCCCGGCGCGCGGGCCTCTGGGAGCAGAAGGTGTTCAGCGACGGGCGGCGCGCCCACGGCGTGGTCCGCGTATGCCTCAGCGCCGCCTCCCAAGACAGTCCCTGGCTCTTCGCTCAGGACATCGGCGCGGACAGATGCCACCGTTCGATGGCGCGGGCCCCGGACGGCGCCTATCGCTTCGCCTCGGTCTGCAAATTCGGCCAGAGCGCCGTGTTCACCTCGACCGGTATCGCGCGCGGCGACTTTTCGACCTCCTACGACGTGCAGTCGGTCGTTACAGTCACCGGTGCGCCGCTGGCGGAGCTCGACGGGCGGCACGACCTGCGCGTTGAGGGCAGCTACCGCGGGGCCTGCCCGCCGGGCATGACGCCCGGCGAAGCCAGCCTTGGCCGGGGGCTCACCTTGAACCCCCATCGGCTGACGCAACTGGCCAATCTCTTCGCCGGGGCCTGACGGGCTCAGATCCGCTCGACCGCCATCGCGACGGCTTCGCCCCCGCCGATGCACAGGGACGCGAGCCCACGTCGTCCGCCCCGCGCTTCGAGGGCCGCCAGCAGGGTCGCCAGGATGCGCGCGCCCGAGGCGCCGATCGGATGGCCCAGCGCGCAGGCGCCGCCGTTCACGTTCATCGCCTCGTGCGGGATACCCAGTTCGCGCATGGCGATCATCGACACCACCGCGAAGGCTTCGTTTACCTCGAAGAGGTCGACATCGTCGATCTTCCAGCCTGCGCGCCCCAGCGCCCTCTGCATTGCCGGCACGGGGGCGGTGGCAAACTGGCTGGGGGCATGGGCGTGGGCGGCGTGGGCGACGACGCGCGCCACCGGCTCCAACCCCAGGCTCTCGGCCGTGGAGGCCCGCATCATCACGAGGGCCGCCGCGCCGTCCGAGATCGAGGAGGCGTTCGCCGCCGTGATCGTTCCGTCTTTGGAGAACGCGGGGCGCAGGGTGGGGATCTTGGCCGGATCGGCCTTCAGCGGCTGCTCGTCCGACGCGACGCGCTCGACGCCCTTGCGGCCGGGAACCTCGACGGCGACGATCTCGCGGACGAAGGCGCCGCCTTCGACAGCGCGGCGGGCGCGGCTCAGGCTCTCCGTCGCGTAGGCGTCCATGTCCTCGCGCGTGAACTGGTAGGCCCGGGCGGTCTCCTCGGCGAAGGC
>DATHPX010000117.1:0-16265 GCA_035483335.1 Caulobacteraceae bacterium | reverse complement strand
AATCAGGTCTCGCGCGTGTACGACATGGCGGCGGTGACTATGGCGGATAGCTCTCTCGCTCAGATCCGGTTTAACGGCCTTCGGGCCTATATCGCAGACGCCGGCTGGCCCGGCGTCATCGTCCTCACCCTCGACTCTGGCGAGATCCGCCGCGCCCTTACCCTTGAGGACCCGCTGAAAGCATCTCGGCCGATCCGGGTCGGAGGCAGCGTCCTGCGCGGAAAGCGGGGCGGAAGAGTCGAACTTGGGGCCTCGCTCATCGAAGTCGCGCCGGATGGGGATGTCGTCTATCTCGCGCCTCCGAGCGGACCGATGGCGCGGATCGGCGCCCGTTTCCTCGACGATTCGCGGATGCCCCCTGGCGCCCTCTCCTCGGAGTTGGAGCCCTTCGCGGCGACGCCTTCCTCGTTCGGCACGGCCGTGGACGCCGACGGCGTGATGTACGTGAGCGATGTCGACCGCTCGCGCATCCTCAAGGTGAGCGTGAAAGGGAAGATCGAGACCCTGTTCGCCGACCCGCGCCTGGCCTGCGTGACCGCCTTATGGATCGACGACCACGGCAATCTGCTGATGCCCGCCGCGCGCCTCGCCGAGATCGGAGCCTTCGGCGGACCCGACACCGCGAGCGGCGCCTTCACCGTATGGTCCGCCCCGATCGGCGCCGCGCCCCTGCGGCGTTAGAGGGGGTCCGTCACCCCGCCCGCATCGCCTCGCGCAGGGGCCGGAAGCTGACGAACTCGATCCTCTCCTCGCGGAGGAGCTGCGCAATGTCCGGGTCCATGGCGCAGGCATGGTCGTCGATGCGGATCTGGGCCTCGGTCAGGTCGTAGCCGCGCAGTTCGGACCCATCGAGCACCGGGTGGACGATGAACTCGGTGACGCCGGGCCGCAGCGCCGGAAGCTTCGTGCGCACCAGCTCGGCCGTGGACCGGCCCCAGTCGAAGAAGAACTCGTCCGGATAGAGCAGGCCCAGGGCGTCGGCGGGCGCGCGGACGGGAAAACCCAGCACGCGCTCCGCACGCGACCCGGCCATGCGCAGGGGCAGACGGAACTCGTGGGCCAGCTCGAGGTAGATCTCGTAATAGCGAGGTTCGACCTGCAGCACGCCCATGTGGCAGTCGAGGTGAGTGACGTCCACGCCCCAGGCGAGGGCCTGTTCGATCTGCGCGCGGCACTCGCGCCGCACGTCCGGGAGCGCCGCCCGCGCCCAGACCTCCTTTGCCGTGCGCGGAAGGAATCCCTGGTCGTCATGCAGGGAGCGGGCTCCCGTGAGCGAGCGCCAGCGATAGCCAGGGTATTCGGCGGTCAGGGTGAGGTGCACGCCGACGTCCTTGCCGCGGAACAGATCGACCGCCTCCAGCGCCCAGGGACAGGGGACCATCAGGGTCGCGCTGGTGGCGATGCCGCGCTCCATCGCTTCGAGGCTCGCCAGATTTGCCGAATGGCTGGAGCCGATGTCGTCGCAGTTGACGATCACCATCCGCCTGTCGGCCGGACAGCCCAGGCGTTCGTTCAGCGTCGGCTCTCCGCCCATCGGCCGTTTTCCTCTCCTCGATCTGCGCAACGGATTCGCGCGCCGCGCCTCGACGTGCAAGATCAAGGCCAATGGAATGGACACGGAAGACTAGGCGGGAGAAGCGTCTGGAGAGGCAGGCGCGGATGTCCATCGCCAGCGTCGGCTTCGAGGTCGCCAAGATCGGGGCGTCGGAGTTCGAGTTCTCGGACCCCTACCACGTGGCCCTGACCGTGCACTGGCCGACCTTCGTCGCCGGCGTCTTCAGCCTCTACACCCTGATCACATCGCTCTTTGCCGGGCTGTATCTCCTCCAGCCTGGCTGCGTCGCCAACGCGCGAAACCCGCCCGACTACTTCTTCTTCAGCATCGAGACCCTCGCCACCGTCGGCTATGGGGTGATGGCGCCGGTCAACCTCTACGGGCACCTCGTCTCGTCGGCCGAGATCGTAACCGGGATGGCGTTCACCGCGATCATGACGGGCCTGGTCTTCGTGCGCTTCTCACGGGCGCGGGCGAAGATCGTCTTCGCCGACGTCGCGGTCGTCTCGCAGCACAATGGCCGCCCGACCCTGATGGTGAGGATCGGCAACGGCCGGACCACCCTGCTCACCCAGACCTCCGTTCAGGTCAACGCATTCATCAATGAGGACACGGCGGAAGGCGGCCGCTTCCGGCGCATCTGCGAGCTTCGCCTGACGCGTGGCACTCTGCCGATCTTTCCCTTGATCACGACCTTCATGCACGTGATCGACAATGAGAGCCCCCTCGCCGTCTTCGATCTCGCCACCCTCTCGGAAAGCGACCTGCGCCTCATCGTGACGGTGCAGGCGCGGGATCCGAAGCTTGGGGCGTTCGTGTACGACCACAAGTCCTACGCGGCGTCGGATGTGCGGCCGGGCATGCGCTACGCGGACGCCATCACTGTCCAGGAGAGCGGCCTTGTCATCGGCGATCTCACGCGGATCAGTTCGCTGGAGCCCGACACAGCGTTCGGGGACGCGAACCCCGAAAAGCATTTCGAAGGACTGGCTTAGGCGGGTTCGTAGGCGAGGATTGGAGCCAGCCACTTCTCCGCCGTCGCCAGGTCCCAGCCCTTGCGGGCGGCGTAGTCGGCGACCTGGTCGCGGTCGATCTTGCCGACGCCGAAATAGTGGCTCTGCGGATGGGCGAAGAAGATACCGGAGACCGAAGACGCCGGCTGCATGGCGAAACTCTCGGTGAGCTCCATCCCGGTCGCCGCCTCCGCGTCAAGCAGGTCGAACAGGGTGCGCTTTTCGGTGTGGTCGGGTTGGGCCGGGTAGCCGGGCGCGGGCCGGATGCCGCGGTAGCGTTCGGCGATCAGAGCGTCGATGTCGAAGCTCTCGTCGACGTCGTAACCCCACAGCTCGCGTCGGACCCTGTGGTGCAGGGCCTCCGCGAAGGCCTCGGCCAGTCGGTCCGCCAGGGCCTGGCTGAGGATGGCCGAATAGTCGTCGCCGGCGGCCTTGAAGCGGTCGGCGATTTCACTCTCGCCGATGCCGGCGGTGACCGCGAACCCGCCGATCCAGTCGTCGCCCACGGGCGCGACGAAGTCAGACAGCGCAAGGTTGGGCCGACCCTCCGCCTTGGCGATCTGCTGGCGCAGGGTGTGCAGGCGGGCGCGCTCGGCGGTCCGCGTCTCGTCGGTCCAGACGACGATGTCGTCGCCCTCGGCGTTGGCGGGCCATAGGCCGACGACGCCCTTCGCCTCGACCCATTGCTCGGCGACCATCCGCTCGAGCATCTGCCGGGCGTCGGCGTAGAGACTGCGCGCGGCCTCGCCCACGACATCGTCCTCGAGGATCGCCGGGTAACGGCCGACCAGCTCCCAGGCGGCGAAGAAGGGCGACCAGTCGATGTAGGGGACCAGTTCCTCCAGCGGCATGGTCACCGTGCGCCGGCCAATGAAGCGGGGCCGCGGCGCCTGATAGCTCTGCCAGTCGACGGGAAAGCGGTTGGCGCGGGCGGCGGCGAGCGGCGTGCGGGCCTTGGCCTCCTGCGTGCGGCTGAACTGCTCGCGGATGCGGACGTATTCGGCGCGCGTCTGCGCCTCCACCCTCTCCTTCTCCGTGGGCGACAGCAGTCCCGAGACGACGCCCACGGCGCGGCTGGCGTCCAGCACATAGGTGGTCGAGCCGTTGCGATAGGCCGGCTCGATCTTGACCGCCGTGTGCGTGCGGCTGGTCGTGGCGCCGCCGATCAGCAGGGGAACGGAGAATCCCCGCCGCTGCATCTCGCCGGCGACGAACACCATTTCGTCGAGGGAAGGCGTGATCAGGCCGGAGAGGCCGATGATGTGGACCTGGTTCTTCTCGGCCTCGTCCAGGATCTTCTCTGCCGGGACCATGACGCCGAGGTCGATCACCTCATAGTTGTTACACTGCAGGACCACGCCGACGATGTTCTTGCCGATGTCGTGGACATCGCCTTTGACCGTCGCCATCAGGATGCGGCCGGCGCTCTCGCGCGGCTTGCCTTCCTTCTCGGCCTCCATGAAGGGCAGCAGCCAGCCGACCGCCTGCTTCATCACCCGCGCCGACTTGACCACCTGGGGCAGGAACATCTTGCCCGCGCCAAAGAGGTCGCCGACGCGGTTCATGCCGTCCATCAACGGGCCTTCGATCACGTCGAGGGGGCGCTGAGCGGCGAGGCGCGCTTCCTCGGTGTCGGTGTCGATGAATTCGGTGATCCCGTGGACCAGGGCGTGGGCGAGGCGCTCGGCGACGGTGGCGTCGCGCCAGGCAAGGTCGACCTTCCTCGCCTCGGCCTTGCCGCCCTTGTACTTGGGCGCCAACTCCACCAGCCGCTCGGTGGCGCCGGGGCGGCGGTTGAGGATGACGTCTTCGACAGCCTCGCGCAGCTCCGGCTCGATCTCGTCATAGACCGGCAGGTCGCCAGCGTTGACGATGCCCATGTCCATGCCTGCGGCGATGGCGTGGTAGAGGAAGACCGAGTGCATCGCCCGGCGGACGGGCTCGTTGCCGCGGAAGCTGAACGAGACGTTCGACACCCCGCCCGACACGCGCGCATGCGGAAGGGTCCGCTTGATCTCGCGCGTCGCCTCGATGAAGTCGACGCCGTAGTTGTCGTGCTCCTCGATCCCGGTGGCGATGGCGAAGATGTTCGGATCGAAGATGATGTCCTCGGCTGGAAAGCCGATCTCCTCGGTGAGCAGCCGGTAGGCCCGCGCGCAGATCGCCACCTTGCGCTCCCTGGTGTCCGCCTGGCCCTGCTCGTCGAAGGCCATGACGACCACGGCGGCGCCGTAGCGCAGGCACTTCATGGCCTGCTCGCGGAACTTCGCCTCGCCCTCCTTGAGGCTGATCGAGTTCACGATCGGCTTGCCCTGGACGCACTTGAGCCCAGCCTCGATCACCTCCCACTTCGAAGAATCGACCATGATCGGCGCGCGGGCGATGTCGGGCTCGGCGGCCAGCAGGTTGAGGAAGGTCGTCATGGCCTTGGCGCCGTCGAGCAGCCCCTCGTCCATGTTGACGTCGAGCACCTGCGCGCCGGCCTCGACCTGGGCGCGCGCCACCGACAGGGCGGCGGTGTAGTCGCCCTCGACGACCAGCTTACGGAAGCGGGCCGAGCCGGTGACGTTGGTCCGCTCGCCGATGTTGACGAAAAGCGGTCTCATAAGCCGGCGCCTGGCCGGCCATTCAGATTGGGCATCAGATCAGTTCAAAGGGTTCGAGGCCGGAGAGGCGCAGGGCTGGGGCGCGCTCGGGAATCTCGCGGGGGGCGAGACCCTGCACCGCCTGGGCGATGGCGCGGATGTGGTCGGGAGTGGTGCCGCAGCAGCCGCCGAGGATGTTGACGAGGCCGCTCCTCGCCCATTCGGAGAGGGCCGCCGAGGTCGCATCGGGCGTCTCGTCGTAGTGGCCAAAGGCGTTGGGAAGGCCCGCGTTGGGGTAGGCCGCCACCAGGGTGTCGGCGAGGCGCGCGAGCTCGGCGATGTGCGGGCGCATCAGGTCCGCGCCCAGGGCGCAGTTGAAGCCAACAGCAAACGGCCGCGCATGGCGAACCGAGTTCCAGAACGCCTCCACCGTCTGGCCCGAGAGGGTGCGGCCCGAGCGGTCAGTGATCGTGCCGGAGATCCAGATCGGGAGGGGCTCGTAGCCATCGTCCTCGAGATCGAGGATCGCCTTGATCGCGGCCTTGGCGTTGAGGGTGTCGAACACGGTCTCGACCAGGAAGAGGTCGACCCCGCCCTCGTGCAGGGCGCGCGCCTGCTCGGCATAGGCGGCGTAGACCTGTTCGTAGGTGACCTGGCGCGCGCCCGGATCGTTGACGTCGCTGGACATCGAGAGGGTCCGGTTGAGCGGGCCGATGGCGCCGCAGACGAAACGGGGCTTGTCCGGCGTCTTCTCGGTCCAGCGGTCGGCGCTCTCGCGGGCGAGGCGCGCGGCGGCGAGGTTGATGTCCGTCACCGCCCCCTGCAGCTCATAGTCCCCCTGGCTGATCGCGGTGGCGTTGAAGGTGTTGGTCTCTGCGAAGTCCGCGCCTGCCTCGAAATAGGCGTCGTGCAGGTCGGCGATCACGTCCGGCCGGGTCAGACACAGCAGGTCGTTGTCGCCACGCAGCATCACCGGATGATCGGCGAACCGCTCGCCGCGGAAATCAGCCTCCGAGAGGCCCCGGCGCTGGATCATCACGCCCCAGGAGCCGTCGAGGACGAGGATCCTTTCGCGCGCGACCTTATGAAGGCGCTCGATGCGGTCTTGGCGGGTGCTCATGGGGTGGCCTCGCGAACGCCCAGGACCCGGCAGATGGCGTAGACGAGGTCGGCGCCCTCCACCCGGTTGAGCGTGTAGAAGTGGAAGTCGTGGAAGCCCTCCTCCTCGAGGCGGGCGCACGTCTCGATGGCGACGGAGGCGGCCACCAGGCGGCGAGCCTCCGGATCGGCGTCCAGTCCCTCGAAGAGATTGCCCAGCCAGTCGGGCAAGGGGATGCCACAGGGCTTGGCCATCCGCTTTAGGCCGGTGAAGTTGGTGACCGGCATGATGCCGGCGCAAACGGGGATCTCGATCCCGGCGCCTCGCACCCGGTCCATGAACCGCAGGTAGCTGTCGATATCGAAGAAGAACTGGGTGATGGCGCGACAGGCGCCGGCGTCCACCTTCGCCTTCAGCACATCGATCTCCTGATCGATCGAGGCGCTCTCGGGGTGCAGCTGCGGGTATGCGCCCACGGAGACCTCGAACGGGGCGAGGGCGCGGATGCCGGCGGTGAGCTCGGTGGAGTTGGCGTAGCCGTCCAGGCGAGGTTCGTAGACCCCCCCGATCTTCCCGGGCGGATCGCCGCGCAGGGCGACGATGTGGCGGATGCCCGCCTCCCAGTAGTCGCGGATCACCGCGTCGACTTCCTCGCGGCTGGCCTCGACGCAGGTGAGGTGCGCCGCGGGGACGAGCGAGGTCTCCTGCAGCATGCGCACCACCGTGCGGTGGGTGCGCTCGCGCGTCGAACCGCCCGCGCCGTAGGTGACGGAGACGAACTCGGGGCGCAGGGGCTCGAGCCGGCGGATCGCCTGCCAGAGGGTCGTCTCGGCCTCGGCCGTCTTGGGCGGGCCGAACTCGAAGGACACGCGCGGCGGGGGCCGCCCGCCGCCGCCAACGCGCACGACCGGTCCTGCCGCCGTGCGGCGGAACGGCTCTACTGGCCGGGGAATCTCGACAACACTCATGCGACGGCCTTGAGGGCGGCGGGCGTGCGCGCCGCACGCCAGATCTTCACGGTCAGGCCTCCGGGGGCCTGGGGCGGCAGGGTTCGCGTTTCCATCTCGCCAAGGTCGGCCTCGGCGAACCAGCGCTCGATCTCCGCATCGGAGAAACCCAGGCGCCGGTGCTGGTGCTCCGAACGCAGGAACTCCAGGTCGTGGGATGCGAAGTCGACGATGAGCACACGGCCCCCCGGCGCCACGAGGCGCGCGGCCTCCGCCACGGCGCCAGCGGGGTCCGTCAGGTAGTGCAGCACCTGGTGGACGACGACGAGGTCCGCCTCGCCAGCCCGCAGGCCCGTCTCAAGGATATTGCCATGGCGCAGCTCCGCAGGAAGGCCGGCGGCCGCCACCTGGGTGCGCGCGATGTTGAGCATCTGGCGCGACAGATCGAGGCCCACGGCGCACTTCGCCCGATCGCCCAGAAGGGTGATCATGCGGCCCGTGCCGGAACCGAGGTCCACCAACCGCTCGAACGGCCCCTGCCCAGCCATATCGAGGATGGCCGCTTCGACCGCGGCCTCGGCGGTGTAGAGCGAGCGGATCTCGTCCCAGCGCTCGGCATTGGCGGCGAAATAGGCGCTGGCCTGGGCGGCGCGGGCCTCGGCTACGCCCGCCAGGCGCGAGGCGTCGGCCGCCAGGGTGGGATCGTCGGCCGCGATCAGCGCCAGGGCCTGGTCCGCCAGTGCGCGCGCCGAACCCGCTCGGCAGAGACGATAGAAGACCCAGGCGCCATCGGGGAAACGCTCCACCAGGCCGGCCTCGGCCAGCAACTTGAGGTGGCGCGAAACCCGCGGCTGGCTCTGGCCGAGGATGCGGCACAGTTCGAGCACCGCCAGCTCCTCGCGCGCGAGCAGGGCGAGGATCCGCACACGCGTCGGCTCCGCCGCGGCGCGCAACACCCCCACCGCCTGATCCGACGACATCGTCATGGGGATATAAGGATATCTTTATATGATGGGTGTCAAGGAAAAGCGACGCCGCGTCACGACCTTCCGTCGACCAGGGGTTTGGGCGAACGCTCGCCCAGGGTCGGGGTCTCGCGATCCTTCAGCTCAACCCCCGTGAAGCTGAGGCGACGCGCCTCTCCAAGCAGCCAGGCGATCTTCCGCGCGGCCGCCTGCGGAGGAAGGCCGTCCGGCCGGATGTTGGAGACGCAGTTTCGCTCGCTGTCGAGCCGGCCGATCCGCGGCGCCCACGTGAGATAGGCCCCGAGGCTGTCGGCGGCGCTGAGGCCCGGCCGCTCGCCGATCAGGACCACCACCGCCCGGGCGCCAAGGCGCTCGCCGATCTCGTCGCCGATCGCGACGCGGCCCTGTCGCACGATCGCCGCCGGGGCGACGCGCCAGCCGGCCAGCGCCGATATGAGCGCCTGCGTCACCTCGGCAGCATGACTCTGCGCGGCGGCGGCCGAAAGACCGTCGGCGATGACGATCGCAAGGTCGAAATCGCCGCGCGCGATCGGCCCCGCGCCTGGCGGCAGCCTTCGGCCCAGGTCCGGC
This sequence comes from Caulobacteraceae bacterium, assembly GCA_035483335.1. Lineage (GTDB taxonomy): Bacteria > Pseudomonadota > Alphaproteobacteria > Caulobacterales > Caulobacteraceae > Acaudatibacter. The sequence continues at coordinate 7,510 of DATHPX010000117.1, read as the reverse complement.
CGGCGCAGATAGGTCTCGCGGTCGGGCGCGGCGCTGTCGAGGATCAGGCTCGGCCAGCCCAGCGCATCGGCGAGCGCCTCGGCGTCCAGGCTCGTCGCCACGGCTTCGCGGGCGTTGGCGTGGGCGAACTGGAAATCGAGCAGGGCCGCCGTCGGCAAGCCCGACCCCACGCGACCCAGCCCGATGCGCGCGGGGGTCAGCCGCCGCAGGACCGCAAAGGGATCGTAGGACAGGGGACTCACAGATGTAGGTTCACCCGGAGCGCCGGCGCCCTCGCCGGCGTCTCTCCGCGACAGCGGCGCCGCGGAAGCGGAAAGGCCGTTCGCCGGCGGGGGCGCCGGCGCTCCGGGTAAATTCTGGCGCCTGGTCAAGGTGGCGCCGCAGAGAGATCGGCCAGCATAGCGGCAGCCGGGCCGTCCAGCCGCCGCGGACGGCCGGCCTCGTCGAAGAGCCCCATTCGCATCAGCCAAGCCTCGAACTCCGGGGCCGGCCGCAGGCCGAGCGTCCGCCGGACATAGAGTGCGTCGTGAAAGCTGGTGCTCTGGTAGCCCAGCATGACGTCATCGGCGCCTGGCACGCCCATGACGAAATTGACCCCGGCCACCCCCAGCAGGGTCAGGATGTCGTCCATGTCGTCCTGGTCGGCGGCAGCGTGGTTGGTGTAGCAGACGTCCACCCCCATCGGCAGACCGAGCAGCTTGCCGCAGAAGTGGTCCTCCAGGGCGGCGCGCCGGATCTGCTTGCCGTCGAACAGGTACTCCGGGCCGATGAAGCCGACGACGCTGTTGACCAACAGCGGGCGGAATTCGCGGGCGACGCCGTAGGCGCGCGCCTCCAGGGTCTGCTGGTCGACGCCATGGTGCGCGCCGGCCGACAGCGCCGAGCCCTGCCCCGTCTCGAAGTACATGACGTTGTCGCCGACCTCGAAGCGACGAAGCGAGAGGGCGGCCGCCTGGGCTTCAGCGATCACCGCCAGGTCGACGCCGAAGCCCCGGTTGGCGTCCTCGGTCCCGGCGACCGACTGGAACACCAGGTCCACCGGCGCGCCCAGGCCGATCAGCTCCAGGGTGTTGGTGACGTGGGTAAGGACGCAGCCCTGGGTCGGAATCGCCCAGCGCGCGCGCAGCCCGTCGATGAGCCGCAGCAGATCGTGCGCCGCTTCGAGGCTGTCGCTCGCAGGATTGATCCCGATCACCGCATCGCCGCTTCCCATCAGAAGGCCGTCGAGGATCGAGGCGGCTACGCCGCCCGGATCGTCGGTGGGGTGGTTGGGCTGCAGGCGCACCGAGAGCCGCCCCGCCAGCCCCAGGGTGTTGCGGAATCCGGTGACCACTCGCCGCTTGCGCGCCACGGCGATCAGATCCTGGTTGCGCATCAGCTTGCATGCCGCCGCCGCCATCTCCGGCGTGATCCCGGCGCACGCCGCCTCCAGGGTCGCGCCGTCGGTCTCGTCAGCCAGCAGCCATTCGCGAAAGCCGCCCACGGTGAGGTGGGAAATCGGGTCGAAGGCGGTGGCGGCGTGGCTGTCGACGATCAGGCGGGTGACCTCGTCGATCTCGTAGGGGACCACGGTCTCATCGAGGAAAACCTTCAGCGGGACGTCCGCGAGGGCGTAGCGGGCGGCGACACGCTCACGAGCGTCCCGCGCCGCCACGCCGGCCAGCTCATCGCCGGAGCGCAGCGGGCTGGCCGCCGCCAGCAGCGTCCTGAGATCGGCGAAGACGTGGCGCGTCCCGCCCACGCACGCGGCGAACATGTTCGGTCCCTCAACTCCCCATCCCCGGCCAATCGCGGCGCGGGGCGCTCATCATGACGGGCGCGCAGCGCTTGCGGGAGTCCGCCAGCGCGACATCGCCTTGAAGCGGGCGCCGGGGCGTGGGATGGCGCGTGCGAGATCGTTCGGAACCAGGGCTGTTCTATTGCGTCGTCTTGCCTGCGCCGTCCTCGCCAGCCTCGCCTTCGCCGCCGTCGCGACCCCATCGCCGGGGGCCGAAGTTACCCACCCGCGCTATGGGACCTGGGGCTATGACTCTACCGCGATGGACCCCTCGGTGCGGCCGGGGGACGACTTCTTCGCCTATGTGAATGGCCGCTGGGACGCGCGCACGACGATCGCGGCCGACCGCAGCCGCGCCGGCGTCGACGTCGACCTCACCGACGCAGCCGAATCGGAGGTGCGCGACATCGCCGAGATGCTGGCGGCCAATCCGCCAGCCGACCCGGGCGAGCGCAAGATCGGCGACCTCTACGCCGCCTGGATGGACGAGGCGGCGGTCGAGGCGCGCGGGACCGAGCCGCTCAAGCCCTGGCTGGCGCACATCGAGGCAGCCCGCACGCGTGAGGATATCGGCCGGCTGTTCGGCGAGATCTACTACGCCGCCCCCTTCGGCATCGGCCTTTCGCCAGACCTCGACGATCCCACCCGCTATGTCGTGGAGATAGACCAGGCGGGCCTGGGCATGCCCGCGCGCGACGACTACCTCCTCGCCGGCCCGAAGTACGAGGCCTACCGCAAGGCCTACCGCGACTACATCGTGCGCATCGAGACCCTGGCTGGCGTCTCCGACGCGCCGGCCAAGGCCGACGCCATCCTCGCCCTTGAGACCCGCATGGCAAAGTCGCAGTGGGCGCCCGAGCGCACGCGCGACGTCGAGCAGATCGACAATCCCATGGACATGGCGCGGCTGCGCGCCCTCGCCCCTCAGCTCGACTGGGACGCGATGTTCGCCCAGCTGGGCCTGGGAACGCCGAGCAAGATCCTGGTCTCGGAGCCCTCGGTCGTCACCGACGCCGGCGCCAAGCTGACCGACACGCCGGTGGAGACCTGGAAGGCCTACCTCGTCTTCCACTTCATCTCGGACCACGCCGATTACCTTCCCAAGGCGTTCGACGACGCGCGGTTCGATTTCTATGGGCGCACGCTCAGGGAAGTTCCTCGCCAGCAGGACCGCTGGAAGAGAGGCGTGGGCCTGGTGAACGGCGTCCTTGGCGAAGAGGTAGGGCAGATCTACGTCGCCAAGTACTATCCGCCGCAGGCTGAGCGGCAGGCGACCGAGCTCGTCGACGACCTGCACGCCGCCTATGCGGAGCGGTTCGAGAAGGCCGCGTGGATGGACGAGGCCACCCGCAAGGCCGCCCTGGAGAAGCTCGCCGCCTTCGATCCGCGCCTCGGCCATCCGCGCAAGTGGATCGACTATTCCAGCCTGAAGATCGACCGTGCCGACCTCTTCGGCGACGCCCTGCGCGCCGAGGAATTCGAGTGGAGGCTGCAGCTCTCGCGCTATCCCAAGCCGGTGGACCGGGACCTGTGGAGCATGAACCCGCAGGACGTGAACGCCTACTACGACCCGCTCACCAACCAGATCACGTTTCCCGCCGCGATCCTGCAGCCGCCCTATTTCGATCCAGCCGCGGACCCGGCGGTGAACTATGGCGGCGAGGGCGCCACAATCGGCCACGAGATGGGCCACGGCTTCGATGACCAGGGTCGCCACTTCGATGGCACGGGCCGGGTGCGCGACTGGTGGACCCCCGCCTCAGCCAAGGCGTTCGCGCAGCGCGCCGATCGCCTGGTCGTACAGTTCGACGCCTACGAGCCGATCCCCGGCGCCCATATCAACGGCCGCCTGACGCTCGGCGAGAACATCGGCGACCTCGGCGGCCTGGAAGCGGCCTATGCGGCGTGGCGGCGCTACGTCGCCCGCCACGGCGAGCCGCCGGTGATCGACGGCCTGACCGGCGACCAGCGCTTCTTCATCGCCTACGCCGCCTCGTGGCAGGGCAAGAGCCGCGAAGGCGCCCTGCGCGCCCAGCTCCTCGCCGACCCCCACAGTCCCGAGAAGTACCGCGTCAACGGCATCGTCCGGAACGTCGACGCCTGGTACGCCGCCTTCGACATCCAGCCCGGCGACAAGCTCTACCTGCCGCCGGATCAGCGGGTGCGGATCTGGTAGGGGTTGGGGCGAGGATAGCGGATTGGTTGTAGGCTCATACTCTGCTTTGGATGGCCTTGCCCCGAGGAGATTGTCCCAACCTTGGAGGGCGACTACCTAGCCGCCGGTTGTCCCTGGCAAGCGCGGCATGCTCGAACCGAATGGTCCCTTTGCCGATGAGGTGATCTCCATAGGAGCGTTCCGGCTCCTCACCTCACGACGCCAGCTGAAGAAGGGCGATGAAACCGTCAGGCTCGGCAGCCGCGCGCTCGAAGTCCTCGTGGCATTGGCCGAGAGGCCGGGCGAGGTGGTCAGCCAGAGGGATCTGATCGCAAAGGTCTGGCCGAACGTCTTCGTGGAGGACACCAGCCTGCGCGTGCAGATCGCCGCGCTGCGCAAGGCCCTCGATTGCGACGGCGCCCGCTATGTCGGCACTGTCGCCGGTCGCGGTTACAGCCTCATCGCGCCGGTTTCGCGCTCGACGGCGGAGAGAGAACCCGCCCCGGTCGCGCCCGCATACCCTCTGCTGCCGCCGCCTGCCCATTTGGCGGGGCGAGACGAAGATGTGCGAGCCATCTGCCGCAAGTTGCTCTCGCAAAGGTTCGTAACGACCGTCGGAGCGGGCGGCGTGGGCAAGACCGTAACGGCGCGTTCCGTGGCGCATGCCCTGGTGGAAGAATTTCGAGGATGGGTGTGCTTTGTCGAACTGAGCCCCGTCGACTCTCCGCAGCTTCTGGCCGCTGCGGTCGCCTCAGCCCTTCGCCTGCGTGTCCAGGGTAATGACCCGATACCCGACGTCATTGCGCATCTAGGCGACAAGCGTGTCCTGCTCGTGCTTGACAACTGCGAACATCTGATTGCCGACGCAGCGGTCGTATCGGAACGACTGTTCAGGGAAGCGCCGGGCCTCCACATCCTGGCGACGAGCCGCGAGGCGCTGCGGACCTGGGGCGAACATGTTCATCGGCTGCAACCCCTCTCCAGCCCGCCAGAGGACGGAAAGCTGTCGGCGGCCGACGTGCTCGAGTATCCGGCCGCGCAGTTGTTCGCCGATCGCATGGCAAGCGCGGGGCTCCGCGATCCGCTCACCGATGAAGACGCCCGGATCATCGGGGGAATGTGTCGCCAGCTCGGCGGAATCGCGCTCGCCATCGAACTCGCCGCAGGACGGGTCGCCGGTTACGGTCTTCGCGAAACCGCGTCCCGCCTCAGCACCCGGTTGTCTCTGCTCTGGCCCGGCCGCCGTACGGCGGTCCCGCGCCAGCAGACCCTGAACGCGACGCTCGACTGGAGCTACAATCTGCTTTCGGAGGCAGAGCGAGCGGCGCTGCGCTGGCTTTCGGTATTCGCCGGCGCGTTCAGTTTTCAGTCCGCGCGCGAGCTCGCCTGTGGAAGCCTCGAGCCGACGGAAGCCGACGATGCGCTCGGCGGTTTGGTGAAGAAATTTCTGGTGTCGGCCGATGTCTCCGGTCCCACCCCTCTCTACCGTCTGCTCGGCACGACTCGCGTCTATGCAGATGGAAAACTCAGGGAGGCGGGAGAGTGGGGGCCGGCGCGGCGGCGCCACGCTCTTCACTACGCCGAACGGCTTCGCGAGACGGCGCGAGGCGATCTCGCCGATGAAAATGCAGCGTCTGCTGCCGACATTGACGATATCCGAGCCGCATTGCGCTGGGCTTTCGACGAGGGCGGGGATGCGCGCGTCGGGACCGACATCGCAGCCTATTCCGCGCCGCTCTGGTTAGGTCGGGGCCTCATTTCGGATTGCCGCGCATGGATGGCCAGGGCTGCTGAAGCCTGGATCAACACAGACGGCGCTGCGACCGAGCAGCAGTTGCGAATACAAAACGCCCTCGCCACGGCCGAGCAATTCACAAGCGGTCTTACGACTGAAACAGCGGATGCATTGGCCAGAACGCTGGAACGCGCCGAATCTGGCGGCGATTTCTCGACCCTGTTCTCATCCTACCTCGTCCTCTGGGGCGGTCAGATGCGCAAACATCAATTGGCCGATGCGCTGCGCACCGCCGAGAAATGCTCTGCCCGCGCGATCGAAACAGAAGACCCGGGTACGATTGCCATGTCGGAGTGGATGCTTGGACATTCGAAGCACCACGCCGGCCGGTTCGAGGAGGCGAGAGGTCATCTACTGCGCTATCTCGAGCTCGATACCGAGGATGCGCGCCTCGCCGGCTTAAAAGCGACTGGTTTCGACCGTCGCGCCGATGCGCTCACCTCTCTGATGCATTCGTTGCGGAATCTCGGCCAGCTCGACGAGGCCAGAACGCGGGGAGAACAGGCGATCGCGGCGGCGCAATCGCTTGGACTTGCGGTTCCGGTAATGGTCACGAGCGCGTCCCTGCTCTCCAATACCTATCTGCTGGAATCGAGTATCGACATCGTTGAGTGCGAAGCCGCCAAAGTGCTCGAGATGGCCCGAGCACACTCGAACCACAGCGATTCGGGGTACGCCCTATGCATAATTGGACTATGTCAGGCAAAGCGCGGTGAATTCATCGAGGGCGACCGTCTCGTGACGGAAGGCCTTCGCACGCTCAAGAAACGATCACTCGAATATTTTATCCGCGCGCAGCTGTGTGAGACCGCTATTGAGTCTGGTCGATCCTACTATTTTTCACAATTGCCGGACGTAGAGATATCTGAGCAGAACAAAGTAAATTGGTGCTCCGCGGAACTCCTTCGCGTGAACGGCGTCCTCGCCGCCGCGCAAGGTCGTCACAGCGACGCTGAGGCGTATTTCCTGAAAGCCTTGCGGCTTGGCCGCCGACAAGGCGCGTTGTTCTGGGAACTCCGCTCCACGATGAGCCTCTGTCGATTGCTGGCAGGGCGGCGTCACGGGAGAGAGGCGCTGGCGCTTCTCGAGACGGTCTATGGAAGATTTACCGAAGGACACACCGCGCCAGATCTGGTGAAGGCGAAACGCCTCATCGAGGAACTGAGGGCGCTGTCGGAAGAGCCCGTGAGCTAGGAGCAACGGGCGCGAACGGCAGAGACAGAAACGGCGGCCCCCCGGCTAGTCCGCCCGCAACTCCAGACGCTCGAGACCGCGGAAGAACGGCAGGGTGCGCCACACGGGCGCCGCGTCGGGGTCCGCAAAGCGCAGGCTCGGGAAGCGCTCGAAGAGGCGCAACAGCGCCACCTGCGCCTCGAGCCGGGCGAGCGGCGCGCCGATGCAGATGTGGGCGCCGCCGCCGAAGGCGACGTGGGGCTTCTTCGCGCGGGTGACGTCGAAGGCGTCGGGATTTTCGAAGGTCTCCGGGTCGCGATTCGCGGCGCGGATGAACAACGTCAGAAACTCCTTCTGCTTCACCGAGCAGCCGGAGAGCTCCATCCCGCGCGGAGCGACGCGCCCGGTGGCGTCGACCGGCGGCTCATAGCGCAGAGCCTCCTCGACCACGGCGTTGATCAGGGCCGGGTCGGCCTTCAGCTTGGCGAGCTCCGACGGGTTCTTCAGCAAGAGCCGCACGGCGTTGCCGATCAGGTCGGTGGTGGTGAGGTTGCCGCCGATCAGCAGCGCCGAGAGATTGATGCGCAGCTCGACGTCGTTCACGTCCAGC
>DATHPX010000116.1:0-6626 GCA_035483335.1 Caulobacteraceae bacterium | reverse complement strand
TAGCCTGGGGCGTGACGCCCATCCGGCGCAACGGGCCAAGGTCGTCGGCTTGCTCCTGGACCTCGCCTGGCATGGAGAACCGGTGCAATTCATCAAGCGCACTACGCCCGGTGGCGGCGATATGAAACGCGTCTGCCAGCGTAGAGCCGAGTGAGCCGGCGCCGGGCGCCGTTTCTCCGAGAGTTTTGGCAAGTTCAACCGCGCCCCGGGCTGCTCCTTCGACTCCAAGTGGGACCCCCGCGCCCCACACGGCGCCAGGCGCCAGAGCCTCAGCCGCATACTGCGCCCTCTGTTGCGGGTCGCCCGGTCGGGCCGCCCCGTAGACTGCGCCCGCTCCGGCGCCCATGAACGCGTTCCGGGCGACCGAACGCAGAGCCCTGAGGGCGTTGGCGTTAGCCGCCGCAATCCCAACCTTCGGAGCGGCCGCCGGCGCAATCCTGGATATCGCCTGCGCCGCGCGGCCGGCGCCGAGCGAACCGAGCCCCATCGGCGCGACCGTGCCCAGAGCCTGAGCATTGTTCGACAGGAACGGATGCGCGCGCTGGTAGGCGTCGACGATCGCCTGCTGCTCGGCCCGGGCGCGCGCCCAGTTCGCCTCGAAGTGCGGCGCCCGACCCGAAATCAGGTCGTCGAGGGATCGAACATCCGCGCTGTAGCCGGCTCCCGCCTCAGTCAGGAATGGAACCGCGCGCGCCGCGGTGGTGAGGTAGCCGGTGACATTGCGTATGGCGCTGGCGGCGTCTGGCGCTTGCACACGGACGGTCCGACGGTCCGGAGTCTGGATAGTGTAGTTCGGCATTCAGTCGACTCCGAGGATGGTGAAACCTTGGGCGGCATGGCTCATGCCCGTGGGCCGTCTGGCAAAGTTCTGGGCGCGAGGTGGTTGGGCGCCCACGCTAGAGGGACCAGTGGACCTGTCGCTGGCTCCGGACGCGGGTGTGACGCCCCTCCCGCCCAGATTGGCGAGGGCGACCTTCAGGGTGGCCTCGCCGGCAAGCTCATGCAGCGCCGCGATGTTTGCCTCGCTCATCGCCTGCGGCGTCAGCATACCCGGGTCGATCCCCATCTCGGGATGCGTCTGGGCGATATGCTGCGCCATCCGGGCTCGCTCGACCGGATCTCGCGTCTGGGTTGCGATGGCCTGAGCGATACGGTCGATCAGCCGAAGCCGTTGCAGGACGATCGCCTGCTGCTCGGCGGGCGCCGCGGCGATTGCAGCGTGAAGTTGCGCTGGGTCGTCAGTGTACGAAGTTGGCGCCGATCCGCCGCCGCTGATCGCGCGCCCGATGTCGGGCTGGCCCGGGATCACGGGCGTACGCGCACCCTCGCCGATGCCGGCGAGCGCCTGTAAATCGTTCATGTCGAATGTCTCCGCGAGAGTCGCCGCGCGGCGGCGACCGCTTTGGCGAGGCTGTCCGCCCCTCAGCCGCCGATCATGTTGCCGATGCCGGACGCGTAGCTGCCGCCCGATCCGCCCCCGAAACTCGAGCCGCCCTTGGCGAACGAAAAGGCGTTCATGGCGTTGCCGAGGAGCCCGTTGAACGTGTTCGCGCCGCTTACGAAAGCGTTGCCTGTGGCGTTCGCGGCGTTGGTGTTGTTGGTCGAGACTGAATTGGCGTAGCTCTGGCCCTGGCCCGCGAGGGCGCTGGCGGCAGCTTGGCCCGTGCCCGCCACGTTCTGCAGATTCTGCTCGTACTGCTGGCCGTACTGGTTCGCCTTGCCCGTCGCGAAGCTGTCGAGCGCCTGCAAGGTCGAGCCCGACCCCAGCAGTCCCTGGGCGGCCTTGCTGGTCTCCACGGCGTTCAGGCCCTGGTTCAGATCGAACTGATAGCCGGTTGAATTCAGGTAGTTAGAGAGAGCCTTCTGGCTAGCCGCAGGATCGGCGCCGATTCCGAGGAACCCCTGCAGGGCCGTATTGGCAGCGTCCCCGGCCTGTATGTAAGGCTGAGCGTTGGCGCTGTTCTGGCTGTAGATCTGGCTCTCGAGCGCGTTGCTCTGGCTCGCTGCGCTCTTGGCCGCGCTGGCCGCCTCGCCCGAGCCGATCAGGCTCGCTCCGGCGCCCAGTCCGGCTGCGCCCACGATGGCGAGGGGGATGGCCACAGGCATGATTTCCTCCTTCAGTTCATGGTCCAGTCGCGCCGGCGCGCCGCAGGCGAAGCGTTCCAGCTCTCGCGGGTCACCAGCCATTGGCGCGCGTCACCCCAGGGCGTGGCCGTCCACTCGCCGCAGCGCTGGAAGCCGAAGGTGCGCGCCGGGCGACTGTGAGGGTTTGCCCGCATCTCCAGGGTGACGATGGTCTGGAAGCCGCATGCCCACACCGCTCCGATCGCGGCGATCCCCGCCAGAACGACTTCCCGACCCCAACCCTCGGGGGTGAATAGAGTGTGCAGTTCAGCCACCATCCCAAGTGGATCGAGGCGCGTCAGGAGGAACCCCCCGTTCGTGCTGGCGATCGGCAGGACATCGCTTCGTTGCGCCCACGCCCCCACCCCCTCGGGCGGTTCGCCCATCAAGGCGACCGCCACCTCCGGATGCGACGCGACGCGGACCCAGAACGCGGGGTCCCGCTCGATCCGGATCACGGCTGGATTCCTCCGCCCCCGCCCGATGGCGCACGCACGACGTAGGTGAAGCTGCCGAGTGACTGGCCTGCGGAGGTGTTCTCGACGGTCACGGCTCCGCTCGCTGTGGCGCCAGGGGACGTGACCGTCCACGACAGGCTCTGCCCCTCGGCCCACGCAAATGGGCCGGCGTAGTAGAACGGCGAGGCTCCGCCGAGATTGACGATCAGCAGCCCCGCGCCGGTGATCGAGGCGCTGACGCTCATCGAGCCGGTGACCCCGCTGAGGGTCTCGGCGTTCGTTGACCCGCCGCTGATCGCGTTGATGTTCGCCCAGGCGATCGCGCCCGGCGTCCCGGAATACCCGGCTGGTCCGCCGGCCGCTGCGGCCCCCATCACGACGCCGGTCACGAGATACCCGCGCCGCTGATCCACAAGGTGTTCGTGGTCTCCGCGCCGATCGTCGCCAGCGCGCCAGGCGCGAGGGCCCAGTCTTTGTTGTTCGTCCCGCCCGCGCCGTAGATCGAGACGCCTGAGCCGCGGGCGAGGGTCAGGGTAGCACTCGACGCGGCCGCATTGCGGATCATCACCAGGTTGCCGAGGGTGAAGGTGTTTGGCGCGACGGTGTACGTCGTCGCTGCGCTGATGTTCGCGCGCACGAGTTTTCCGGCGTCGGACTGCTGGAGGGTATAGGCGCCGTCCTGCTCGTTGACCGGCGCGCCCATGTAGCCGGCGCTGTTGGCGGCATAGGCGCTAAATGCCAGCGTGAGATTGGTGGCGGTGTCCCCCGCCTTGTTGAGCGGGGTGTAGCCGAGGGCCGCGGCGATCCCTCCCCAGGCGGCCAGCTTGGCGGGGCTCACGAAGACGCCGCTCGCGGTCCCGGCATTCACCTGCGCTTGCGTCGCTTCCACCACGCTCTCGGCGACCGGATCGATGTCCTGCACGAGCGCGCCGGCGGCGGTGAGGAGTTGCACCCGATAGGTCACCGTCGGATCCAGCCACATCGGCGGGAAGAGGCCGCCGGAGTCGGCGGCGACTGGGTTGCTCAGAGGCGTCGACAGCGTAGCCGAGGAATAGACGGCCGTCGGCGTTGTCGTCCCCGTCAGGTAGAACTGCAGTTGCGCCCCAGACATGGGCGCGCCAGTGGCGTCCACAGCCCGGAAGACGGGCTGGGCAAGCAGAAGTCCGCTCATCGGCTATCCTTCTTCAGGCCTCGACGACTGCGCCGCCGTCTACGGCGCACCAGGCGCCGTTCGACCACCAGCAAGGGACTCCGGTCCCCGCGCCCGCGGCCTCGCCCGCCTTCCTGCCATCGAGCGCGTACGCCCAGTCCCCCTCTGCCGCCGCCGGCGGCAGGTTGGCGACGCTGGTGATCGCCGAGTAGAGGGCCACGGGGACATTCGGGCCGATCTGGCCGCCGCCCTGCAGGCCTGCGCCGGCCACCACCTCCGCCGAGGCGGGAGCCGCGGACCGCGCCGCCGAGTAGGCCGCTTCGACCTTGTCGAAGACGCCCCCCGTTCGCGTGAACAGGGCCTGGATCAGCGGGCGCCACGCACGCGAAACATAGCCCTCCGCGTCCGTCAGCGGCGTGCTGAACGGCGGAGTTGGAACCGGTGTCGAGGGCATGGCTCTAACGTGCCGGCCTTTCGGCGTTCAGTTCGAGATGGCTGAAGGCCACGTCGACTGGATCCGAACAGCGGACCTGGACGAGCCGGCCAGGCGCGCGAAGGAGACCCAGTCGCTGCCAGAGGGCTCGCGTCCTGTACCGGCCCTGAGCTCCGAGTTGGGCGGCGCGCCAGGGTGAGAAGGTCTCGCCTTGGTCGTCGCTGTAGCGCATCTCCACAATGGGAGCGGCGCCTGGGTTCGTTGGAATGCCCTGGCCCATCACCGCGTGCAGCACGATGTTGAGGCAGCGGGGCGTCCCCTCTTCGACCTTGATGAAAGCGCTGGCCTGACGCGTCAGTGGCCCGCTCGCGTCGGTCCATGCGCCCACCTCCATGATCCATAAATCGTTCGTGGTGTCGTCGCCGACATAGGCGACGCCGTTCAACATGCAGCCTACGTGACCTCGGAACTGGGCGCGCCCGTAGCTCGCCCATTCCTGCCATTCGCCGCGCGAATAGCTGTCCCCGTAGGCCTGCGCCTGGGTGCCGATCCGGCTCACATCGTAGGCGAACGATCCCACGCCGGGGATGTTCAGAACATAGAACTCATGGCCCTCGAAGGTGAGAACGATCGCGCTCATGGCTGCCGGATCGGCGCACTGGCGGATCTTGTCCTCGATCGAACTCGAGCTGATCCGGGTCGGGACGCTCCCCACGCGATAGACCACCCTGTTGTCCCCGACCCAGAACAACGAATTGTCGGCGAACTGGATGGTGTCGCGTGCGATGCACCCTCGCTGGAATGGAGGAGTCCCGTTGGGTTGGAAAGGCACGACGTCGCCCTCGGCGTCGGTCCCGCCTGCGCCCCAGAACTCGACGCTCTGTGTGCCGAAGATCACCAGCTCCTGGTTGAGCACCCCACAGCCCACGTTCGGGTCCGGGAAAGCCTCTGCGGTGTCGAAGTCGAGCCCTCCGACATTGGCGGCGTCGCTGATCTCCGAGAACCAGAACTGATCCGAACCCACCGCCATGAACACGAACCGGCCATCGAGCCAGGCCACGTCGCTCACCGGCGGCAGCGACGCCGAGACGATCGGGTTGAAATTGGCGCCGTCGTAGAGGTAGGCGGTCCCACCGGCGACCAGCACCATCTGCGCCTCGCTGGCGGCCCAGCGCACCCGGTCGGTTCCCCCGATCGTTCCGCATGCGGCGCCCGTCGAGACGATGTAGGCCGTCTGACCTGAAACCACGAACAGTCCGCCGCCATAGATGTTCGGAGCACGGATGACGCCGCGGATTGGGCCGGCGCCGAAGTTGTAGGTGGTCACCAGGCCCGGCCGGCCGTAATGGACCTCCCGCAGGCCCACATAGGCGGCGAACGGCCGCTCTTCGCGAAGCGGCGTCTCCTCGGAGATCATGTTGACCGGCAGAACGTCCGGAAACCCGAACGCCCGGGAAAAGGCGTCGGTGAAGAACGGAATCCGAAGACCTGTCGCGGCCGTGACGCCATCGGACCGGAACTGAGCGATCTGAGCGCTGGGCGCGCTCCCCTGACCGACTGTCATGCTTGTCCTCCAACTTGCCCTCCGAAGCCTCGGCGAAGGAGGGAGCTTTAGCGAAGGGGGATCAGCGCTCCTCTACGCCCACCGGCGGCGCCGCCAGTCCGATCACGCCATCGAGGGCCGCCAGCCCGCGGCGGGCGTAGCTTCGCGCCAGCGCCTGGCGGCCCTCCATGGCGCCCTGCGCCATCTCCGGTGTGATGTCCGCCCCGAACTCCGAGGCGATCTGCACTGCGAGCATGTGCGGCATGAAGGCGATGATCGGATCGGGAAACTCGATCGCGCTGGTAAGCCCAGGCCAGTCCTGCTCCAGAGTCCAGGTTCCGTTGTCCCCTCTGAACCACCATCGGGCGGCTTGACCGTTAGTCGACAGCACGGCGCTGGTCGTGGGCGTTCCGCCCGGCGCCGCGATCAGCCGGCCGTTCGCCTGGACCGTGCAGGGATTGGCGCCGAAGTCGGCGCCCCCGTCGACGACCCCGAACCGGGCCCCGGAGCGAGGATTGAGCGGCGCGCTCAATGTGAACGCCGCCCCGCCCGGCACGGCGTATTCTCCCCCCGTCTCCGCCTGACCCGAGCTGGACCCGGCTGGGAAGGCCTGAGGGCTCATCCGCGGCCCGATCAGGGCGCCGAACCAGGCCCGCTTCATCGCATTGGCCGCGACCAACATATCCGCCCCGACGCTCGCCGACGGACTTCCGCCGTCGGCGATTACGCCATGCATCCGCAAGGCGCGGTCGATGACCTGCCCAATGTTGAGGGACATGAGGCCTCCGAATATAGGATCACACGGGAAGAAGGAGGGAACTCGTCACCGGCTGAATGATTAGCGGTTCTTCGAATATTAATACAAGTAACGCGGTGAAAAACGCGACAGATCCGAGGACACCATTGAGAAAATCGCTG
>DATHPX010000115.1:0-26928 GCA_035483335.1 Caulobacteraceae bacterium | reverse complement strand
GGGCACGCCGAAATTGGCCGCGGTGATCCCCAGGCGCGGGAGCACGCCGGTCAGGGCGGAGGCGCCCATGCCGCTGATGAGCACGAGGTCGGGCCGCAGGGCGACGATCTCTTCGGCCGCACCGGACACAGCGGGATAGCGGCGAGCTCGAGCCCATACCGCCGACTGCCCTGGCTCGCGCGAATAGCGGCTGAGGGCGGCGATCTGCGAAGGATCGGCCACGTCCAGCAGGATGGCGTCGAGGCACGGATTGAGGGAGACGACGCGCCGCGGCGCGCCTCGTCCGTCGGCGCCCGCGGCGGGGGCCGCGGCGAGGGCGCACAGCAGGGCGAGAGCCGCGATGCGCCTCAAAAGTCGATCCCCCTCTGGGCCTTGAAGCCGGAGTCGAAGGGATGGCGCACGGCATGGAACTCGGTCACGAGGTCCGCCGCCTCCAACAGTTGCGGCGGTGCGTTGCGGCCGGTGACGCAGACATGCTTGTCGGCCGGACGCGCCAGAAGCCCCGCCACCACCTCGTCGGCGTCGAGGTACTCGTAGCGCAGGGCGATGTTGAGCTCGTCCAGCACCACCAGCGCGAGGTCCGGATCGGCGATCATCTCCAGGCTCTTCGCCCAGGCTGCACGCGCCGCGGCGATGTCGCGCTCGCGGTCGGCGACGTCCCAGGTGAAACCTTCGCCCATGACCGCGTAGCGCACCTGGTCGGGGAAGCGGGTGAGGAACTGGCGCTCGCCGGTGATCCACTTGCCCTTGATGTACTGGACCACGCCGACCTTGTACCCCCAGCCGAGCGCGCGGAGGACCATGCCGAAGGCGGCGGTCGACTTGCCCTTGCCCTCGCCCGTGTGGACCATCAGCAGGCCCTGGCCCTCGCGCTTCTGCGCCATCATCGCTTCGCGCTCGGCCCGCAGGGCGTGCATTGCGCGGGCATGTTCGGCGTTGCGGTCTTCCTCGCTCATCAGCGGCTCTCCATCAGGGCCTCGGCCAGCCTCGGCCACGCCCGAGCCGGCGGAAGACCAAAGCGCAACAGGCTCGCGTCATAGGCGAAGGGGCGCACAAGGATGCCTCGCGACGCCAGGCCCTCGAAGCGGCCGGGCGCATCCGTGGCGGCGACGAGCCGGAACAGGCTCGTCCCCCCGATCAGTCCCAGGCCCGCGCCGACGAGAAGTCGATCCAAGCGCCTGACACTCCGAGCCAGTCGAACGCGCGTCTGCGCGGCCCATGCGGAGTTCGTATAGGCGGCCAGGCCGGCGACGATGGCGTCGGCAGAGACCGGCCATTCGCCCTGCCGCGCCCGCAACCCCGCGATCAGGGGTGGCGCAGCGACGATGAAGCCAAGCCGCAGGCCCGCGAGGCCGTAGAACTTGCCGAAGGAGCGCAGGACGATCGTCCGCTCGAGGTCGAACGAGGCAACGCTGAGCTCGGGCGTCGCCTCGACGAAAGCCTCATCGACCACAAGCCAGCCGCCGTCTGGAGCCAGAGCTGCGACTGTTGGAGGGAAAGTCACCGCTCCATCGGGATTGTTGGGATTCACGATGACGCGCACATCCGCGGTCGCCTGCGTCAGCTGCGCTCGGGGAATCTCAAGGACCTCCGCCCCCGCCTCCCGCCAGGCCGCGGCATGGCCGCCGTAGGTGGGCGCGGCGATCGCCACGGTCCGTGCGCCGATCGCGGTCGCGACGAGACGGATGGCGGCCTCGCCGCCGGGCGTGGCCAGCACCCGGTCGGGCGAACAGCCGAAGGCGCCGGCCGCCGCGGATTCCAGGGCGCGGGTCTCCTCGGGGTCTGGCAGACGAGTCCGCGCGGCAGAGCTCGCCCGCGGCGCCGGATAGGGCCATGGGCTCACGCCTGTCGAAAGATCCAGCCACGGCTCGGGCGCCGCAGCAAAGCGCGCCCGAGCCGCCCTCAGCCGCCCACCATGGACGGCCAGGGCGCCAGGATCAGAAATCAAAGCGCACGCCGCCATAGGCCGCCCGTCCCAGGGTCCCGTACTGGAAGACCGTCTCGTAGCGCGTGTTGGTGGCGTTCTCGACCCGGGCATAGAGCTCGACATTGTGGCGCAGCGGATAGGACGCCCGAAGGTCGAGCAGGTAGTAGCCCTTCAGCAGAATAGTGTTGGCGGCGTCGTCGAAGCTGTGGCTGGCGTGGCGCACCGCCACCGTTGTCGTGAGCTTGCAGGGCCAGAGGTAGCTCGCCTGGAGATTGGCGAGGTTGCGTGGCCGGCGCGCGAGCTGGTCGCCAAAGGTCGCGGAGCCGGGCGAGCGGTCCTCGGCGTCATCGAAGGTGTAGTTGGCGGTGAGATCCAGGGCGGCGGTCGGCTTGACCTCCGCCTGCAGTTCTACGCCCCGCGACAGGGCCTTGTTGACGTTGTCGTAGTAGCCGCCAGCCACCTGGTGCGTCAGGCATTGGGGAGTCGACACGCCGACGCACTCGACGAACTCGATCAGGTCGTCGCTCGACAGGCTGAAATAGGTCGCCTGCAGAATGACCCGGCTCTTCAGGAAGTGCTGCTCGATCCCCGTATCCCAGCCTGTCGAGGTCTCGGGCCGCAGGTTCACGTTCCCGAACTCGCTGTAGAGTTGGTAGAGCGAGGGCGCCTTGTAGCCCTGGCCGAAGCTGGCGCGCAGGATGGTGTCGCCGTCGTTCAGTCGCCACGCGGCCGAGGCCTGGCCCGTGGCGTGCGCGCCGTAAGTGGTGTGGGCGTCGACGCGTACGCCGCCGGTAAGGGTGAGGCCCGACACCGGCTCTCCGGTCAGCTGGGCGTAGCCGCCGTCGATGTCCTGATCGGCGTGTAGAGTGACCGGGTTGAAGGGCGGCGAGACGGTGTCGATGATCGAGTGCTCGGCCTGGGCGCCGAACACCACGTTCCACCGCTTCGCCAGGGCGTAGGTCCCCTCGTATTCGAAGGTGGAGTCCTGGCCGGTGTCGAGGAAAGTGTACTTGGTCCCGATCTGTTGGGGATCCTCGTTCACGCGACTGACGTCGTTGTACTCGAAGGCAAAACGGTTCTTCAGCCGCCCGTCGAGCGCGGAAACATTGAAGCCGCTGTAGTCGATGAACTGCTGCGAGCGGCCGAACTCCAGGTCGTCGCCGAAATTGCCGGTCGGCGTGTCAAACCCGTCGAACTCGTTGCGCGCGTGCACATAGTAGAAGCGCTGGTCGAATTGGACCGCCGGAATGATGTCGACCAGCAGCCGTCCCGAGGCGCCCTGGGTGTGGAAGCCACGGTCCTCGCGCCCGCCGAGATACCGGTCGAAGGCGGGAATGCCGTCGGTGGAGTCGGAGTAGGCGGCCAGGCGCCAGGAGAAGTGATCCTCCTTGCCGCCGATCGCCGCGCGCGCATAGGCGGTTCCGTAGGTCCCGCCCTCAGCCTGGATCTCGCCCTGCAAGGGACGAGTGGGCTCGTTCGTGATCACACTGACCACGCCGCCGATCGCCTCGCTGCCGTAGAGGGTCGATTGCGGTCCCCTCAACACCTCGATGCGCGATACATCTCCGGTGAGCAGCGTGGAGAAGTCGAAGCCGACGCCCGGATCGGAGGGGTCATTTGCCCTCACCCCGTCGATCAGGACGAGGGTCTGGTCGGAGTCGGCGCCGCGGATGAAGACCGAGGTGGTCTCCCCCGGCCCCCCAGCGCGGTCGATGCTCACACCGGGCGTCCGCGCGATGATGTCGGCGATCGTGGTCTCCTGATCGGCCTGGATCTGCGGCAGAGTCAGCAAGGTGATCGACTGGCCCACCCGGTCGATGGGCGTGGGGGATCGGTTTGGCGAGACAACCACCGCCTCCACAGCGGTGGCTGCGGCGGCTCCGCCGACATCGGGCGATGGCGCCTGGGTCGGCGGCAGGGACTGGGCAAGGAGCGCGCCTGGTGCGGCGAGGCCCAGGATAGTGAGAGATAGCAACGATGACGTGCGCAACGGGACCTCCGCGTATGGTCAAGCGCGCCGCTGCTCGACCTGCCACCGGAGGGGCCCGACGACCGGCCGACCGCGGGGCGCGGTGGCAGATGCCGCCACACGGGAAGGACCCGTTTCGCTCGGCGCACCCCGGCCGGACGAAGGACGACCGCGTCGGGCAGGTCTCCTGGCTCGCGGGTCATCGCCTTGCCCGTCGCCTTCCCAGGACCCGAAGGACCCAGTGGCGTATGACGGGCGGACTCGCCGCTCACAGTTGCGGGGGCAGCCGGGGTGTTTCACCCCGTTCCCTTTTGATCCCCTTTCGGGGAACCTGACGCGCGGCGAACTTAGGTCGAGGCGGACGACTCGGTCAACGCAGCAGACGGAGAGGTCCGGTGGGCGCGAGCCTGATCCTGGGTGGCGCGCGGTCGGGCAAGAGCCGCTACGCCCAGCGCATGGCTGAGGCAGGGGCAGCGGCTGCAGGTCGGCGCCCCGTGTTCATCGCCACCGGCGAGGCCGGCGATGCGGAGATGGCCGAGCGCATCGCCCTCCATCGAGCTGAACGAGGCGATCGATGGACGAACCTCGAGGCGGCGCTGGATCTCGCCGGCGCCCTGGGCTCGCTGGCTGCGGAGGACCTGGCCGTCGTCGACTGCCTGACGCTGTGGCTGTCCAACTCCATGCTGGCCGAGGACGAGAACCATCGGACGCGGCTCGACGCCCTGCCGGCCGCGGTCGCCGCCTGCCCTGCGCGGTTGTGGCTGGTGAGCAACGAGGTCGGATGGGGCGTCGTGCCCGACAACGCGCTCGCCCGGCGTTTCCGCGACGAGGCCGGCCGCCTTCACCAGCGTGTGGCGGACTCTGCCGAGGAAGTCGTCCTGGTGGTCGCCGGCCTGCCGCTCTTCCTCAAGCCCGCGCCCTGAGGCTGTGAATTAGCGGGGAACCCGCCTCATCCGCTGGCGCGCCGGCGTCTCGCCGGCTCTTTTTCTTGTACTGAGCTTCCGTTTGTTACGTCATGGCGACGAAATTACAGTAGACATTGGAAAAATAAGAAAGAAGAGCCGGCGAGACGCCGGCGCACCGATGGGACGGCCGCAGGATTAATTAACAGGCTCCGGAGAAGACGATCATCGGCATGCCCCAGTGACCGACTGGGCGAAGAACCATAGATTACGGCTCACGTCGTCAAATTTGAGCAGGAATCGACAACAAGGTAGCGTGTCTAACCGTAACCCGTCTGAGACGTTTGGAAGATATTGAAGACTCTTCCCCTTCAAATGACCAAAAGTGGACCATGAAATGGATCCATTCGTACGAAATCTTCCATACTTCTGATTGTCCACACAGGAGTATCACATGGGCAGCACAGGAAGCGTGAGCGCATGGGAAGAAGCCCTTCTAGTCGCGATGATCCAATATCCCGCCCCTGTAATCAGCGGACCTAAGGATATTCAGGTTCAGGTCAGACAGATTTGCAAAACCGTGGACAGCACGAAGGCGGGTTACCCCGATCTTGATTTGATTGTCTTTCCTGAATATTCGACCCAGGGTTTGAATACCGCGATCTGGAGCTATGATGAGATGCTCCTTACGCTCGATTCCCCCGAAATCGGGGAATTCAAAGAGGCTTGCCGCCGCAACCAGGTCTGGGGCGTGTTCTCGCTGATGGAGCGCAATGAGGATCCGGCCCTCGCTCCGTTCAACACCGCGATCATCATCAACGCGGAGGGGGAAATCGCACTGCATTATCGTAAGCTGCAGCCGTGGGTGCCGATCGAGCCTTGGTATCCGGGAAATCTCGGCATGCCGGTCTGCGATGGACCGAAGGGCTCGAAGCTCGCGGTCTGCATTTGCCATGACGGCATGTTTCCCGAACTGGCTCGCGAAGCCGCGTACAAGGGCGCCAACGTCTATATTCGGATTTCCGGTTATTCCACCCAGGTCAATGATCAATGGATTCTTACGAACCGGTCGAATGCCTGGCAAAATCTGATGTATTCAATTTCTGTCAATCTCGCTGGTTATGACGGAGTATTTTATTATTTTGGCGAAGGGACGGTCTGTAACTATGACGGGACCGTGATCCAGCAGGGTCAGCGCAACCCTTGGGAGATCGTGACGGCCGAGCTATTCCCACGCCTCGCCGACAAGGCGCGCGAAAACTGGGCGCTGGAGAACAACATCTTCAACGTTGGCAACCGCGGCTACGTAGGCAAGGTCGGCGGTGAGCGCGAGAACTATCTGACCTGGGTGCGCGATCTGGCTGACGGAAATTACAAGCTGCCTTGGGATGACCGCGTCAAGGTCAGGGACGGATGGAAATACTATCCGGACGGCGTGAAGCTTGGGCCTATCCCAAGACTCAAAGCTGCCGAGTAGGCGACCGGATCGATTGCCGCACGGCATGCGTGATGCGCCGTGCGGCGGGGATCCGGGGCTTCGTAAGCTGTCACGAAAACGCGACGGCGCCAGACGGATCCCCGCCTGACGCCGCGATCGCGCTCTGAGGTTGAGACGCGGATGGGCGCGCCGCCCGACCTACGGTCGTTCCAGCTCGGCGCAGGCCAACATCTGGCGCAGCGCCCGGCGCTGGACCTTCCCTGCGGGACTCTTCGGCAGTGTCTCCAGGAAGACGATCTGCTCCGGGGTCTTGTAGGCGGAGAGCCGTCCGCCGACGAAGGAGATCAGCTCGTCGGCCTGGACGCCCGAACCGGGCGTTCGGCTGACGAAGGCGACAACCCGCTCTCCCCACGCCCGATCAGGCGCGCCGACCACTCCAGCCTCGAGCACGCCCGGGTGCTCGTAGAGCGCCGCCTCGACCTCCTGGGGCGCGATGTTGGAGCCGCCACGGATGATGATTTCCTTGCGGCGCCCCTCAAACCAGAGATAGCCCGACGGGTCCTGGCGAATGAGATCGCCGGTGTGAAACCAACCGTCCTTCACCACTTCGGCGGTGGCGTCCGGGTCGCGCCAGTAGCCGATCATCATGCCTGGCGATTTGACGATGCATTCACCGCTTACGCCCCGAACGTCTCGCGTGGCGTCTGAAATGGCGATCTCCACGTCCGGCACGGCCGATCCGCACGAGCCGCGCAGGCCCGCCGCCGCCGACCAGTTGGCGGCTATGATCCCCAGTTCGGTCGACCCATAGATCTCGTACAAGGGACACCCGAACGCCTGTGCGAACGTCGCCTTCAGGGCGGGCGCGACGTTGTCGCCCCCCGCGGCGCATCTGCGAAGCGAGCTCACGTCGCGGGGGCTCTCGAGCTGCGCTGCGCAAAGCTGCTGAAACATCACCGGCATCGCCATCAGTTCGGTGCAGCCGTGGGATGCGATGTCGTCCAGCACACGGTCGGCGTCGAAGCGGGCGGAGATGACGTCCGTGGCGCCGGCGTCGAGGCTGGCGAGCAGCATTGAAAGTCCCGCCATGTGCGCCATTGGCGTCGCGATCGCCACCACGCCATCGCTCCCGACGCCGCACCCTCGGGCGACCCTGAGGGCGGTGCGATGGCTGTGCGTCACGCCCTTGGGTCGCGCCGTCGTGCCGGAGGTGTAGACGATGATAGCAGGCTCGTCGGCGTCCACATCCGGCAGCGGACGGTTGGACGCCTCGCTGTCCGAGGCGAACCCGCGGACGTCGAAGATGAACGTCCGCACGCAGTGCTCATCTGAATTGACGGATGCGACCTCGCTCAGCAGTTCGGGCTGGCCGAGGTAGAGCGAAGTTCCGCTGTGCCCCAACACGTAGGCGATCTCGGGCGCCTTGAAGCGCGTGTTGATCGGGACCGCGACGGCGCCGGCGTAGAAGCAGCCAAGATAGCTGACGACCAGGTCGATCCCGTTCAGCATGTGCAGGGCGACGCGATCTCCCGGCGCGACTCCCGCCGCGATCAGCCGCTGCGCCAGGCGGCGGGCCTCACCGTCGAGCGCGCGATAGGAGATGCGCTCCTCTTCCGAAACGATCGCGGTCTTGCCCGGGAACTTCAAGGCGGCCGCGCGCAGCGAGAGCGCCAGCGGATTTTCAAGCCGGGGCGGCGGCGGCGAGACTGCAGATTGTGACGTCTGGATCTTCATTTGACTGCTCCATGGCTGGACTTGAGCCAGGAAGCTGATCAGAGCCCGCTACATCGTGATGTCACGCCAGGCCGCGACTCATTTCATCTGTAATGCGCAAGGACCTAGCGTTACGTCAGTAGTCATAGTCCATAGAGATGAAATCGCGACGTAGCCGGCCGTAATTACTTCGGACCTCGGATCGAACTCGATCTTTCCTCTTTAGGTTGGTCGACCACCCCATCCAGTACCGTTTTCACGAGAGTCCAAACATGGCGAACCTGTTCGACAATCCACTCGACCTTGATGGCTTCGAATTCATCGAGTTCTCCGCGCCCAAGAAGGGCGTGTTGGAACCGGTGTTCGCCGCCATGGGATTCAAGCGCATCGCCCGGCACCGCTCGAAGGACGCGGACCTCTGGCGCCAGGGCGAGATCAATCTCGTCGCCAACTACGAGCCCGCCTCGCCGGCCGCCTACTTCGCCGCTGAGCACGGCCCTTCGGTGTGCGCGATCGGTTTTCGGGTGAAAGATGCATCCCTGGCCTATGCGGCCGCCATCGAGCGCGGCGCGGAGCCGGTCGAGAGTTGGATCGGACCGATGGAGTTGCGGATTCCCACGCTCCGCGGCGTCGGCGGCGGGTTGATCTATCTCGTGGAGGGCCGCGAAGACGGGCCCTCGATCTACGACATCGACTTCGACTACCTGCCGGGCGTCGATCGTGGGCCGCCGGGCGCAGGCCTGATGCGGATCGACCACCTGACGCACGCGGTCTACGCAGGACGGATGGCGCACTGGGGCGGGTTCTACGAACGCGTCTTCGGGTTTCGTGAAACGCGCTACTTCGCCATCCAGGGCGAGTATTCAGGCCTCACCAGCCGGGCGATGTCCGCGCCGGACCTGAAGATCCGGATCCCGCTGGCGGAGGAGGCCCATGGCGGCCGCGGTCAGATTGCGGAGTTCCTGCGCGCGCACAACGGAGAGGGGGTCCAGCACGTCGCCTTTCTCAGCGACGACCTCATCGGCTGCTGGGACCGGCTGAAGGCGCTCGGCGTGCGCTTCATGACTCCGCCCTCCCCGGCCTACTACGACGGGCTCGACGAGCGGCTGCCGAGCCATGGCGAGTCCGTCGAGGCGCTCGAGGCGCGGGGCATTCTGCTCGACGGCGCCACAGGCGATGGCGCGCCCAGGCTTCTGCTGCAGATCTTCTCGAAGCCGGCGCTTGGTCCGATGTTCTTCGAGTTCATTCAGCGCAAGGGTGATGAGGGTTTTGGGGAAGGCAACTTCAGTGCGCTGTTCAGGTCGATGGAGCGCGAGCAGCAACAGCGCGGCGTGTTCGCCACCGCAGCGGAGTGACGCGCACGCCTAGAGCAAACTCCGACCAGACGGAACCGTCTGGTCGGAGTTTGCTCTAGATTCAAAACTTTGAGCGCCGTCTGATCGCCCAACGCGTTCCCACTTGGGCGGACGGCGCACTGGCCTCAGGCCACGCGAGCGTTGAGGGCGTGAATCAGCGCCCGCGCATCCAACGGCCACGCCAAAACCGTAGGGCCAACGAGCCCCGGGGCGGGGGCGATCTGCCCCGGGGCTGACGTTACGATGAGCGGAAGCCGCACCGCCGCCTGCCGTAGCGCAGCCGTCCACTCTGTGGCGTGCGACCCATCAGCGATGACGACCGCGCCGTCGAACCGCTCTGGCGCCGCGGCTAGCGCCGCCGCGGCCGCGGGAAGGGCGCTGAAGCCGATCGGCTCATAGCCAAGCTCGGCCAGCCGATCCTCGGCGTCAGCCAGCGTCTGCTCGTCGATGCAGAGCAGCAGCAGCGCCTCGCCCTGACCGTGGTCTGCGAGCCGTCCCGGCGGAGGCGCCCCAGGCGCCGGTTCGCGGGGCAACCAGATCTCGAAGCGGCTGCCCTGACCGGGCGTGGAGAAGACGTCGATCGCTCCGCCGTGGTCGCGCACCAGGGCGTCTACCGTCGCCAGACCCAGCCCGTGCCCGTCCGCGCGGGTCGTGACAAAGGGATCGAAGATTCGCGGGACCTGTTCGGGCGCGATGCCGCTGCCGCGATCCTCCACCGCCAGCACGACATAGTCGCCGTCGGTCACGCGGCCGGCGACGAGGGCCCTCGGTCGCAGGATCCGCTCCAACGAGGCCGAGAGGGTGACATCGGCTGCGGCGCCGCTGGCCTGGATGGCGTTCGCGCCGAGGTTCAGCAGGATCTGCTGCAGGGCGCCGGGATCCGCATTCACGACGCCCGCGCCAACATCCTTGACCCCAATCGAGGCGTCCAGGTGCGCGGCGCGCAGGAGCGAGGCGGCCTCCTCCAGCGCCATGCGGACGTCCACTTCGCGCCAGGCGGGCGCCGAGCTGCGGCGGCCGAACGCCAGAATGCGGTCGATCAGATCTCGGCCGCGCGCCACCGCCAGCTGGATTTCGCTGAGTTGCCGCGCCGGCGGGCTCGCGCTGCGAACGCTGGCGGCGGCCATCTCGGCATAGCCGCCGATCGCGGCCAGGATGTTGTTGAAGTTGTGGGCGATCCCACTGGCGAAGGCGCCAAGGGCCTCCATGCGGCTGGCTTCCTCCAGCCGCTGCTCGAGGTGGGCGCGTTCGTGCTCAAGGGCCGAGCGCCTGACCGCGCCGGCGAGCACGTCGAGGCCAAGACGGATGACCTCGATCTCGTCCCCATCGAGGCGCAGACGCCCGTTTGAAGCGTCCATGCCTAGAAGCACACGAGCGCCTTCCTCGGTGGTCGCCCAGGCCGCCGCGACCGACCGCGCGCCGGCGGTGCGCAAGATGGTCGGGGCCTCCGCCACGGTCACGTGGAACGATCCCTTCTGCTCGTGCGAGATACTGGCCGCGAGGTCGAGCGCGAGCCGGGGCCATCCGGCGCCGTACGGGGCTTCCGGCCGCGCCCAGCGGAGGTCGTTCGCGCAGGACCCCTCGCCGATCAGGTAGGCCCGATCGGCGCCGATCCCTCGAGCAAGACGACTAAGACCCTTGATCACGGCCGGCCGCACCTGGTGTAGCTGCGCCCGGATCAGGCTGGCGGAGATCTCCGCGACGGTGCGCTCCAGTTCGGCGCGACGGCCCAGCGCTCGTACGTGGTCGCGCAGCCTGCGACCGAGGTCCAGCAGCACGGCCGCGAGCAGGAGCGAGACCAGCAACAGGCCAACCCGAACGACCATCGCCTCGGATTGCTCCGCGGCGAGGTCCCGCTGCAGCGTGGCGCGCAGGCTATGGCGGTCAGCCGCCGCGTCCGCGGCCAGCAGGTTTTCGACGGTCCGATCCGTCGCGGGAAGCAGCCGCAGCAGCAGGCGCGCGTGGTTGAAGAGCGGATCGACGGAGGCGACGGCTTCGTGGCGGCTCACCGATTGGATGCGTCGCGCAACCTCCGCCTGGTTTTCCAGCGAAGCGTCGAGGGTCAGCCGCAGCATCGTGGCTGCGAGCGCGGCGACGTCCGGCGCCGCCGCCGGCTCGCCTGCCGCGGGCGCGCTAAGCCGGCTGAAATACGCCAGGCTGTTGAGCATCAGCGCGCTGTCGCTCTTCAGCTGCTCGGTAAGCCGTCCCTGAACCGAGGCAGCGTCCGCCAGAACGCGCGCCTGGCGCTGCAGGCTCGGCGAGCTAGCGGACAGAAAGAGCAGTCTGCGACTGGCGGCCTCGAATTGGGCGACGTCCACGACCAGCGGGTCGTAATCATGCAGCAGGCCGCCGCGCAGCTTGATCGCATCGCGCTCGAGGTCGGACTGGGCGCGCTCATAGCCGTCCAGCGCCGCAATCATCCTGGCTGTCGTCGTCTCCCGGTTGGCGCGCTCGATGACCATTGCAGACACAGCGAGGCCGGACAGCAAAAGCAGGACCAGAAATGTGAGTCGCCGTCTTATGGGTGAGCCG
Organism: Caulobacteraceae bacterium; assembly: GCA_035483335.1. Taxonomy (GTDB): domain Bacteria; phylum Pseudomonadota; class Alphaproteobacteria; order Caulobacterales; family Caulobacteraceae; genus Acaudatibacter. The sequence goes on along the minus strand of DATHPX010000115.1, from coordinate 15,092 downwards.
TCACGAGGCGACCGCGATACTGACCGGTCTGGGTGCGCAGGAAGGCGGCGATCTGGTCGATCTGCGCCACGGTTAGCGTACGGTCGAGCTGGGCTCTTCCCATGGTGCGGATCGCGGCTTCAAGCGTTGGCGCGCTGCCGTCATGGAAGTAGGGCGCGGTCGCCGCCGCGTTGCGCAGCGAGGGCACCCGCACGAGCCTCGACGTAGTCCCGGTAACCGGATGGAATACGCCGCTCACCTGAAAGAGATTGCCGCCCATGTTCACCCCCTGGTGACACGAGGCGCAGCCGATCGACTTGAAGAGTTTGTAGCCTTGCAGCTCGCTCTGATTCAGGGCCGCATCGTCGCCGCGCAGCCAAGCGTCGAAACGGGAGTTGGGGGTGACAAGGGTCCGTTCGAACGTCGCAAGCGCGTCCACCACGCGCGTCCCGTCTGGAGGGCCGCCGTAAGCGCGCGCGAAGGCCTGGGTCATGGTGGGATCGGCGCGGAGGCGTCTTACCACCAGGTCGAGGTTCCCTCCCATGATCCGTGGGTTGTCGATGGAGCCCTTGGCCTGGTCCTCGAGCGAGCGGCGCTCGCCTGCCCAGTTGTTGCGGAAGCTGAGCCCGGCGTTGAAGACGGTAAGGGTGTTCACGGGCAGGTCGGTCCCATCGGGCGCGAGCCCGCGACGACGGCCATCCGCGCCGTTGGTCGCCAGGTCGTGGCAGCTCGAGCACGCCCGGGAGCCTGATCCAGAAAGCCGCGGATCGCCGAACAGCATCTCACCGAGCCGAACTCGCGCGGGATCCTCGCGTGGCGGCGGCAGGATCGGGGTGATGGGCTCGCCGATGCGCGGCGTCGACTGCTGCGTTACGGAGCTCACACGCAGCGGCGCGGCGACCGCAACGAGCAACACAACGCTGAGCGCAAGAACGCGGCTCATACCGTCTCGACTTGCGCCCGAAAGACGTAGCCGACTCCGCGCAGCGTCTCGATGATCCGCGGGACCGCCGGATCGTCCTCCAGCTTGCGCCGGAGCCTGAGGATCTGCACGTCGATGCTGCGATCGAAGACGTCGTCATGCATGCGGGTCGCATGCAACAGGTGCTCGCGCGAGAGCGGTCGGTTCGGCGCATCCAAGAACGCGTGCAGAAGGGCGTACTCATTCTTGGTGAGGGCGATGGACTCTTCGCCTGCGCGCTGGATCCGCCGCGTGACGCGATCGAGTTCCCAGGCGCCGAACCTGGCGCGCTGGCCCCTCCGTGGTCGGACGTCCTCTCCGCCCGTCATCCTTCGGCGGAGGATCGTGCGCACGCGGGCCAGCAGCTCGCGGAGCCCAAAGGGCTTGGTGAGATAGTCGTCCGCGCCAAGCTCGAGGCCAACCACGCGGTCGATCTCATCGCGCCGGTGGCCGGTGATGACGATCACCGGCACATCAGAGGTGGCGCGTATGTGGCGCAGCAGGTCGAGCCCGTCCTCCTGCCCAAGGTGCAGATCGAGGATGATGAGGCTCGGCCCTTCCTTCAGCTGTTTGTCGAGGCCCGCGTGATCGGTGACCGCCGTGGCCAGCATCCCGTTCTGATCGAGGTACTCGACGAGCATGTTCCGCATGGCCTGGTCGTCGTCGACGATGGTGATCTTCGGCGTGACGGCGAGGCTGCCAGGATTTGGTTGAGGGAGCGTCATGTGGAACTCCGGGAAAGCTTACTGTCCGCGGTCGCGCTCGCGACGAGTGCGGGAATTCGGAGGAGGAACCTCGTGCACGGCTTGTGGCGCCCCGGCGCAGGAGACGGAGAACGCCACGGCCGTGAAACGCCCGGCGTTTGCGCCTTCTCCGGCGGGAACGACTTGACGGGAGGACGGCGTCAGCCAGGACGCCCGGCGCCCTCTAGGCGGATGCCCTAGCCTGTGGCTGCTCCCTTTTGGAAGTTTACGCCGGGTGGATTGCGCCGCGCCGTTCTAGGGGTCCAATTGATCGTTCCGATCGAAGAAATAGATCGTCTCGATGCGTTCCTTGGAATGTCAGCACGACGCAGGCGGTTTGGGTCGCCATAGGCCACTTCTTGGGCGTTAAACCTAGCCCTGACGTCGCTCCTGTTTCAGACGTAGCGCATCTCCCATCGAGCCGAAACGACAGCGTAGTCGGGAACCCACCATGCTGGTCATCAAGAGCGAGACGAGGTTTCGCGGCAGGTTCGAGGAAGATCATGGCCGGTGGGCGGGTCAGAGCAAGGCGCAGATGGGACCTGCAAGACTGCCTGAGGATGTTCAGAGCGGTTAGCTTGCTGACTGTGTTCGCGATGGCGGCCGATGTCGGCGACCCCTCGCTCTCCGAGGCCCAAGCTGCGCGCGCGCCGCGGGTCTTCGATGTGGCGGATCGCGACCCCATCCTGGTCGTTCACGCGACGGGAGCCCAGATCTACGAGTGCGAGGCGGCTCCTGGCGCCGGCGCCAGCTGGGTCTTTCGCGAGCCGATCGCCACCCTTGCCCTGGTTGACGTGACAGTCGGCCGTCATTACGCCGGCCCGACCTGGGAGCTGACTGATGGCGACAGGGTGATCGGCAGGCAGTCGGCCTCGGCGCCGGGCGTCGCCCCGAACGACGCGCCGTTGTTGAAGCTCGACGTCGTGCAGCATCGCGGCAGCGGCGTCCTCGGGGACGCGAAACTGGTATTGCGATTGAACACGCACGGCGGCGGCCTGAAGGGTAAGTGCGCGACGCCCGGCGAGCTTCGCGCCGAGCCCTATTCAGCAGACTACGCCTTCTTGCGCTAGCGCGGCGGGTGAGGGGCTTTGGCGGCTCCCGCCTGACGCGACTGACTACTGTCGTCGCGCAGACCTTGCTGGGAGAGTCGCCACTTGAACTGGTCGAAACGGTCCTGACCGAAGAAGGGCTCGCCAGCGAAGACGATCATCGGCACGCCCCAGTGACCGGCGGCGCGCTGCGCGCGCTGGCTGTCCTCGATCACGGCGTGCAGTCGCTCAGCCTCCTCGTCGGCGGCGCGGGAGAGCTCGGCCGGGTCGAGGCCGGCGCGCTCCGCCGCTCGATCGAGGTGCTCGCCCTGATGCCAGTTGTCGGTCGCGCCGTTCCAGATCACCCGGGCGACCTCATCGAGATAGGCCAGCCCCCTGCCCCGCTCAGCCGCCGCGACGCCAAGGCGGGTGAGGCGATGGATGTAGGGCTGTTCGGCCGGATACTTGCCGGTGGCGCGGTCCATGTAGACCGGATCGGGACGCGGCCAGCGGATGGTCATCCCCAGGAACTCCGCCTCGCGCATGATGTCGCGCAGCAGATAGGGCGCCCACAGCGGATCGCGCGTGTTGAAGAACTCCGGCGTGCGCACGGCCAGGGGATAGACCGGCCGGATGTTACCGCGCACGTCCAACTCCCGCTCCAGCGCCGCGAGGCGCGGGGTGAGCAGGTAAGAATAGGGCGAGCGGAAGGACCAGTAGAGGTCGTACTGCAGGGTCACGCGGGCGGCCTCCCGGAAGCTCTTCTCAGCGTAGTTTTGGCATGGCCCGCGCCGACAGAGAAGCGCGCGCGGGTGTGGAATCCGGCAAAGAGCCGGGCGCCCACAGTAAGAACCCGGAGCGCCGGCGCCCTCGCCGGCTCGTTTCCGCGACCGCGGCGCGGATCGTAGAGCAGCTCCGACGCCAAACCGGCTGAGAGACCTCTGGCCGGCGAGGGCGCCGGCGCTCCGGGTAAGCCTCCCGACTCCAGGGCCGCGGCTGCCGCCTTCCGCCACTTCGTAGTCCGCCCGTGCGGTCGGTCCTCGGAAAATGCTGTCCTGCCCGGCGGATCAGGCTATCTGCGCGCAATGACCGCCGCCTCCGCACCGTCAGCCGCCGCGTCCACGCGCGCCCGCACGCCGTGGGCGATGGTGGCGCTGCTAGGGTCACTGACGGCTTTCGGGGCCCTCTCGATCGACATGTACCTGCCCGGGCTCCCGGCGATCGGTCGCGCCTTCCACGCCCCGGCCGGGGCGGCCCAGGCGAGCCTGTCGTCCTTCTTCCTCGGCATGGCGATCGGGCAGTTCTTCTACGGGCCGGCGTCGGACCGATGGGGGCGCCGCGGGCCGCTTTTCTTCGGCGTTATCCTGTACACCCTCGCCTCGGCCGCCTGTGCGCTGGCGCCCTCCCTGCCCGCCCTCGTCGTGGCCCGGTTCCTGCAGGCCCTGGGCGGCTGCGCGGGCCAGGTGATCGCCCGCGCGGTCGTGCGCGACCGGTTCGAGCACAGGCAGGGCGCGCGGATCCTCAGCCAACTGATGCTGGTCATGGGCCTTGCCCCGATCCTCGCGCCGCTGGTCGGCAGCGGCTTGCTCGCCCTCGCAAGCTGGCGGGCGATTTTCGTGGTGATGACGGCCTTCGGACTGATCGCCGGGACCTGGGTGTACTTCGCGCTGGCGGAAACGCGCTCGGCCGAGACCGCGGCCAAGGCGAGGTCCGAGCACCCATTCAGGACCTATCTCGCCCTGCTGCGCCACCGGATGCTGATGGGCTACATCCTGGCCGGGGCTTTCAACGGTGCGGCCCTGTTCGCGTACATCGCCGCCTCGCCGGGCCTCTTGATCACCGCCTACCACATCCCGCCGAGCCTCTTTGGCGTAGTGTTCGGGATCAACGGCCTAGGCCTGATCGGCATGAGCCAGGTGAACGCCCACCTGCTACACCGCCATACCCCCGAATTCATCCTAATGCGCTCGCGGGCGGCCTCGATCGTGTTCGCCGCCGTGCTGGCGGCGGACGCCTATACCGGTTTTGGCGGGGAGTGGGGGGTGCTTGTCCCCCTGTTCGCCGTGGTCTCTTCATTCGGGCTGGTGGGAGCCAACACCCAGGCCGCAGGCCTCAACACCGATCCGCTGAGGGCCGGATCGATCTCCGCCCTGATGGGCGCGGCTTCTTTCGCCGCCGGCGCCCTCATCTCGAGCCTCACGGCGATCTTCGCCGACGGCACGGCCCGGCCGATGTCAGCCGTCATTCTTGGCGCGATCCTGGCCTCGAGCGCCGCGCTGTACGGCATGGCGCGGCCAGCCGCGAACAGGATCTAGACGCGAGGTTTCACCCAGTCGTCCCCCCGGGCCTGGCCAGAGAGCCAAGTCCGGGGCGGACGCCGAGCTCGTTCAGCCGGGCGGGCGCGGCGCGGTTCGGACCACCGCCACGAACTGCGGGAACCCGCCGTCGAGCGCCTCCTTCGCCTCTGCTCGTACATCCGCTCGGCAGGCGGTCATGGGGGGGAGTCGCGTGCCGATGACCTGGATCGTCTGACACAGTTGTCGGGCCGCGACGTCCATGCGGTGTTCGAACACCTTCGCGTCCTGAGGACTCGAGAGATCGAGATCGCCGACCTTCACGACGATATCGGCCGCCTGAGCCGAGGAAGCCAGCATCGTCGCCGCGGCGATCCCTGCGATCGCCACTATCTTGAATGCGCCGCTCATGTCGTCCTCTCCTCACTTGGAGCGCCGCCCCAGCCTCAGAATACTATAAAGAACCTTTGCGGCCCATCTGCGCGAGCAAAGTGTCCATCGAGCGTGACAAGAGGGCGGACCCGACATCCAGATGGCAAAGATGTAATTCGGCCAAGTTGGTTTCCGGCCTTAATAAAAGGCCGCAAATGACCAACGGGGATCACGAATGAATCGGTGGCTGGCGGCGAGCGCGGCGGCGGCTCTTGCTGGGGGGGCGCTGGCTGCGGGGGTGGCGCAGGCGGCGTTGCCGAGGTTCCCACAGCCCTATGGCGAGCGGATCGTCTTCGTAGCCGACGGAAATGTCTGGTCGGTCCCCAAGAGCGGCGGGACAGCGGTGCGGCTCACGAGCGCGCCCGGCCAGGACATGCTCCCGCGCGTCTCGCCCGACGGGAGGTGGATCGCCTATACCGAGGCGTCAAACGCCGGCACGGACGTCTGGGTGATCCCCGCCGCGGGCGGGGCGGCGCGCCGCCTGACCTACCATCCCGCGTCCGAGGCGGGGACGGGCGGGCGGCACGGGCCGGACAACATGGTGGTCACCTGGACGCCCGACTCGAAGGCGGTGGTCTTCCTGACCAAGCGCGATGGGTGGAACGACTGGGGCGCGAACCTCTATGAGGTTCCGGTCGCGGGCGGCCTGGCGGCTCCCCTGCCGATCGACTCCGCCGTCGGCCTGGCGACCTACGGCCCCGACGGCCACACCATCGCCTACAACCGCATCTTCCGGAACTTCCGCACGTGGAAGCGCTACAACGGCGGCCTCGCCCAGCAGGTGTTCACCTACGACCTCAACACCCGCAAGCTGACCCAGATCACCAACTGGTCGGGCACGAACACCTCGCCGATGTGGTGGGGCCATCGGATCTATTACCTCGCCGACCGCGACGAGCATCGCCGGGCCAACATCTGGGTCTATGACGAGCAGACCGGGCAGGCGCGGCAGGTCACGCACTTCACCGACTACGACATCGACTTCCCCGCCCTTGGCGGCGACGCCATCGCCTTCCAGCAGGCCGGCAAGCTCTATGTGATGGACCTGCCGAGCGAGCAGGTGCGGGAGGTTCCGGTCCTGGTCCCCGACGACAATCCGCGCACGCGCCTGCGCGCGGCCGAGGTCAAGGATCAGATCCGCGACAAGGACACCGCGGGCGATCCCGACTTCGCCCTGGCGCCAAACGGCCAGCGGACCCTGGTCTCCGCCCGCGGCGACATCTTCAGTATCCCGACCAAGGAAGGCGCCACACGCGACCTGACCGGAACGCCGGGCGCGGACGAGGATCATCCCGCCTGGTCCCCCGACGGCAAGCTCGTCGCCTACACGACCGACGCCGGCGGCTCGCAGCAGGTCGCCATCCGAGCGGCCGAGGGCGGGCCGGAGACTGTGCTCACCCATTTCAAGGACGGGTATTTCTACGCGCCTGTCTTCTCACCCGACGGGAAGCTGCTGGCCGTGGCCGATGGAGAGCATCGCCTGTGGCTGGTCCCCACGCTTGGGGGCGAGTCGCGCATGATCGCCAAGGACGGGCTCACCGAGATCCATGACGCCGCCTTCTCGCCCGACGCGCGATGGATCGCCTACAGCATGTCCGCGGGCCAGCGCCGAAGCGACCTCTACCTGACCGAGATCGCCACCGGCCGCACCACTCGCCTGGGCGAGGGGGCGAACGCCGACTCCAACCCGGCCTGGTCGCCCGACGGCAAGTACCTCTACTTCGTCTCCAACCGGCACGAGAATCCGGTCTTTTCTGAAAACGAATTCGACTTCGCGCTGCTGAAATCCCTGGGCGTCTACGCGATCCCGCTCTCGAAGGAGGCAGTCTCGCCCATGGCGCCTCGCTCGGACGAGGCCGACACCGGCCCGGCCCCAGAGGCGCCCAGCCCGCCGCAGACGGCCGCCGGCGCGATCAAGCCCGCGGCCCTGACGCGGCACGGCGCGCACGAGGCGCAAGGCGGCAAGCCGGCGCCCGATCGTCCCGGCCCCCTCCCCCCGATCCGCATCGATCTGGACGGCATGATGGCGCGCGCAGTCGCCGTGCCCATCGAGCCGTCCGAGCTCGCCCAGATGGATGTGCGGGGAGACCGGATCTACTACCTGACCCAGCCGCTAAACACGATCGGCGGGCCCCTGAACGGTGAGAAGGCCGCCCTGCGCTTCTTCGACCTGAAGACGCGCAAGGACGCCGTGGTCGCCGAGAATGTCGACGCCTATTCCCTCGCGCTCGACGGCCAGCGCGTGCTGATCCGGCGCAAGGCCGACTACACCGTCCTCGACACCAAGAAAGACGCTGAAAAGGACGCCGACACCGCCGACAAGCTGGACCTCAGCCGTCTGCGCCTGATCGTCGATCCGAAGGCGGAATGGACAGAAATGTTCAACAACGCGTGGCGCCTACAGCGCGACCTGTTCGTCTCTCCGGCGATGAATGGCGTGGACTGGCAGGCGGTCCACGACAGCTATGCGAAGCTGCTGCCGGAACTCGGTTCGCGGGAGGACCTCAACTACCTGATCGGCCAGATGCTGGGGGAGCTGGGCAACTCCCACACCTATGTCGGCGGCGGAGACGATGGGGACACGACGCCCAAGGCCCAGGGTGGTCTCCTGGGAGCCGACCTCGCCCTCGACGCCGCTTCAGGTCGCTATCGCATCGCCCACATCTATCCCGGCGACAACACCCGCGATGAGTACCGCAGCCCGCTCTCCCAGCCGGGACTGGACGTAAAGGCCGGGGACTATCTGCAGGCGATCAATGGCGTGGAGCTGAAGGCGCCGATGGACCCCGACGCGCTTCTGCAGCTCGCCGACGCCAAGACGACGGTGGAGCTGACCGTGGCCCCAGGGCCGAACGGCCCCGGCCGACATGTCGTGGTCCAGCCGATCGCCAACGAGCTGGCCGTGCGCGAGGCGGCCCAGATCGAGCACAACCGCGAGGTGGTCGACCGCCTGTCTGGGGGCCGCATCGGCTATGTCTACATGACCGACATGGGCCAGCTGGGCCTGCAGCAGTTCGTGCGGCAGTTCTACGCCCAGCTGAACCGGCAAGCCCTGATCATGGACGACCGCTGGAACGGCGGGGGCTTCATCGCCCCGTACGCCCTCGAGCGCCTGCGCCGCGAGCTGGTGGCCCTCGACGTCGACCGCGAAGGCGGCGTCACCACCGAGCCGCAGGACGTGCTCAACGGGCCCAAGGTCGCCCTTCTCAACCACTGGTCGAGCTCGGACGGGGATATCTTCCCCTACTTCTTCAAGCTCTACCACCTTGGACCGCTCGTGGGCACGCGCAGCTGGGGGGGCGTGCGCGGAATCCGCGGCAACTGGCGGATGATGGACGGCGGCTACATCACAATTCCGGAACACGCGCTCTACGACACCGACAGCCAGTGGGCGGTAGAGAACCACGGCGTCGATCCCGACGTGGAGGTGGAAAACTACCCGGCCGACCTGCTCGCGGGCCGCGACGCTCAACTGGAGACGGCCGTGGCGATCCTGATGAAGCAGATCGCGGGTAAGCCTGCGGGCTTGCCGCCGCCGCCGGCGCTGCTTCCGCCCTACCCGCCCGCAGGGATGGTGAAGCCGGACCCGGGAACGACTCCCTAGGTCTCGCCAACTGCAAAGTCGCGCCTCGTTTCGCCGCTCTTGGGGCGCAATCAGGACCTCTTTGTTCCAATTCGCGCCAAATTCTACTTCTCCTACCGCGAAGTTTTCGGTACATTTCCGAACTGCGACCCTTGGGTTTCTCCAAGCGTAACTGTTCACCGCAGGCCGGAGCGGCGATTTGGGGCTGGTTCGTCGCCTGCAGTCCGCCTCCCACGACGGAGGCCAACCTGTGAGGAGATCAAATGCGTAGGATTCTGCTTGCCGCCCTGGCCTCCACCGCCATGGCCGCTGGCGCCCATGCGGGCGTCGTCTCACTCAATTTCGAGGGGATCAATTCGACCTATCCGTCGGGTTACGCCTTCATCAACGGCTATTACGATGGAGGCGTCAGCAGCGACGGCACGTCTGGGCCGAACTATGGAGTGACCTTCAGCGCGAACGCCCAGGCGATCTGCCTCAATTCGCTGACCGTGGTGTGCTCGAATACCTCTCGTGGGGGCCTGGCCCCCGGCTCCGACAAGGGCGCCCTGTTCTTCCTGAGCGGCAACGAGACGACGATCGACGTCGCCGCCGGTTTCAAGACGGGCTTCTCGTTCAACTATACGAACCCCACCGGCTTCGCGAGTTCGGTCGAGGTCTGGTCCGGCCCCGACGGGACAGGCACCGAACTGGCCAACTTCAATCTCGCGATGACGCCAAACGGCGACACCGCATGCCCCGGCTACAGCGCGGCGTTCTGCCCCTTCGAGCCGATCGGGGTAGCGTTCTCGGGCACCGCCCACTCGATCATCTTCGGCGGTGTCGCCAACGAGGTGGTGATGGACGACGTGACGTTCGGCTCGTCATCGCCGGGCATTCCCGAGCCCGCGACGTGGGTGACGATGCTGGCGGGCCTCGCCGGAGCCGGCGCCATGCTCCGCCGCCGCCGCGCACTCGCGGCCGCCTGACTAACCCGATAGTGGGGTGACGGAAGCGCTCCCCGCCTCGCGGCGGGGGGCGTTTCTGTGTGATCAGGCCGACGAATAGCCCAAGCGCACGGCCCAGGGATCGAGGATCGCGCGCACCCCCCCGAGATAGGGCGCATAACGACGCCACTGACCGAGCCCGGCTTCGTTGAGCCCTGCCGCCAATTGCAGGTCGCTGGGGGTCCTCGGCCGCGCGGCGGCGCGGGCCGCAAAGCCGCGCACGGCGTCATCCCAGGGCAGGTCGAGCGCGTCCAACACGTGGCCGAGCCGGGCGTCGAAATCCGCCACGATCGCCTCATGGCGCACCTCGAGCGCCTCGAGCGACAGCAGGGCGCGATAGACCCCCGCGAGGGTCATGATCGCATCGTAGTAGCGCGCGGCGTCCGGCAGGGTGAGGAACTCGGCCATGGCCGCGTTCTGACGGAAGCGTCGCCGAAAACAGCTCAAGACGACGTCCCTTGGATCGCGCAGGGCGAACAGGATCGTCGCGTCTGGGAACAGCTTGGCGATCACCGGAAGCGCAAGGGTGTGGAGGGGCAGCTTGTCGAGGAGGGTCTTGCCGGCGAGGTCCTTGCCCAGGCTCTGGCGAACGCCTCGCCAGTAGACAGCGCGGCGTCGATCGGCCTCCTCCTGGTCGATCGTCTCGAGATCCGAGAGCTGCGCAGGGCCGGCCAGGAAGTCCCTTCCAGCCTCTCCCAGGCAGTCGACCTCCTCCAGGGTCACGACCTGCGGATGGCTGGCGAGCGCCTTCTCGATCAGGGTGGTGCCGGATCGGGGAAAGCCAACCAGGAAGGCGTGGCGGCGCACCGTCCCAGCGCCTTCCCGATCGTCGCCGGCGCGCCTTCGCCACGTGCGCGCGTCCGCCTCGCCGAACCAGGTCGTCAGGCGATGCGCTTCGTCCAGCCGACGCTCCTGTCCAGGTGTCGGGCGGTTTGCGCGCGCAATGCGCACGTTGCGCGCCTGATAGTCGGCGAAGGCGCGGTCGGTCTCGCCCAAGGCGTCGCGGGCTTCCGCCCTCAGGTCGAGGGCGGCGACTTCCAGCGCCTCCGAGATCGCGCCGGCGAGGAGTTCGGTGAGGCGACGGTCCGCGGCGGAGGGGTCGGCCTCAAGGAGGTCGGCGCGCGCAAGGGTGAGGACCGCGCCCACCCGGTCCGGCGCAGCGGCGAGGGCGCGTCCGGCCAGGTCGCGCGCCTCCTTCGCCTGGCCGCGACGCGCGGCGATGGCGCCAAGCGCCTCGATGGCTTCGATGCTGCCGGAGGCGGCGGCGGCCTCGTAGTGCGTGGTTGCGGGCGCAAGATCACCCACGGCGAAGGCCGCGGCGCCGGCGGCGACCAGGCAGGGGCCGGCGTCGGGCGCCAGCGAGAGGGCGTGGTCGGCGGCCGTGCGTGCCGGCTCGAGAAGCCCGAGCCGGCCAAGCACGACGGCGAACCGCCGCCACGCTTCGGCCTGCTCAGGCGCCAGGTCGATCGCGCGCCTCAGAAGTCCGGCCGCCCGCTCGTCGTCTGCCCGCGCCTCGGCCGCCTCGGCGGCGAGAGTCAGGATGAGGGGGTGCTCGAGATCCGCCGCCTCGCAGCGCTCCGCCAGGTCAAGGGCGCGCTCGCGCTCGCCGCGCTGGACCGCCTCGCGGAGGTCCGAGAAGAGCGTCTCGGCCTCGGCGTCGCTGACGACGGCGGCGTCGCTCATGTCACGCCTCCCACGATCGCCGCCGTCAGGTAACGGCGGGATCGGCCCGCACTAGTTTGTACAGATGCTAGCCGAGAGACTCGGAAGGGTCGAGGATAGGGTGGACTCGGCGGCCGCTCAGCGCGGCACAATTCGCCAGTTGAAATCTGCCAGTTCAGTGGCAGTATCCGGGGATGGCGGCAGACGGCGATCCGACGCGGTACACGGCCCGGGAGCTTGCCGCCTTGTGCGGCGCCTCCGAGCGCACGGTTCGCTACTATGTCGGGGAAGGGTTGCTGCCGCCGCCGGCGAGCCGCGGTCGAGGGGCGAACTTCGGGGCGGACCACCTGACGCGCCTGCGCCTGATCCGCGCCATGCAGCAGGCAGGCAACGACCTCGAGAGCATCCGGGACTATCTGCGGGAAATGGAGCGCGAGTTGGGGCGGACGGGGGCGACCTTCGAGGCGGCCCTGACGGTCTGGACAGCTCGAACCGAAGAAGCCGCATGGCGGGCGAAGCTCACCAAGCACTGGGCGACACCCGAGGTCGCGCACCGATATCGCATCGCCGAAGGGATCGAGCTTCTGGTCGATCCCCGGGCCACGCCGCACCCCGGGCGAATGCGCGAGATCGTCAGGCTGATCCGCGATGCGTTCGCCGAGGAGGATGGCGACTGAAGGCGGCCATGCCGCCTGCGATATGGAATCACCTCTTGCGAGTTCCTCGAACTCCCAATTTCGTCCGTCATCCCGGGCCGTAGCGAGCGTAGCGAAGCGAGGACCCGGGATGACGGCAAGAAAGCTACAGTCGTAAGAGCCCCCACCAGCTGAACAAGGGTGCGACTGCCTTCCCTCGTTGGGGCAGAAACCTCAGCCGCCGACCGCGTCCAACCGCGCCATCGCCGCGTCCGGGATCTCGATCGCGCCGACGGCCAGGTTCTCGCGCAGGTGGGCGCGGGACGAGGTGCCGGGGATGAGGAGGAGGTTGGGCGCGCGGCGCAGCAGCCAGGCGAGGGCCAGTTGCAGCGGCGTGACGCCCAGCTCGGCCGCGGTGTCGGAGAGGGTCTGCGACTGCAGCGGGCTGAAGCCCCCGAGGGGGAAGAAGGGAACGTAGGCGATCCCCGCAGCGGCGAGCTGGTCGATCAGGGCGTCGTCGTCACGATGGGCGAGATTGTAGTAGTTCTGGACGCAGACGACCGGGGCGATGGCGCGCGCCTTTTCTACCTGGGCCCACGTCGCATTGCTAAGGCCGAGGTGGCGGATCAGCCCCTGGCGCTGCAGGTCGGCCAAGGTCGAATACATCTCCTCCACCGGGCCCTCGGCTGGAAGATGAAGGGCGCCGGGCAGCCGCATGTTGACCACGTCGAGGGCGTCGACACCGAGGTGACTGAGGTTGTCGTGCACGGCGCGGGTCAGGTCAGCGGGCGAGTGGGCCGGATTCCATGAGGCGTCCGCGCCACGGAAGGCGCCCACCTTGGTGACGATCGTCAGGCCTTCCGGATAGGGGTGCAGGGCCTCCCGGATCAGCTCGTTGACGACGTAGGGCCCATAGAAGTCGCTGGTGTCGATGTGGTCGACGCCGGCATCGATCGCGGCGCGCAGGACGGCGAGGGCCTCGTTGCGGTCGCGGGGCGGGCCGAACACGCCGGGACCGGCGAGCTGCATCGCGCCATAGCCAATGCGGTTCACGGTCCGGTCGCCAAGGCGGAAGACGCCTGCGGCCGTGGCGGGACGGGCGAGTTGGGTGGTGGTCGTCATGGCGGATCTCCTCGAAGCTGGCGGTCGCAATATGGACCGCAGTCCGGTGCGTGATAATCCCGCGTAATCGGCACGAGCCGTACGGGATTGCGAACAATGGCGAGCGAGCTGGACGACCTGGCGGCCTTCGTCGCGATCGTGAGAGCGGGCGGTTTCCGCGACGGGGCGCGGGAGAGCGGCGTCTCCGCCTCGAGCCTGAGCGAGGCGCTGCGGCGACTGGAAGCGCGGCTCGGCGTGCGGCTGCTCAACCGCACCACCCGGAGCATGGCCCTGACCGAGGCCGGCGCGCGCCTTTACGAGCGGCTGTCGCCAGCTCTGAGCGAGGTGCAGGCGGCGTTGGACGTAGTCAACGCCTTCCGCGACCGCCCCGCGGGCACACTTCGGCTCAATGTGCCGGGCGTGGCCTCGAGGCTGGTGTTGCCGGCGATCGTGACGCCCTTTCTCAAGGCCTATCCGGACATCCGCCTGGAAGTGATCGTCGAGGAAGGCTTCGTCGACCTCCTGGCGGAGGGGTGCGACGCGGGGATCCGCTACGACGAGCGGCTCGAGCAGGACATGATCGCGATCCCGATCGGTCCGCGCGTCCAGCGCTTCGCGACCGCCGCCTCCCCTACGTATCTCGATGCGCGGGGCCGGCCGGAGCACCCGCGCGACCTGCTCTCGCACGACTGCCTGCGTGGCCGGTTCGCAAGCGGCGCGTCACCGCCGTGGGAATTCGAGCGAGATGGCGAGATTGTGCGGGTCGAGCCCTCGGGCCCTCTGATGGTGCGTCTGGGCGGGGCCGCGGACCTGGCGACCAGCGCGGCGATCGACGGACTGGGGATCGTCCAGAGTTTCGAGGACCTTCTGAAGCCGGCGCTGGACAGCGGCGCGCTGGAGCCGGTGCTGCGACCGTGGTGGCAAAGCTTCTCCGGGCCGTTCCTCTACTATCCCGGGCGCCGCTATCTACCCGCCCCGCTGCGGGCGTTCGTCGATTTCGTGAAGGCTTCAGCGCCCGAGCGCAGTTGAGCCCGCAAACGTGTCGTGGCGGCCTCCGCCTCCTGGCGCCGGTGGGCGGGCGAGGCGGCGGAAGGCGAAGACGGCGGCCGGCGTGAAGATGACGAGGGCGACCAGGGCCGGCGCGAACAGCGGATCGGCGAACCCCATGGCGTGGGCCTGCTGGTCGTGGGGCCAGAGCACGGTGAAACCAAGGATGTCGCCCAAGCCGTGCACGACCATCGCGGCGTAGAGCGAGTTGGTGACCTCGGCGACGAGGGCGAAGATCAGGCCCGCGGCGAAGTAGAGGGACAGCTTCAGCGGATCTAGCCCCTGGAGGAAGTGCCCGGCCGCGAAGAGCGCCGTGGCGCCGAGAACCGCCGCTGACCGGGAGCCCCACGCCCTTTTCAGGATGCCGGTGGCGTAGCCGCGGAAGGCGGCCTCTTCGGTGAGCGGCGCGGCAATCGAACTCATCAGCAGCAAGGCGATCAGGGTGACCACAGGCGTCCCTGGCGGCGCCTTCGGCTGGACGCCCGGCGGGATGTGCGCGAGGTCCGAGACCGCGATCCAGAGCCCTCCGAACGCACCCAGAGCCAGCACGCCCGCGACCACCGCCAACCCGAACGTCCGCAGCGGAATGGGATTCCAGCGGAGCAGTTCACGGCGCCGCTCGGAGGTCGAACGCGGCCAGG
>DATHPX010000114.1:0-2925 GCA_035483335.1 Caulobacteraceae bacterium | reverse complement strand
CTCGCCCTGGCCGTGGTGGCCGCCATCGTGCCGTGGACCCAGACCGGCGGCTCCGTGACGGTCGCCCAGAGCCCGTTCGTCAAAGTCCTGGCCCTCTCGCGCATCCCTTACGCCGCCGGCATCATGAACTTCGTGATCGTCAGCGCGGCCCTGTCGGGGATGAACGCCAACATCTACCTCTGCTCACGAATGCTGTTCTCCCTGTCGCGAGGCCACTACGCGCCACGCTGGCTGGGCCGGCTGAGCCGATCGGGCGCGCCGGTGGCGGCGGTGGTCCTGTCGGGCGCCTGCGTGCTGCTGGCGGCGGCCCTGGCCAGGTTCACACCCAAGGCCTACGCCTATCTGCAGGGCGTGGCCCTCTTCGGCGCCATCATCGTCTGGGTTCTGATCCTGATCAGCCACTTCGGCTTTCGCCGCGCACACAGGGCGGCTGACCTCCCCGTGCGCATGCCCTTCTTCCCGATCATGCAGATCGCGGGACTGGGTCTGCTGGCCGCCATCCTGGTGACCATGGGTCTGGACAGGGACTGGAACATCTCCTGGATCGTCGGCGCGCCCTGGCTGGTCCTGCTGTCGATCGCCTATTTCGTCCAGAAGCGCATGACGCAGAAGAACATGGGGTCCTCCTGATGACCGGCCTTCGCCTGCCTGACGCCGCTGCCGTCGACGTCGCCCGGGCCAATATAGCGGGCATCGCGCGGCGCACGCCCTTGTGGCGGCTGGACGTCGAGGTTCCAGGCGCCCGCATCTGGCTGAAGCTGGAGACCCTGCAGCCCCTGGGGTCGTTCAAGATCCGGGCGGCGCTCAACGCCATCAAGACCGCCGATCCGGAAGCCCTGAGGGCCGGCGTCATGGCCCCCAGCGCGGGTAATTTCGGCCTGGGCCTGGCCTTCGCCGCCAGCGCCCTGGGCGTGCCGGTGACCATCGTCGCCCCTGACAACGCCGCCCAGACCAAGACCGCCGCCCTCGAAACACTGGGCGCCCGGGTGATCCGCGTGCCGTTCGCCGACTGGTGGCAGGTGCTGACCACGCGACGGTTCGAAGGCGTGGGCGGCGTCTTCTTCCATCCGGTGGCCGAGTCGGCGGTGATCGCCGGCAACGCCACCATCGGCGCGGAGATCCTGGAGGACCTGCCGGAGCCCGACGCCATCGTCGTCCCCTTCGGCGGCGGCGGCCTTGTCAGCGGCATCGGCTCGGTGATGCGGCGCCTGAAGCCCGGCGTGCGGATGATCGTGGTGGAGTCCGAGGCCGGGCAACCAGCGGCCGCCGCCCTGGCGGCGGGCGGGCCGGCTACGGTCCCCTATACCCCCAGCTTCGTCGACGGCATCGGCAGCACCACGGTGCTGAACGAGATGTGGCCCCTGGTGCGCCGGACCGTCGACGAGGCGGTCTGCGCGTCCTTCAGCGAGATCAGGGAGGCGATCCGCCTGCTGGCCGCCCGGCACCACGTGATCGCCGAAGGCGCCGGCGCGGCCGCCGTGGCCGCGGCGCTGGCGGGCCGTGCGGGCGGGGGCGACATCGTCTGCATCGTCTCCGGCGGCAATATCGACGTGAGCAAGCTGGCGCCGATCCTCAAGGGCGAGGAGCCGGCCTGATGATCGCGGCCAAGGACCTGGACCGGATCGTATTTGGCTGCGGCAATTTCGGCGGGCTCGGCTCTTCGCCCGACCTGCGCGACAAGGGCGACGGTCGCGAGCGGGCGCTGGCCCTGCTCGATCACGCCCGCGCCGTGGGCCTGACGCGGTTCGACACCGCCAACACCTATGGCGGCGGCGTCAGCGAACACGTGCTGGGCGAGTGGCTGCGGCGGCAGGACGGCGCCTTCCGCGCCCGCATCCAGGTGGCGACCAAGGTCGGCAATCCGCACGGCAGCCCGCCGGGCGACAACCCGCTGAGCCGCGGCCAGGTGGCCGATCATCTCGACCGGTCGCTGCGCCGCCTCGGCCTGGACCGGATCGACCTCTACTACATCCACGAATTCGACCGTGTGACGCCGCTGGACGAGACGCTGGAAGCGTTCGACCGCGCCCTTGCCCAAGGCAAGATCGCCGCCTTCGGCGTATCCAACGCCAGCTTCGATGATCTGCAGGCCGTGCTGGCCCTGGCCGGCGACGGCGCCCTGCGCGCCGCCTTCACGACCCTGCAGAACGAATTCAACCTGCTCAGGCAGGACGACCTGCGGGAGGTGATCCCCCTCGCCGGGGCCGAAGGGATCTCATATGTCGCGTTCAGCCCCCTCGCCGGTGGACTGCTCAGCGGCAAATACCAGGCGGGTGGCGGGGCTGTCCCGGGCACCCGCATGGGCGATGCGCCGCAGTTCTTCGAGGACCTGTTGACCCCCGCGACGTTCGAGGCGATCGCCGCCCTGCGCCAGCGCGCCGCCGACAACGGCTGGGCCATGCCCGCCGCGGCGCTCCGCGCCATCCTGGACGCCCCGGGGGCCCTTTCCCTGATCGTCGCGCCCCGCTCCGTCGAACAGTTCGAGGGATACGGGCTGGCGGGGACTTAGGCAGGGGACTCGCACTTGGTCGGGGCCTCCTAGATCATCGCCGCCCAGCCCGGCAGTTTCGGATTCAGCGCCTCAGCAGCAAAGTCGATGAAAGCGCGCACGCTCGGCAGGAGACCGCGCCTCGACGTGAACACCATGTGCAGCCGCCGCTCCGGGGAGGCCCAGTCGGGCAGGATGCGGACGAGTCGACCGTCCTTTGTCGGCTCGATCAGAGCGGGCTCGGGAAGGAACGCGACGCCCACGCCTTCGATCGCCGCCTGCTGGATCACCGGATAGGTGCTGGCCGACAGCCGCGGTTCATGGGCGATCTCGGCTGCCTCGCCGGCAGCGCTGACCAGGGACCAAAGTTCGGGATTTGTGAAGTCGGTGTGGCTGATCGTGGGGAACCGCGGGATGTCGTGCGGCGTCTTTGGCGC
>DATHPX010000113.1:0-9492 GCA_035483335.1 Caulobacteraceae bacterium | reverse complement strand
CGCCTTCGGTTCGAGCCCCTGCCCCAAGGGCGCGAAGCTGATGTCTCGTCCGCCGACGACGAGGCCGCCGGCCTCATGCAGCGCCATCCCGCCCACGCCCCGTCGCTTGGGGATCACGAGCGTCACCTGCTCGTCCCGACCAAGCAGATGGACCCCGCCGTTGAGGACATCGCTGAAGTAGAGGCCCTTGTGCGGATCCCACAGAGGCGCTTCGACCAGGCCATAGCCCGCAGCCACTTCCCGCATCGTCGCCTCCCTGGGCCCTTTCGCCCGGCCAACACTCTCGCCGGGCCCGTGCGCCAGGCAAGCCCCCATGGCCCGACGCGGATCAAGCGCCACCTTTCTCCCCTTGCGGGATTGTCGCGAGATTCACGATTTCAAGGGTCGGGACCCAGGACCTAGGGCCCAAGACCCAGGGCCACACGAGCGGCCGCTGCCGTTCACGAAACCGCAACGTCGTTAGTTACCCCGGATCAAGTTTGTTCTCACCGAGTCTAGCTGAGCCGCCGCAACGACCGATATTGCGTCGGCGACATTCCGAAAGAGGCTTTGAACAATCGGCTAAAGTGGGCGGAATCATTGAGACCCCACCTATAGGCGATCTCGGTTATGGAGGCTTGCGAACCAGCTCCATCGAGTTCGGCTCGACAACGCAGGAGACGTCGCCTTTGCACCCACCCTGATACTGTCAGGCCCCGTTCGCTGAACAGTGTATAAAGATATCGAACCGAGATGCCACTATCTTCGGCGATCCTCTTAGGCGATAGATTGGCGTCCTCAAGGCGGCCTTCGATATAGCTGCTGATACGGGCAAATAGCTGATCGCGCGGTGCGATAGTCGACGATCGCCGCTGCGCCCGGAACGCGGCTCCAAGCAATTCCAGCGTCACGTCAACGGCGTCGAACGGCGTGTCATCATTCCGCGTCATCACGCTATCGGTCAATGTTGACAAGTAGGAACCCAAGAGCGGAGCCAGGTTACTGTCAGCAGGCAGGCGCAGGCCCTCGTAGGTCTCGACGTTGTACAACACGCTCTCAAACCGAGCGATCGGGACGATCATGCACAGTTTGTCGAACGTTTCGGGCATCTTAAATGATATTGGGTGGCCGCTGTGCCAGACGCTGATTTCGCCGGGGCCGACGATCACACGGTCCTCACCTATACTACATAGAGTTGAGCCAGATCTCTGATACAGTATGCCCAGATAGGTGTCGCCGTCCCCCGATATCTCCGCGCGCCCCCGCACCGCTCCAAACGGATTGCCGGATAGTTCGAGGATGCGGATATCGCCTAGACGATGTGGCGCAACGTGCGTGAGAAGCGGCGCCTCGCGCGTTTCAGAAACGGTCCAGCCAACGAGATCGGAAGCCAAGGCGCGGTTGAGAGACTCCCGGTCGACGTAAGTCTGCCGTGTCCTCGTAGCCACGCTCGCCATAGCCGTTTCATCCTTCGAGCAGCGGCTTTGGCAGATGGGCCAGTCGATGGCCGGAAACAAGCTTTACCAACCTTGCCGAAGGGCTTTGCGTCTGTGCAGCCACATCCAAGAGAGTCTGCACGGAAGTGCATGCGACCCTTGTCCGGCGCTCTAACCTACGCCCACGACAAGAGCCCGACCCGACATCGCGCGGACGTCGCCGCTTCGTGGAGCTATTGCAAATAAAGGAGCTCTCTTGTGACAAGACTGTTTGAGCCCATTACATTGGGTGCAATTGAGGCGCCTAATCGAATCCTGATGGCGCCGCTCACCCGAGGCCGCGCGACTCGCAACCATGTCCCAATGCCGCTGATGGGCGAATATTACGCCCAACGTGCGTCGGCTGGATTGATCATTTCAGAGGCGACCGGAATCTCTCAGCAAGGCCTGGGTTGGCCCAGTACGCCGGGACTTTGGTCCGACGATCAGCGCGATGGCTGGAAACCGATCGTGCGTGCGGTCCACGACGCGGGCGGCCGCATCGTCGCACAGCTTTGGCACATGGGCCGGCTCGTGCACCCAGACTATCTTGGCGGCGCGCCGCCGGTGTCGGCTTCGGCAACCACCGCTCCCGGGCACGCCTACACCTACGATGGCGCCAAACCCTATGTGGAAGCACGCGCGCTCGAACTTCACGAGATAGCGCAGATCATCGACGACTACAGGCGAGCCGCCGAGCACGCCATGGCCGCCGGGTTCGATGGCGTGCAGTTACATGCCGCGAACGGCTATCTCATCGATCAGTTTCTTCGGGATGGAACCAACCGGCGGCTCGACCAGTACGGGGGCGCCGTCGACAACCGCATCCGACTGCTGACCGAAGTGACCCAAGCACTCATCAGCGTAGCCGGCGCCGATCGGACGGGCGTGAGGCTTTCTCCCAACGATGACATTCAAGGATGCGCGGACAGCGAATCGGAGTCCTTGTTCACGAAAGCTGCTGAAACCTTGAACGGGCTCGGGATAGCATTCCTAGAGATGCGCGCGTCGCGCCCCGAGAGCAGCTTTCAGCCCGCGATCCGGCAGCTCGTTCCCGCGATTCGGCGGGCCTTCAAGGGCGCGTTGATTCTGAATTCGGATTACGTTTTCGACGATGCGTCGCAAGTCGTGCGCCGGGGCGAGGCCGACGCCATCGCGTTCGGTCGACCGTTTCTGGCAAATCCCGACCTGCCAGCCCGCTTCGCCAGGTGCGCAGTACTCAATGCACCCAGCACGGAGACGTTCTACTCGCCGGGGCCCGCAGGCTACACAGACTATCCGGCCTTGGCGGAAGCTGCGTCATAGAAGGCCGGCGTTGAAACGCCGGGCGCCTCGCTCGGGGAAGCAAGCTTTGCCAATCCTGCCGAAGGGCGTTCCATTTGTGCAGCCACATCCAAGAACGTCTGCACAGACGTGAATGCGATCTTTGCCAGTATTTCTAATTGTACGCGCGACAAACGCCCAAACCGGCGGGCTTTCGTAGTTTTCCGATGCGGCCGTCGCTCATTTAACCGAACTCCAAAGGAGACACCCGTGACTGATCTCGTTGTTCTTTACAAGACGCCCAAGAACCCTGAACATTTCGAGATGTATTACCGCGAACGCCACGGCCCGATGACCGGCAAATTGCCTGGTATAAAAGGTTATAAGTATGGGCGTGTCAGTTCGCTGGACGGCGCCCCCGGCGAATTCTTCTGGTACTGGTCGGGCACATTCGACAGCCGTCAGGCTGCCCTCGATGCAATGGCGTCACCGGCGGGCCTGGCGGGAGCCGCCGACGTGCCAAACTATTATCACGAGGATCCGCTCTTCGTCTTCTTCGAAGACCAGTAAGATCGCGGAGAAGGGACTACTTAGATGAATGAGATTTTTTGGCCCGAGGATTACATCCCGGGTTTCACCGACAACTTCGCATCGAACGAGGTTATTGTTTCTGGAATAAGCGCCATGGATGTCTGGCCATTCCTCAGCAACGCCTCGCTTTGGCCGACCTACTACCTGAACTCAGCAAACATCCGTTTCTACGAAGGCAAAGGTCCTGAGCTGGAGAACGGCGTGCATTTCTACTTCGAGACATTCGGCTTTCCGGTGGCGGCGCGGGTCTTGGAGTATGTCCCTCCGGCTGATGGCAAGCCGGGTCGCCTTGGCTGGCATGGCTGGGACGGCGGAGGCGATACACGCTTCGACATCTACCATGCCTGGTTGGTCGAGGATCTCCCGGGCGGGCGGGTACGCATCCTCACTCAGGAATCCCAGAAGGGCGAGGCGGCCCGGGAACTGGCCAGGAAGAAGCCCAACGCGATGATCAACGGCCATCAGGACTGGTTAGACGGCCTGGTCGCCGCGACCTGCAAGGCAAAGTCGTGATGAGAGCTGCAGTTGCTTCGTGCGCCTGGCGGGTTGGACCGGCAGCGATGCCGGCGAAGGTCGGCTTTCGCGCTTGGAGCCAAAGGGCGCGCTACTCCGGCGCGCCGCGCGGGGCCTCCCGGTACCAGGCCAACTGCTCGCTGGTGGCCAGCAGCTTGCCATCGCGACGCCAGTAGCTGGAGCGTTCATCCGACGCGCCGCCGCCGCCGACCCGACCTTCGCACTCCACCAGGATGAAGTCGTCACCCACCTCGGCGATCTCCTCCACGGTCGCGTGCAAGTAGGCCGTCAGTGACAGGGTCGTGGTCATGACGGCCGATCCCAGCGCGTACATCGCCCGTGGCGCGGAATTGTCGGTGATCATGCCCAGCAGCGCCTTGTCCAACGCTCCACGCCGCGACCGCACCCAAGCCAGCGACCGCGAATCTCCGCTGGGCTTCGGTGGAAAACCCTCCAGGGTGCGGCGCTCAAAGGCCGAAGCCCCGTAGTGCATGGTTGCGCCGCTAAAGTCGGGGCTTGGCAGGCTCTCCGGGGCTGGCGCCGTCGGCATCCTGGCGAAGGCGAAGTCCGGGGTGTTCGGCCGTCGCGCCATCGTCACGACGCCGTGCACGCCGACCTGGTCCGATCCGGCCGGCAGGAGCTCCACCTCCCAGAACCCGATCGAGCCGCCCTGACGCAGCCGCCGTGTGCGGATGTCGAGCGCGCCCGAGGGCAACCCAGCGGCATAGGTCAAGGTCAGCGACAGGGGCTCGCCGACCGCTTCCGGCTCGGCCTCCAGCACCCGAATGCAGAGCCCGATCGCGTAACCGCCCCAGAGGCCGCCTCCCGGGTTGCTCCACTCGCGTTCAGCGACGGTGGTCCAGCGACCCGGCGCGACGGGGACCAGGGGAATCGAAAGGGTGTGGGCTTCGCTCATGGCCGTTCTTACCCAGCCGCCCCAGGGGCATGGAAGACTCCCCCGCAGGCGTCCGGAGGCGTTGGTTTGAGGTGTGCGAGGTGTTCGACCGAGTTCCGCTGCGCAGGCAATCGACTTAACCAGTCCTCGTGAAGTCGCTGATCCAGTTGGTCTCCCAAGTCTTTCCGCCGTCGGGCGAGTAGGCCTGTTCCCAATGAGCCGAATTGCGGGTGATCTTCGACCAGATGAACCGCACCTTGATCGGTTTCCCACGCAGGCTGTCGTCACTGTAGAAGGTTCCCACGCCGTTGGCGAAACGGCCGAGCATCGGCGGGTCGAGCTTGGCTGTCGGCGTGCGGCCGTCGAGCCACCAGATCGCCCATTGCCCGGTCTTCGGATCATAGGCGCGCAAGGTGACGCCGCTGTAGGCGCCGCCCGGCTTGTTGAGGAAAGTGTCGTCAGCATTGCCCCGGCCGTTCAAGACCGACCACCAAGTCTGGGACCCGTCGTATTCCAGCCAGTCATGGCTGCCCGCCAACCGGTCCTTCAGAACCCGGTTGTGGATCTTCCATTTGCCGACTCGCAGGTCGAAGGCGTGCAGCCCGCTGAGGTCGGGTGTCTGGGCGGCCTGAGCCGACGGTCCTGGCGTCGCCAAACCCAGTGCGACGAAGACAGCGATGGCGGAGGCAATGGGGCGGCGACGGGTCATCGGAATATCCTTGGATATGCGACGTAGGGACGAATTCGCACACTACTGTAAAGCCAATACCTGTCACCTAGCGTCAGGTATGACCGCGTGATGGGTGGATAGTGCTCAGCCAGCTTCGTCATGACGAGACGCCCGGCGATGACATCGCTACTCAGCTGGCTCCGCGCGGCGGAGAGGCCGTTGGCCGGCGAGGGCGCCGGCGCTCCGGGTAAGTCCGGCGGGCGCCGTGTGGCTGAAAGGCCGGAGCCCGGCAGGGATGCTGGCGGTCCGAGTTGCGATCCGGGGTAGCCCGTGGCGCGGCGCGCGCGCTATGTTGGCGCCGTTCACCAAAGAGGTAAGCGCGTGACGCAGGTAGACTACCTGGCCCCGACGACGCCTGAGGACGCCGCGCGCGCCCTGCTGGCGGGAGGACCCGCAGCGCGGCCGCTGGCCGGAGGCACCGATCTGCTGGTGCAGCTGAGGTCCGGCCGGATGGCCAAGGGCCTGATCGTCGATCTCAAGCACCTGCCAGGCGCAGTCGGCGTGCGCCGCGAGGGCGGCGGCTTCGTCGTCGGCGCGGCCACGCCGGGCATCGCGCTTGGCGAGGACGAAGCCTTCTGCCGCGCCTGGCCGGGCGTGACCGAGGCGGCCCAGCTCATCGGCTCGACCCAGGTCCAGGGACGCGCCTCCATGGGCGGGAACCTGTGCAACGCCTCGCCGGCCGCTGACAGCGTGCCGGCCCTGGTGGCGGCGCGGGCGGTCTGCATCGTCGTCGGCCCGGGCGGCCGTCGCGAGGTCCCGGCGGAACGCATCGCCAAGGGTCCCGGGGAGACGACCCTCGAGCCCGGAGAGTTCGTGCTGGAGTTCCGATTCCCGCCGCGCCCGACGCACGCGTCCGACGCCTACCTGCGCTCCATTCCGCGTACGGAGATGGACATCGCCGTGGTCGGCGCCGGGGTCTGCCTGGCGCTCGACGGCGCCGGCGTGATCGTCGACGCGCGCATCGCCCTGGGCGCGGTGGCGCCCACGGTCGTCGCCCCTGACGCCGCCGCAGAGGCGATCGTCGGGACCACGCTGGACGAGGCCGCGCTCGAGCGCCTGGGCGCCGCCGCGCAAGCTGCGTGTCGTCCGATCAGCGACAAGCGCGGCACCGTAGAATTCCGCACGCGGATCGCCGGCGTGCTCGCACGCCGAGCCGCGGTGATCGCCTATCAGAGGGCCAAGGCATGACCCGACGCCGCCACGTCACGACCACCGTCAACGGCGATCCTGCCGAGTTCCTCTGCGAGCCCGGCACGACCCTGCTCGATGCGATCCGCGACGAGCTCGGCCTCACCGGCTCCAAGGAGGGCTGCGGCTCGGGCGACTGCGGCGCCTGCAGCGTCATGCTGGACGGGCGCCTCGTCTGTTCCTGCCTTGTCCTGGCGGTCGAGGCCGAGGGTCGGCGCATCGAGACCATCGAGGGCATGGCCGAGGGCGGCGAACTGCATCCCCTGCAGCGCAAGTTCCTCGAACACGGCGCCCTGCAGTGCGGGTTCTGCACGCCGGGCCTGCTGATCGCCGCAAAGGCCCTGCTCGAGACCAATCCCGATCCGAGCGAGACCGAGACCCGCTACTGGCTGGCGGGCAATCTTTGCCGGTGCACCGGCTACGACAAGGTGATCCGCGCCGTGCTCGATGCGGCCGCGGAACTGAGGCAGGCGAGGGTTCCCGCATGAGCGAAGTCTTAGAGCGACCTGGGGAACGCCCCGGCGCGCACGGCGCCCAGCCGGATCTGAAGGTCGTCGGCACGCGGCCGGTCCGCCCCGACGGGGCCGACAAGGTCACCGGACGCGCCCTCTACGGCGCCGACCTGTCCCTGCCCGGCATGCTGGTGGGCAAGGTGGCGCGCAGCCCCCACGCCCACGCCCGCATCGTCTCCATCGACACCCGCAGGGCCCGCGCCCTGCCCGGCGTGAAGGCGATCGTGACGGCGGCCGACTTCCCCGACCTCGCCTCCGAGGAATACGAGGCGGGCGAGAGCGCTTCGAACCTGCGCGACCTCTCCATGAACGTCATGGCGCGCGACAAGGCCCTCTATCACGGCCACGCCGTGGCCGCGGTCGCGGCGGTCTCGGCCTCTGTCGCCGAGGAGGCCATCGACCTTCTCGAGATCGTCTACGAGCCCCTGCCCCACGTCACCGACGTGGAGGCGGCGATGGCGCCGGACGCGCCAGTCCTGCACGAGCACCTCTTCACCGGCGGCCTCGAGACGCGGCCGGACAAGCCTTCCAATATCGCCAAGCGCAACGCCATCGTGCGCGGCGACCTCGCCGCCGGGTTCGCCCAGGCCGAGGTCGTGGTCGAGAGCCGCTACGTCACCGCCGCCACGCACCAGGGCTATATCGAGCCGCACGCTTGCGTCGCGAACTGGGCGCCTGACGGCCAGTGCCAGGTGTGGGCCTCGAGCCAGGGCCAGTTCATGGTCCGCACCTACTGCGCAAAGGTCCTCGGGCTGGAAGCCTCCAACATCCGCGTGACGCCGGCCGAGATCGGCGGCGGCTTCGGCGGCAAGACCACCATCTATCTCGAGCCTCTCGCCCTTGCGCTCTCTCGCCAGTGCGGCGCGCCGGTGAAGATGGTGATGAGCCGCGAAGAGGTGTTCCGCGCCACCGGCCCGACCTCCGCCTCGGCGATGCACGTCAAGCTCGGCGCCCTGAAGGACGGGACGATCGTCGCCGCCGACGTGGTGCTGAAGTACCAGGCCGGCGCCTTCCCCGGCTCCCCGGTCGGCGGCGGCTCGATGACCGCCCTGGCCTGCTACGACGTGCCCAACTTCTCCATCGTCGGCTACGACGTGGTGACCAACACGCCCAAGGTCGCCGCCTACCGCGCGCCGGGCGCGCCGATCTCGGCCTTCGCGGTGGAGAGCGCGATCGACGAGCTGGCCCTGAAGCTGGGGATGGATCCGATCGCCCTGCGCGAGAAGAACGCCGTGCGCGACGGGATGAAGGCCGCCTATGGCCCGACCTACCGCAACATCGGCTATGTCGAGACGCTCGAGGCGATCCGCAGCCACCCGCACTATGCGCAACCGCTCGGGCCCAACCAGGGCCGCGGCGTGGCCGTCGGCTTCTGGTTCAACGTCGGCGGCGAATCCACCGCCACGGTGAACGTGAACGAGGACGGCAGCGCGGTCGTGGCGACGGGCAATCCCGACATCGGCGGCTCGCGCGCCTCCATGGGCATGATGGCGGCGGAGGTGCTCGGCCTGCCGGTGGAGAAGGTCCGTCCGATCGTCGCCGACACCGCCTCGATCGGCTTTTCCATGCTCACCGGCGGCAGCCGCACCACCTTCGCCACCGGAATGGCGGTGACCCAGGCGGCCCAGAAGGTGGTCGAGGACCTCCGGCGCCGCGCGGCCCTGCTGTGGGATGTGGCGGTGGAACAGGTGGAGTGGATCGACGGCGTGGCGGTGTGCCTCGACGCCGCCAAGGAGAAGGGCGACCTGACCCTGGCGGCGCTGGCCGCACAGTCGGCGCGCACCGGCGGGCCGATCGGCGCCCAGGTCTCGCTCACCGCCCAGGGCGCGGGGCCGGGCTTCGGCGCGCACATCTGCGACGTCGAGGTCGATCCGGAGACCGGCCACGTCACCATCCTGCGCTACACCGCCGCCCAGGACGTCGGCCGCGCCATCCATCCCGACTATGTGGAGGGCCAGGTCCAGGGCGGCGTCGCCCAGGGCGTCGGCTGGGCGCTGAACGAGGAGTACATCTTCGACCGGGCCGGCGAGATGGAGAACCCGGGCTTCCTCGACTACCGCTGCCCGGTGGCCTCAGATCTGCCGATGATCGACGCGATCCTCGTAGAGGTGCCCAACCCGCGCCACCCCTTTGGGGCCAAGGGCGTGGGCGAGGTCCCGATCGTCCCGCCCCTTGCCGCAGTCGCCAACGCCGTGCGCCGGGCGATCGGCAAGCGGATGACCAGCCTGCCGATGTCGCCGCCGAAGATCCTCGCGGCGATGGAGGAGACGGAGGGGGCCTGACCCCATGGTGCGGGTCACCCTCGCCTGTTCGGACTGCCGCCTGCTCGCCGGCGGAGTGTCCGCG
>DATHPX010000112.1:0-10641 GCA_035483335.1 Caulobacteraceae bacterium | reverse complement strand
CGTCCCTCGCCGGAGCGCTCGACGCCCCACAACCAGAGTGCGATCAGCACTACCGCCGCGACGTCGAGCACGAACAGCAAGCCCGACACTCAAGCCTCCTTCGGGGGAACTCCCCGGCGAAGGCGTACCCCTGAGGACCATTGGCGCCTGCGCAAATGACAGGCTCGCCGCTTTCGTCCGGGCGGAAGACGGTGTCGCGGCCGCACGAGGCCTCAAGCCCTCGCGCGCGGCCCGATCCAGCCGCCTCCGGGACGAAACCGCCCACCGATCATTTGCCACAGAAGGTAGGCGGGACGCCAAGCATTCTCGTCAGCCGGTGAGGGGCGGGAGGCGCAGGATTGCGAGACTTCGTTCTGTTCACGGGCTTGCTTGTCCTGCTCCCGATGCTCCTGCGCAACGCCTTCATCGGCGTCCTCGCCTGGGTCTGGGTCAGCCTGATGAATCCGCAGCGGGAGGTCTACAGTCTTCTCGCGAACTTCCAGCTCAACCTTTGCATCGCAGTACTGACCATACTTGTGTGGCTGCTTTCCCGTGAGCGGAAGAGCCTGCCGTCGGACGGGTTCGTGATCTTTCTGGTGGTATTCGCGGTTTGGTCCGGCGTCTGCACCTATACCGCTCTCGATAGGTCGTTCTCGTTGCCGCTCTGGAGCAGGACCATGAAGACCATGGTCCTCGTGCTAGCGGTGGCGACGCTTGCTCGCTCCCCGGCCCGGATCCAGGCGGTTCTTTGGGTGCTTGTGACCTCGATTGGCTACTACGCGATCAAAGGCGCGGGTTTCGTCGTCTTCACCGGAGGCGAGCACCAAGTGTTCGGGCCGGCCGACACCATGATCACCGACAACAACGAACTCGGACTTGCCTTCGTCGTCGTTCTTCCCCTGATCGGATATCTGCGGGCCGTCAGCCGCAACGCGCTCGCTCGGACGGCGGCGCTGGCGACGATGCTCCTGGCCGTCCTCGCGACCCTTGGAACCTATTCCCGAGGCGCGCTCCTGGCGCTAGCCGCGATGGCCAGCTTTCACGCCCTGCGCTCGCGCACCGGCGCCGTTCTCTTGGCGGTCGGAGCCGTGCTCGCCGCCGGCGTCCCCGCGGTCGCGCCGGCGAGTTGGCTCCAGCGCATGTCGACGATCCGCAGCTACAACGAGGACGCATCCTTTCAAGGTCGCGTGGCGGCCTGGCGGACCAGCGTCAACATCGCCATGGCGCGCCCACTGGTCGGCGGAGGCTTCGCCGCCGTCGAGCGCGACAAGGTCGTAAAGCTCTTCCAGTCGCCCGGAAGCCTCCAATACGGCAGGGCCGCCCATAGCGTCTACTTCGAGGTTCTGGGGGACACCGGCTTTGTGGGGCTCGCGCTCTACCTGGGAGTCTTGGGCTCCGCGGCGCTGAACACCGTCCTGGTCCTCTGGTTCGCGAGATCCAGACCGGAGCTCGACTGGGCGAGGAAACTGGCGCGGGCCCTGCAGACGGCCCTCGTGGCGATGCTGGTGGGCGGCTCCGCTCTCTCGATGGCCTATTACGACGGATTCCTGGTGATCCTGGCGCTCTCGAGTTGCCTGCTCTGGGTGGTCCGGGAGAGCCGCGAAGCAGCGGCCCCGATCAATCGATCCCGCCCGTGGGCCTTCGCAGTCAGACCGGCGGGGGCCGGCGCAGCCTCCGCAGCGGCCCCGAATCGAGCCCTCGGCGTGTCGTTTGAGAGAGTTGAAGCGGAGCGATCTTCTTAAGCTTTGGCTTGACGCCATCGTCCTATTGGTTCGGGAGGCGTCAGTTCACGCGGAGAGGAAGGTTAGAGATGTCCGTTCTCGTGACTGGCGGAGCCGGCTATATTGGAAGCCACATGATTTACGATCTGCTTGATCGTGGAGAGCAGGTGTGTGTTCTCGACAATTTGTCGACCGGCGTTCGTGATCTGGTAGCTCATGAGGCGTGTTTCTTCCACGGCGATATCAACGACAGAAATCTGGTCCGGTGGATCGTCGCGGACCGAGATGTAGACGCAGTCGTCCATTTCGCCGGCTCCGCGGTCGTGCCGGACTCTGTGAGAGACCCGCTGGCCTACTATCGGAACAATACGGCCGGCTCGCTCGATCTCCTCGACGCCTGCGCCGCAGGCGGGGTGAAGCACTTCATTTTTTCCTCCACCGCGGCTGTCTATGGGGCCTGCGAGGGGGGCTCCATCGACGAGACCACCGCTACGGCGCCGATCAACCCATACGGCCGCTCGAAGTTGATGACAGAGTGGATGCTGTGGGACGTGGCCCGGGCGAGCGACATGCGCTTCGCTGTGCTGCGCTACTTCAACGTGGCGGGAGCGGACCCCGCCGGTCGCACGGGCCAGTCTACGCCGAGCGCCACGCACCTCATCAAGCGCGCCTGCCAGGTCGCGCTCGGCCGCGCGACGCACCTGGACATCTATGGCAGCGATTTCCCGACGCCCGATGGAACCGGGGTGCGGGACTACATTCACGTGGCCGACCTCGTGGAGGCCCATGGACTCGCCCTTGACGCCCTGAGGTCCGGTCGCACAAGCGCGACGTTGAACTGCGGCTACGGCCGCGGCTTCTCGGTCCGCCAGGTGATCGAGGCGGTGGAGAGAGCTGCTGGTCGGCGCCTGGCTACCCGCGCCCAGGCCAGGCGCCCAGGAGATCCGGCGGCCGTGGTAGCCGACTCCAGCCGACTACGAAGTGAGCTCGGGTGGCGACCGCGTCACGACAGCCTGGACGAAATCGTTCGCCACGCACTCGATTGGGAGGCGCGCAATGGGGTCGTTCCAAGGATCGCGTCAATCAGAATGCCCATCAATTCTCTACAATATTTAGAGAAGTATGTTTGACGGGTGTCTCGTCAGAAGGTACGATCCAGCTAAACTTGGAAGGCGCTGTTGGGCTGGCAGCAGGCTAAATATCCGGGCGCCTGTCGCTCTGACCTTCGGAAGCGGCCGGCGTCATAAAAAAAGGCCAGCCAATGTGTCCGTCACACCATCCTAGCGCGCGCCTTCGCGCCGAGTACAGGATCGGCGATGTGGCGCCGGGGACGGCGCTGGCCGTCGCAGCTCACGCCACCGCCTGCGAGGCCTGCGCTCTCCTGTTCGGGGAGCCGCCCGCAACACGCGGAACGCAATGGCGACCTGAGGCCGAGGGACGCAAGGCGCTGAACTCGCGCCTGCCGCCCCTTTTGCGGGATATTCCACGCACGCGCTGGCGAAATGTTGCACCGGACGTCTCGGTCTGTTGCCTGCGCGGCGTCTGCGGGCTTGGCGAGACCGTATGCCTCCTGCGTGCGGGGCCCGGCGCAGACATCGTCCTGCCGACCCAGGCCGACCTCGTCCTGGTCCTGAGCGGGGGAGCGAGCTGCGAGTCCGGCGTGATCGGCGCCGGCGATCTGATCGAAATCGACAGTCCTGCGCGTGGGTTGTCTGATCCGTCCCACGGGGTGCTGGCGCTGGTCATCGGAGATGACGCGCTCTTTCGTGAATCGCCCTGAGCGGTCGCCTGGGCCTGATCTTCTCGCCGGGGGCGCTCGGTTCGGTTCGATCCGCCGAGTTCTCTTCGGCGCCCATGGCGTCAGGCGAAAGCGCGGCGGCCTTCGCACGTCCTCGACGGATCGGCGGGTGGTCCGCGCAACGGCGCAAGCTCGTCCGCGAAGGTCCCGGGTGATTGGTAGTGGCACATGATCGCCAGCCGCTCCGGGTCCGCCAAGGTCACAGCGCCTGACTTGAAGGACACCAGGCCCTCCTGGCGCAGCTGCTTCATCGTCCGGTTGATGTGCACCACGCTGAGACCAAGCGCGTCGGCAAACACCTCGTGGGTCAGGGGGACGCGGAAGCTGTTCTCCTTCACGAGTCCCACCCGGTCCATGCGTTCGCGCAGATCGAGGAGCAGGTGGACCACGCGCTCGCGCGCCGAGAGCCTGCCCATTCGGAGGATATGATCGTAGAGTCGCTCCTCGCGCTCCAGCGCCGCTTCGGCCACGGCCTGCGAGAAAAGTTGCCGCAAGGCCGGCTCGCCGGCGAGGGTGGCGTCCGCGTCGATCACTTCGAGACGGGACAGTGCGATCACGCCGCGAGATCCGATGCTCGTTGTGCACCGCTCCTCGATCACCTCGCCCGGCAACATGAAGCCGAAGATCTGTCGGCGCCCGTCGGGCAGGATGCGCAGCTCGCATGCCCAGCCCGAAACCACCACCACGCGCCGACCGCTTCTTGGTGTGCTGGACAGGCGCACCTGTGCGCCTGGGCCGAAGCGCTCCACGCGGCGCCAGAAGGCGCGCAGCCGGTCGACCTCGGAGGTCTGGCCGGCAAGCGCACTCAGGGTCGATGCCGCGCGCGCGAGGCGCGTGGCGCAGAAGTCTTGAACGTTCATTGCCGCCCCAGTACCCCTCTACTCAAATTGCAATGACATGACCTACGCCCGACCTCGTAGGGAACTCCACCGGCAGCCTCGGAAGCCCTAAATTCGATCTAAATGAGCGCTATCGCACGATCATTTGTCAAGGCAATTGTGGCGCCAATACCTGGGGCGGAAGGGACCGCGCTCCCGGCGCTGTGGCGAAGAGGCCTTGCTCAACAACGCCTTGTGATCGGCAGAAAAAAACGGCATCCGGGGGCGGTTGACGCATTTCAGCCACGTCACGCCCGTCCATCACGGCGTCCATCCGTTGTGGCGATCTTCGGCAGATCTCCGGCCGCTCTGCCGCGTTTACTTCATATTTCGACCCAAATCGTGCCTGTCCCTCCCCTGAATTGGGGATCGCAACATTTTTTCACAATTTGCAAGATGCATAAACGCCAGTGGAAACGCCAGGCCTGGCGAAGCGCTCTCCAGCAAGCCCCTCAAATTGGGCGAGCCAGGAGAAGCGGGCGTCATGGCTGCGTCATCGAGTCCGGAACCTTCACCGACGCAAGTGAGCGACATCGGCTGCGTCAATTGACATCGCCGCTCCGCGCCTATCGGGGCTGTCATTCGCGCGATCGAGGGAGGTCGTTGTGACCATGACGCGAAGTCGAAGAGACCTCAGTCCCGGGTCCAGGGGCGCCCCCCCGCCATCAGGCCTGGCGGGCGCCGCACACGGATCAGTGCGTCGTGAGTGAGCCATTGGCGATGCGCGCGAACCGGATGGCCGCTCCTGCCCAGCGGGACCGCTTACCGCAAGGGTCATATCCATTCTGGACCGAAGAGGCGCCGCGCCGGCTCCTGGCCTGGCTGGACGCCGACCCGCGGCCACGGCTTCTGGCCACGGCGCAGGGACAGGTGATCTGGATGAGCGCGGCCGCCGCCGCCCTGCCGCTCGGGGGTTTTCCATTCTCCTCCGATGGCGCGGAAGAGTCGGGCGAAGAGCGGCGACTGGATCCGCGGTTGCTCGCCGAAGTCGATCCCGCGACCGGCCAGCTCCGCTGCGCAACGCGCAAGCCGGAGTTCGGGCGCCAGCCCTGGATGGTGTGGGCCCGCCCACTTCCCGGCCCCGGCGGCCCTGTCCTCGCCCTGATCCTGAGGGCGAGGCGCGAGCGGCCGGATCTGGCGGTTCTCGCCGAGGTGGCGCACCTCACGCGCGCCGAGATCCGGGTTGTCGAGATGATGATGGGCGGGACCGAGACCGCCGCCATAGCCGACGCTCTGCGGATATCACTCGAGACGCTGCGCACCCACGTCAAGCACGCCTATCGCAAGCTTGGCGTGACGACGCGCGGAGAGCTCTTTGCCGCCGTGGCCGACTTCCTGCAGCCGTGAGCGCCTCGGTGCGTCCACCATCCCGGCTCGGCCAGATGGAGTTCGCCCGTCACGTCGTGCATGCTGCGGCCGCTCCCCTCCTTCTTCTCGACCGCGATTTGCAGGTCGTCGCGGCGAGCCCAGGATATCTGCGCGCGTTCGTGGACAGCGACAGTCCCGAAGGGCGCCGGCTCGAGGAGATTACCGGCGGCGCGTGGAGCGAGGCGCGCGTTCAGGCGCTCATCGCACACGCCCGCCTCGGCGAGCCGATCACCGCCGTGGACACGGTGGTCGCGTGTCCAGAGGGGAGACGTCGAGTGCGGGTGGCAATCATGCCCACCCATCCCGAGGCCAGCGACGAGAGCCCGCTGGTGGTCGCGATCGAGGACCTGACCGAGCTCGCGGTGCGCGAGGCGACGCGTGAAGCCAAGCTGCAGGAAGCCGAAGCCTTGCTGCACGAGGCTCAGCACCGCACGGCGAACAACCTGGCGATGATCGCCTCGGTGCTCGGAATCAAGGCCAAGAGCGTCTCTTCTGAAGAGACCCGCAGCGAACTGGAGGGCGCCCGCGAGCGGCTCGTCGCCATGGCCACGATCGAGCGCCACCTTCAATTGGGTCGGCCAAAGGACCCTACCGACGTGCGGCCATACCTGGAGGAGCTGTGCCGTCAGCTGAGCGCATCCCTGGTCGGCGACGCTCGGCAAATCGAGATCGTGGTCGACGCGCAGTCGGGCTCTCAGCCGCGGCGAACCGCCGTCATCCTGGGCCTCGTGGTCACCGAGTCCGTCATCAACGCGCTCAAGTACGCCTTTCCCGCCAATCGGGGGGGCCGGATTCTGGTGGAATACTGGGAGACCGCCGAGGGCTGGGGAGCGGCGGTGAGCGATGAAGGAACCGGGCTGAGGGACGGCGACGACCCCAAGAGCGGCGGCCTTGGGACAGCCATACTCGAGACGCTCGCCCTTCAGCTGAATGCGAAGGCTAGCCTGACCAACTCTTCGGCGGGACTGCGCGTCGAGCTGAGCTGCGAGGGACGGGGTGACTGAGCCCCGGGCTTCACGCGCGGCGCGGCTCTGTTGAGTCGGCAATCTTTTGGTCGCGGCGAACCGACCCGGCTCCGGCATGGTGGACATGGAGCGGCGGGAGACACCGCAGCGTCGAGGCGAAGATCGCAGACCTCCACCTGCACTTAGCTTTCGGCTGCCGGGCCTGCGCGGATTGCGGGAGGCGCCGCTCCACCAGCCCCCAACCCGCAGGAACATCCCCACGGGGCGGAGGCGGTTTCATTGGTGAAGCGCGATCTCGCGGCGCCCGACTGCGGAAAGGCGGCTCCATGACCTCTGTCACGAGCGCATTCGCTGGGCGACGGCGGCTCTCCGACACGCGTGAACTCGTCCCTCAACCTTCCGGGCCGAAACTGAACCTCGGCTGCGGTCCGGTTCAGCCGAGCGGATGGGTGAACATCGACGGCAGCCGACGGGCGTGGCTGGCGGCGCGGTTCGGCTGGCTCGATCGCCTGCTGATGCGCGCGCATCTGCTTGCGCCCACGGAGTTCGGCCCCATGGTGAGGGTCCATGATCTGAAGAAGCCGCTCCCCTTCGCGAACGACTCGGTCTCCTGCATCTATTCTGGCGAGCTCTGGGAGCACCTCGAGCTTCCCGACGCCATGCGGCTTACGCGCGAATGCCGACGGGTGCTCGCGCCGGGGGGCGTGCTGCGGATCTGCGTGCCCGACGGAGCCGCCTTCTGGCGGCGATATCTCGAGATCTACGACGAGGAGATGGCCAGACCGGCGAGCGCGCGCGGCGCGAAACGCCTGCGCGACCACGTCCAGCTGTTCTTCAACGACATCGCCACGCGGCGCGTCTGGCTGGGCTCGCTCGGCCATTTCCACAAGTGGCAGTTCGACGAGGTGCAGCTGTTGCAGCTTTTTGGCGATGCCGGTCTCATCGAAGTGAGTCGAATGCGCTTTCACGAGAGCCGCATTCCCGGCGTCGAGCGCGTCGAGCGCGCGGATTTCCTGATCGTGGAGGGGGTCAAGCCGGCGGAAACGGCTTCGCCGCTTCCAGCCGAATCCGTGCGCGCTCATGAACCGGTGTGACCGTGATGGCCTTCGAGCGCCGGAGCGTTGGCGACGAGACTGCACGGGCTCCACGGCCTCGCCGCCGCATCAGGCGCGCGCGACCGGCGCCGTCCTTCCTGCCGAAGCGGCAGTCGAGGCAGGCCTGAGCAGCAATCTGCTGCAATAGGGATCGTAATCGGACTCCGACCTCGCCATCGGCGCGTAGAGGAAGGCGTATACCGGCAGCAGCGAGTACTGGATCTGCAGGATCAGGCGGGGCGCGGATTGCGGGCTCCCGGCTCGATGAACGCCAAGGGTGTCGGCGATGAAGCTCGTACCACATGATCCGAGGATGGGCGTGATCGCGGCCGGTCCATAGCGCGCCAGAAGGCCCGCTTCATCATAGCTCTCGGCCATGAGTGGGAATCTGGTGCGATGGGAGCCACGCACATAGACGTGGGGACCGCCGCCCTCGTCCACATCAGTCAGGTAGACGAACAGCTTCAGGAACCGCCAGTCGTCCAGATCACGATGGTAGTGCTGGAACCTGGCTCCCCGCGCCGCACCGGGAAATGTCCAGCGGACGCCGACGCTGGAGATGGTCGGCTTGCAACCCAGGTAGGCGGCAGCGAGCGCGAGTATATCCGCGCGGTTCATCAGGGCGACTAGGCCCGGGCAGGCGAGCACCGTCCCGAGCGGATAAGCCGCCGCCTGAGGCGGCAGGTCCTTCTGGAGAACGCTTCCGTCGGGGGCGACGAGGCTCTGGCTGGCAAAGTAAGCCCGGATCCCCTCGAGGGCGGCTGGATCGAGCAGGGGCTCCAGCTTGGCGATACCGTCGTCCATGAGCGCCTGAGACGCGCGGCGGCCTTCTTCCCCCAGTCGCCAGGGAGCCGTCCCGTGACGGGCGCGCACATACGCGGCAAGTGCTTCAGAGGCGACCCGACGCGCCGGAGGATAAGTCACAGTGCGCTGCAGATAGTATCCGGCCGCCCGAGACGGCCGAAACCCCGTTCCCGGTTTGAGTCGGGCATAGGGGAGCATCAGGCGCCCTCGCAGCTACGCAAACTAGGCACAGCCTGGGGCGTGGACCGGACCGGTGATCCATCATTCGACATGGTGATGGTGCGGCCGCGAGGGTTTGCTGACGGAACCCGCCCCTAGGTTCGTCGAAAGGGGCGGCCACCGATCGGACACGCCATTCAAAGGGGCTGGCTTGAGCGCGCCAACAATCCTCCCCGCAAACTCGGTCAGGGTGCGCCGCACGCGCAGCCTCCATGCCGGCGCCCTCGCGGCTCTCGCATTGTTCGGACTAGCGGGTCCGGCGCTCGGAGCCTCGGCGTCCACGCCGCGCCCATCCACGGGCGGGGAAAGCGCGGAATATCTGATCGGGCCCGGCGACACCTTGCAGGTGTTCGTCTGGAGGAACCCCGAGCTGTCGGTCGAGGCGCCCGTTCGCCCGGATGGGCGCATCACCGTGCCGCTCGTTCCGGACGTCCAGGCGCAGGGCAAGACGCCCACAGAGCTGGCGCAAATCCTTGGTCAGGCCCTGTCGGCCTATGTCCAGGACCCGATGGTCACCGTCATCGTGAGGACCTTCGCTCCACCAGGGAACGCCGGGAACGGCGTGAGCGTGATCGGCGCGGCGGTGACGCCAAAGACGGTGCCTTACCGGGCGGGGCTGACAGCGCTGGACGTGCTGATCGAGGTCGGCGGGCTAAACACCTTCGCCAGAGGGAACGGGGCGAAGCTCCTGCGCCGCGAGGGGGATGGTTACCACGCCTACCCCCTGCGGCTGAACGATCTGGTTCGATCGGGGGACCTTCGCGCGAACGTCGAAATGAAGCCCGGCGATATCATCCGCATTCCCGAGCGGCTGTTCTGAACAGGCTGGCCGAGGCAGGGGTGACGCCATGATCGGTCCGATTGTCGACCGCCTGATCGATGAGGTCCGCCGCATCTGGTGCTACCGCTGGCTGGTCGCAGGGATGACGGCGACGCTCTTGACCGCAGCGGTCGTTTTCACCTTCAGCGCGCCCAGCACCTACGAGGCGTGGGGCCAGCTCTACGTCAGCCGCCAGACGCCGCTCTCGGCTGCGGCCGAGGGCGTCTCGCTGGCCGATCTGGGGGCGAGCACCACCTATGTGGTCCAGAAGACCCTTTTCAACGATGACAGCCTGGAAGCTGTCGCCCGCGCGCTGGAGCCACACCGTCACCTCACCAAGTTCCAGCTCGGCGTTGCGACCGCCGCGCTGAGGAAGGGCGTCCGACTCGTGGATGGGGGCGATGGTTTCGTCGAGGTCCACTACACTGACACCGATCCGCGTCGCGCTCAGGCCGTGGTCGGGCTGATACTGAACCGGTTCATGAGCGGGTCCTACGAGCGGTCGCACCGGGAGCTGCAGCTCGCGGGCGCATTCCTGGACCAGCAAATCGGCTACTACGCCGACCAGATCTCGCAATCGCAGGCGAAGATCGCCGCGCTACGGCGCCGCTGGGGCGTGACCGCCCTTGAAGCGGGCGAAGACACCGTGATCGCCGCCGTGCAGCCGCAGGCGCGCGCTCCGGCCGCACCGATCCAGCTACCGCCGCCGCCGCTACCGCCGCAGGCGTCGCCTCCGCCGCACACCGAAGCGGGCGACCGCGTGAACCAGCTGGAAGCGAGGCTCGTCACCCTGCTGACCGTCGATACCGAGCAGCACCCCGACGTGATCGCCACCCGACGCCAGCTCGAACAAGCCCGTGTCGACGGTCAACGGGAGGCCGCCGCGATCCCCGCCAGCCCGCGGACGATGGCCCCACCCGCGCCAACACCGGCGCCGGCGCGAGTTCGGCGCATGCTGGTCCGGCGTCGCCCCGCCCCGCCGCCCGAGGCCGCCG
>DATHPX010000111.1:0-15029 GCA_035483335.1 Caulobacteraceae bacterium | reverse complement strand
TTTCGACATTGTTTCGATGCGCCATACGGCTACGCTACCGCCAAGACATATTGTCGGGGCTGCAGGGGCAGAAAATGACCAAAATGAAGTTCGCCATGGCCATGCTGGCCATGGGTGGAGGCGTGGGGGCGGCTGTCCAGGCGCAGGCCACGACCGTCAAGCTGGACATCCCGGCCGATCAGGCATTGACCCAGATCACGCTGGTGGGCTCCACGCCGCAGTTCGATTATGGCGCCTCGCCATTCAAAGATAGTTTCATCACCACTTTCTCCACCGACTCCAGCGTCCATGGCGGGACGCCCAATTCGGCGCTGGGGCTCAAGACCACGACGCCCGGTTGGCCCGCGCCTGGCGAGAGTTATTTCCACAACAGCTATACCACCGACCTCAAGGGCGAACCGTCCGAAGCCTCCTACATCCACCTGACCTTCACCTCGGGCTCGACCACCTATACCGGCGTAGCTTTCGTCGACGCCGCGGCGGAGCTTGAAACGATCAGCTACGCGGCCGTCCCGGAACCTGAGGCGTGGGCCCTGCTCATCGCCGGCGCGGCGCTGACCGGCGGCGCTTTGCGCACCGCCCGGCGCCGTCAGTCGGCTATCGCGTAGTAGTACAGGGACCCGGCCGAAGTCTGGGTCGCGGCGCACCGCTGCGCGAGCTTGAGGGTGTCGCGCACGGTGTCGTCGCAATAGAAGGAAAACCGGGTGATTCCCCTGGGCGCAACGGCCAGGAGCCCGGCTTCCAGCAGAAGAAGGTTCAGCGGGCCGCCGCGATGAGGCGCGGCGACGACGCGCGCCTCTACCTTCGCCACGTCACCCTCGGGCGTCCACAGGATGGCGCCGGCGACGCGACCGTCGACGAGCCCTGCCATGCCGTCCGCGGCCTGGCTCCCAAGGGCGGCGATCACCCGAAGTGGGTCCCCGCCAAGTTCGGCCGTCAGCAGCCAGGCCAGATCCTCCCGCGGCGCATCCGCCAGCGGGACGATGGTCGCCTCGCCGCCGAGCTCGCGGCGCCGAAGCCGGTCCAGGAGCGGGCGCAAGTGGGACAGCAGGGACTCGACGGGCGCTTCGAAATCCAGACGCTGGCGACGCGGGTTGAAGCCGCACGCCCGCAGGAAACCGATCGCCGGCGCGTCATCGTCGAGGATCATCCGCGACCACAGGCCGTCGGTCTCGTTCGCGGCCAGATCCGCCGCCGCCGCCAGCAGGCGCCGTCCGATCCCAAGCCTCCGATGAGGGGCGACGACATGGACGCTCAGCGGAAATCCGCGCGGATCGGGGCGGACGCGCCAGACAAGGCCCGCGGCCCCGGCCAGATCGCCGCCCCGGCGGGCGATGAGCAGTTCGGGCTGGGCGCCCGCCAGCTCGGGCAAGAGCGCGAGGCAGGCCCGGGACTCGGCCTCGGTGGCGCGCGACACGCTGATCTCTTGCATGTTCAATCAATAGCAATCAGCCAGAACCCGTGACCAGACTGCTGTTGATCGGCGCTGCGGGAATGGACTGGCCCGGATTCGACCAGGCGACCCGAGCGGGGACCCTGCCGCATCTTGCGGCCCTGAGACGGCGAGGCGTCGCCGGCTGGCTGTCGGGCGTTGCGGACAATTCGGGACTCGCGCCGTGGGTGTCGATCGTCACGGGATACGAGCCTGAATACCACGGCGTATGGCGGACGATGGAGGAATGGCCGGGCGGCGTCCGCCCCACGACCCGGGCGTCGTGGCGGGTCGCGCCGCTCTGGGCTCGGCTCGAAGCCGCCGGCGTCGCGACCGGCGGCGTCGGTTGGCCCGTCAGCCGCCCTGGCGCGGCCTGGGCCGGCGTGCACGTCGACCCCGACTTCGCAGCGCCGACCGGCCGCACGCCTATGGAGTGGGCGCTCCCCCTCCACTGCGCGCCGCCCGAGGCCCGCGAGGCGCTCCGCCCGCGCCGGGTGCATCCCAGCCAGATCTCAGTGGCGATGCTGCGGCCTCTCGTTCCCGACCTGGCCTCGATCGACCAGTCGCGGGACGCGAACCTGCCTGGCCTCGCGGTCGGCCTTGCGCAGACGGCGAGCATGCAGGCCGCCGCGGTCTGGCTGATGGGAGGCGTCGCCGAGGACGACGCTTCGCCGTCGCCGGAAGCGATGTTCGTCCATCACGCCAGCCTTGGCCTGGCGCGCGCGGCGTTCGACGGTCGCGGCGAAGACGCCTTCGCCGAGGTCGTCCCAGGCGCGTGGCGCCTCCTGGACGGCCTGATCGGCCGGCTGGCCGACCTGGCCGGACCGGACGCGCTCGTCCTGGTCGTCTCGCCTGGCTGGAGGAACTCGCCCGGCGTCGTCCTGGCCGCCGGACCGCCCGTCGCCGCCGACTCCGATTTCCGTGGCGCAAGCCTGCTGTCGATCGCCCCCAGCGTCCTTGGACACTTCGGGCTGCAGGACGCCGCCCTGCCCTGCCCTGCGCTCCCATTCATCCGCACCGAGGCGAAGGCGGCGCCTGCGCCGGCGCCCGTCCTCGAGCGTCCCGCCAGGGCCGACGCCCGCCTGGTCCACGCGTTACGCAAGCACGGCTATCGCCCGCCGCGGCGACCGCCCCCCGCGTGGCGGGCGACGGGAGCGGCGGAGCTAGCGCGCCTCGTCCTCACTCGCAATCCCGAGCTCGCCGCCCAGCTCGCCGAACAGGCCCTGCGGCTGGACCCGAGCAACGTGCTCGCCCTGCGCTCGCGCGTGCGCGCGCTCGTGGCCCTGGAGCAGCCCGACGCGCTCGCCGAACTGGGGGACCGTCTCCTCCTGGTCGCGCCAGACCGGGGCTGGGGCGCGCTGGCGCACGGCGCGCACCACGTCCTGCGGCGGGAGATCCGGCTGGCCCAGCCTTGGCTCACCAAGGCGGAAGCGGATCCCGAGGTCGAGACCCTGCTTACCGTCGCGGCGGTCTGGATCGCCGCCTCACGGCACGGGGCCGCCGAGCGGGTCTTCCGCGCCGTCCACGAGCGGGACCCGGACAATGTCTCGGCGGAGATCGGCCTGGCGCTCTGTCAGGGCATGCGGCGCGATTTCCTGGGCGCCGAGGCGGCGCTCAACCGCGCGTTGAAGCGCGATCCGACCCGACCCGCGATCCACCTGCAGCTTGCCCAGATCCTGGCCCG
Organism: Caulobacteraceae bacterium; assembly: GCA_035483335.1. Lineage (GTDB taxonomy): Bacteria > Pseudomonadota > Alphaproteobacteria > Caulobacterales > Caulobacteraceae > Acaudatibacter. The sequence continues at coordinate 11,913 of DATHPX010000111.1, read as the reverse complement.
CAGCGGGCGCAAGGCTGAGGCGGCGGACGTGGCGCAGGTCGCGCTGCGGCTGGGCGCTTCCCCGGAGATGGCGGCCGCCGCCGCCGCCGGTCGGCTGGGGGACTGACAGGTCTTACCCTGCCGCCGCCAGACGGGCGCAACGGCGACGGTGAAGGACCCGGACGATCCCGATCACCTCAGCCGCCACAGCCAAGTTTCCACCGGCGGCGGCGAGCGCGACGTCCACCACCAGCACGATCCCCAGGGAAAGCGCCGCAAACAGGCGGGCGAAGGAGAGAAGCAGCACCAACGTTAGGCGCCCTGGACACGCTTAAGCGCTTGCCTCCCGCCGACTTTTGCGTATGTTCCGCGCCCTCGCGCCGGGCTTCACGGCCCAGCCCGACGGGTGCATAGCTCAGTTGGTAGAGCAGCTGACTCTTAATCAGCGGGTCGTAGGTTCGATCCCTACTGCACCCACCACTTTTCTTTGGAAAAGTCGGTGACTTAACGAACACGGAAGGGAACGAACCGGAACCGTTCGACTTCGTGAGAGCCGGTCGTCAGGCTTTCACGCGCAGGTTCTTGGATGTGCGCTCTCGTCAGCGACGCGTCGGGCCGCCCTGGCAGATCAAGACCCGAGCTCGGCCGGAATACGCCAGACCGCGGACCGCGGATGCAGGACTTCGGCGATGAAGTCGATGACCGCGCGCACGCCGGGCAGGAGGCCACGGCGTGACGTGAACACCAGATGCAGGATTCCCTGCGGCAGCGCCCACTCCGGCAGGACCGGAACAAGTTCGCCCGTCTCCAGATGCTCGTGGCAGGCGAATTCGGGGAGCATTGCGATCCCGACGCCGTCGACAGCCGCCTGACGCAGCACTGGATATGCCGTCGCCGACAGGCGCGGCTCGTGCACGATCTCCACTTCATCGCCCGCGTCATTGTTTAGCGTCCAGCGATCTGGGCCGGGGCGATCGGTCTGGCTGATCGTCGCGAAATTCGGCAGATCGGCGGGTGTCGTCGGGACGCCGTTCGCGGCGAGGTACCCGGGACTGGCCACGAGAACTCGGAGGGTCTGGCGGACGATCTTCACCTGCAGATCGGCGTCGCTGTCGAGCTTGGGGCGGACGCGAACGGCGATGTCGATGCTCTCATCGATCAGCTCGACCCGACGGTTGGTGATGACGAGCTGCAGCCGAAGTTTTGGATGGCGCTGAAGCAGGCTGGGCAAGGCGCGCCCGATCAGACGATCGACACCGATGGGGCAGCTGACGCGGACCACCCCCTGCGGCTCGGACCTCTGGCGTGTCGCCATGTCATCGATCGCCTCGGCCGCCGACAGGGCGGCGAGCGCGTGCCGATAGACATCCTGGCCGACCTCGGTGACCTTGAAGTGACGTGTCGTGCGCTCAACCAGGCGCAACCCGAGCTGCGCCTCGAGGGCCGCGACCCGGCGACTGATCTTCGACTTGGGCGAACCAAGCGAGCGCGCCGCCGCCGAGATGCCGCCGTTCGCTACCACGGCGACGAACAGACCAAGGTCATTCAGGTCACGCATCGAACCGCTCCTCCCCCTGACAACAGCCGTCCAGCTTCCCGAAGCTAATCAGCCCGCCATTCGGGAGCTAGGTTGGTGGTTACGGAAATTGCTGTCGAAACTGGAACACTCGTGGCGGCATGGCGCGACAGGCGAACCGGCATGCCGCCGTAGCCCCGATTCGGGTCCCGACGGGGCGTGATCAGGGGCTGGAAGCCTCGACTCCGACCCCACCCACCGGGCTCGCTGACGACTCAAGGGCTTGAGGCGTTGGCCTCGGCCTCGGCCGTAGCCGCCGGGTCGTCGATGGTGCGTCGAGCGAGGCTTGACGGGGAGGCGCGGCCGCTGCCGGCGGAGGCGTGACCACAGCCAACGGCGGCGCAGCTCTTGGAGCAGCCGGGAGGGCGGAGCAGCCGACATGGCCGTCAGAGACCGGAAACTCGCAGATCACCAGGTTCGGTGCGTTCAGCGTGCCGACCACCGCGTAGTGCTGCAGTCGATCTCGGCTGCAGGTGATGACAAGCGCTCGCTCCCCGATCCAGAGCACCTTGCCGTCGCAGCCCGGGGGCGGCGAAGACATGTAGTGGGTGGTTCCAAGATAACCTGAGGTCTCATACATCGTGACGACAGCTCCCAGCTCCTGCAGGCCGGAAACGACGATCATCACCAGGATTACGACGGGGTATGGAGAACTTACCCACCTTGAATCCAGACCCCAGAACAACCTCCGTTCACCAAAATCTCTCCGTGATTCGGCATCGATCAGCAGGAATTGCAGCACGGCCGCCATGGCTATGCCTCCGTCGATCGCTGCGATTATCAGGACGCGCCAGTAAATCCCGATACCCTGCGCGAGAAATGCTCGACTAATGAAGCCCACGAGCACGATCATCAGGATCAACGAAATGACCAGGCACGCCATGATCGCGAACGACCGATGTCTTGGCGGCACAAGCCTATATAGCCTGGCGCAGTAGACGATCGCCGATGGGGCCATGATCGCAATCGCGATCAGCGCGAACTTCAGGCTGCCGTCGAAGCCCGTCGTCAGGACGTCGGAGGAGGAGGCGATCTGAATGAAGTTCAGTCGCCAGTGACGGAACACCAGGGTGTTCAGGATGATCGACCCCGCAAAGCCGATCACCGCCAGGACGGCGACAAGTTCGCCCGCGACGCCGACGACGCTGCGTCTCGAAGACAATCGTCCCCATGAAGACATGGGCGTATCGGTCATATCGTCCCCCCAGCGCGACTTGCAGACGTCAGCACGGGATCCGCCCGGCGAGTCGCGCCCCTTCCAATCCCATACTTTACGACACGACCCTGAACGGCTCGACGAGACCCAGCGACGCTCCCCGGCTTTGGAAGCCCCCGGCGTCGTGAACCCGACAAGCGTCGCCGTGAAACTAGAGCTTCACTGATGGAGTGTCGATAAGACCGCGGCGGGCGCCAGCGATCCCCAGGGGGGAGACTTTGCGGTTGGTCGAGGCGGCCATACCCTCTAGCTTCAAGCGAACGCCATTCATCGATCCGGGAGCCTGGCGCCCATGACTGTCGGCCCCTGGCCTGTAAACACGGCGGTCGGCGCCTTCCTGTTGGCCTTCCCGACCCTGTTCTCGATCATCAATCCGATCGGCTCGTCGCTGGTGTTCTACAACGTCACCAGCGACCGCCCGCACAGGGAGCGGGCTCTGCTGGCCCGCCGCATCGGCATCTATTCCCTGGCCATCCTGCTCGGGTCGATCCTGCTGGGCGGATATATCCTGAACTTCTTCGGGGTCAGCTTGGGCGCCCTGCGCATCGGGGGCGGCCTGGTGGTCAGCGTGCAGGCCTGGAACCTGCTGCTGGCCCCCGAGGCGCAGGAGACGCGCAAGGCCGGAGAAGCGGCGCCCGCCACCGAGCGAGACGACATCGCCTTCTTCCCCCTCACCATGCCGCTCACCACTGGCCCGGGCTCCATCTCGGTGGCGATCGCCCTGGCCTCCGTGCGACCCGAGGGGCCAAACGTAATCCCCTTCTTCGTCGGCATGGGCCTTGCGGCCCTGCTCAACGCCTTCCTGGTCTGGGCGCTCTACGTCTCCTCCGACCGCGTCCTGTCGTTCCTTGGCCCGTCCGGCGCGCGCGTGCTGAACCGCCTCGCAGCCTTCCTCCTCCTCTGCATCGGGGTGCAGATCATCACCACGGGAGCCGAGAGCGTTCTTGGGCCGTGGCTGACCACCACTCTTCACGCGCAGGGACGTTAAGTCCGGCGGTCAGGCCGCGGCGGCCGCCAGGGTCTCCGGCCGCGGACGGATCGAAGGGAATGCCTTGAAGCCCGGCGAGTCGCTGGTGTGCAGGTTGCCTAGGGCGAGGGTCAGGTACCGGGGGTCCAGGCTCGGTGGCACGCCGTCAAACCGCGCAGCGGCGAGCACCTGTTCAATGATGAACTTCGGCTGGAAGCTCGCGAGAGGGAAGTCGTTGCGAACTGTCAGCTCGGTGACGATCTCGTCGATCATGACGAGGTCAGGCTCGATGCCGTTCTTCACGCAAATGCCCTTGAAGATGCCCTTGTAGACATCGACGGGCGGGCCTCCGATCTCGATTTTGAACGGGATGCGGCGCAGGAAGGCGCCGTCCATCAGCCCGCTGGGGGAAAGGTTGGTGGAGAAGATCACCAGCTCATCAAACGGGAGCTGGAAGGTTTTGCCGGTGTGCAGCTTGAGGTACTCGACCCGGCTTTCCATCGGCACGATCCAGCGGTTGAGCAATTGCTCGGGCGAGACGAGCTGGCGGCCGAAGTCATCGATGAGGAAGATGCCGCCGATGCCCTTTATGTGCAGCGGCGCCTCATAGAACTTCGCCTGCTCGTTGTACTTCAGATCGAGCATTTCCAGGGTTAGCTCGCCCCCTGCGACCACGAACGGGCGCCAGCAAGCCACCCAGCGTGTGTCGAACTCGTCCCGCCGCAGGTTTCCCGCCGTCGCGGTGGTCTCCACCGGCTGGTGAATCGTCGGGTCGAAGAAGCGGATGATCTGGCCCTCGACCTCGACGCACCAAGGAATGAAGACGACGCCCTTGTAGAGGCGTCCGATCCGCTCGCCGATGGACGTCTTGCCGTTGCCGGGCGGCCCATAGAGCAGGATCGACTTGCCCGAGTTCGCCGCCGGCCCCAGCTCCCGCATCAGGGCGTCAGGGATCTTCAGGTCCGAGAAGGCGTTCTCGAGGGCCGTCCGGCCGATTCTCTCGCCAGCGATCGCCTGCAGCCTGATCTGGTCGCACAGGGCGGTCAGGGTGACGGGGGCAGGACCGACATACTCGTTTTGCTCCATCGCCTGGCGCGCCCATTGCAGACCTGCGGCGGTGAGGGCGTAGCGGACGTCCGGCCCCGCCGTCCCGTCCATGGACGCCATCCCCAGGGACTCCAGCAGCTTGCGCTTCTTCGCCTCTTCGAACAGCTCATGGACGACCACGGGTGTCAGCTTCAGCGCTGCGGCCATTGACGGGCCCGTGCCCTCGCCGGTCACGCTGATCGCCTTGATCATCAGGTTGAGGAGGCTGTTGATCGAAAGCCCGGTCTCGGCGATCGAACGGGAAGCCTTGGGCGGGATGCGCATCGCGCGCTCGACCGCCTCGGCGTCGACCTTCCCAAGCTGGGCGATGCACTCGGACAAGGCGCCGCCCTGACTCCGCTGCATCTCCATGGCTTCGGCCACGTCTTCCGCAGAGAGCAGCCCCTGGGCTACGAGGATGTCACCGATACGCATGCTTGCCCCACCCAACATTAGCCAGATCGACTAGAACATGGGAGCCTTATTCATTTAGTATCTCGACGGCAAGACTGCCGAGATATTGCAATATTCTTGTTTTCTTAAAGTTTATGGCAATAGTTTATTGCATGCGGTGGCGAGATGTCGCTAGTGTACTATTCGTGACGGATGGGTGAATACCTCGAATCCGTCTGGCCGCGCCACGGCGATGAGGGTGATCCTCGCCGCCTCGGCGGTGCGGATCGCCAGAGCGGTCGGCGCGGAGACGGCCGCGATAACCGGAGCGCCGATCGCGGCGGCCTTCTGCACAAGTTCGACTGAGACGCGGCTGGTCAGCACGAGAACACCCGCGGGCGCGATCCCGCGCAGGGTCATGGCGCCGATCACCTTGTCGAGCGCGTTGTGCCGCCCGACGTCCTCCCGGGCGAGGACGAGGCCCTCGGCAGGCGTCCAAAACCCGGCGGCATGGACGGCGCGCGTAACGCGCCCGAGCGCCTGCGCGGGCTCGAGCGAGGCCATCGCCGCCTGCACCTGGGCGATCGTCAGGGGCGCCAGCGCCGCCGGAGGTCGCGCAGCCGCCGTACGCATCTGCTCCAGGCTCTCGATGCCACACAGCCCGCAGCCGGTCGGCCCGGCCATGGTCCGGCGACGCGCGACCAAGGCGGCCGCCCTGCCCGGCTCGAGCCAGAGCCGCGCTTCGAAACCCAGTTCCCCCTGGACGATTTCCACGCCTCGCGTCTCGCTGACGTCGGCGATCACCCCCTCGGTGAGAGACAGCCCGATAGCGAGATCCTCGAGATCCCTGGGCGTCGCCATCATGACCGCGTACGTGGAGGCGTCATGGACGATCGCCACCGGCGCCTCCTCAGGAACCTCCCGCGTATCGGCGGCGGCGTGGCCGTGTCGTATGCGCAGCATCGCCGCGGGAGCGGACGCCCGATAATCTATGTCTGTCATTCACCGATCCCTGATCGTGCCTCGCGGCGGCCAACCGCGGGCCGCCGGCGGATTGCCGGGCCTGTCTCGTGAACATCGCCGGCGTCGTGCTTGCGGGGGGACAATCGCGCCGCTTCGGTCGCGACAAGGCGCGCGAGCCGCTGGCGGGCCGACCCCTGATCGCCTGGAGCCTCGAAACCCTCGGCGGCGCTTGCGCCCGACTGGCGATCAGCGGACCTGCCGAACTCGCCGCGACGCTTGGCCTCCCCGCCGTCGCCGACCTGGAGGGGGCGCCACGCGGTCCGCTGGCCGGCGTCGCCGGGGCCCTCGCCTGGGCGGCGTCCGAGGGGTGCGCTCACTGCCTCACCGCGCCTTGCGACACCCCATTCCTGCCGCCCGACTTGGGCGACCGGCTGATCGCCGTCGCCGGAGCGGGGCCGGTGGTCGCAGCGCGGGCCCTTCGCCGTCATCCCCTTTGCGCGCTCTGGCGCGTCGACGTCGCCGAGCGCCTGGCTCAACTTGCCCTCGAGCCGCGCCAGCCGCCGCTCCAGCGTCTGGTGGACGAGCTCGGCGGCTGTTGGGCCGACTTCCCAGACGAGGACGCCTTCGCGAACCTCAACACGCCCGAGGAATTCGCCGCCGCCGAGAGCCGCCTGGAGGCTCATAGGTCGAGATAGTCCACGAGCTCGTCCGCGGCCGCGGGCGCGCTGGCGGCTCTGCGACGGATCAAAGCGGTCAGCCGAGCCAGTTGGGCATGAGACGCACTCTCCTGCCGATCGAGCGGCGTCACGCTCCCACCAACCGCCTCGGCAAGGACCAGCGTCTCGCGCTCGCCCGTGGCGCCGAGGTTGGCCGTGGTCGGAGCCCGGCGCCAGGCGAGCGCCGCCGATGGATCTCGGCCTGTCATCTTCACGAGCGTGGGAACCAGCAGCAGCCGCGCTGCGACCAGGGCCGCTACAGGATTTCCTGGCAGGCCGACCACGAGGCGCGCGCCTGTCGAAGCGGCCCAGGCTGGCTTGCCCGGTTTGATGGACACGCCGGCGAACAAGGGACCTGCGCCCGCCTTCGCGGCGGCGGCCCGCGTCAGATCCCTCTCGCTGCCCGATGCGCCGCCGATCACCGCCAGCAGGTCGCAACCCTCCAGGAGCTCCCCGACTGCAGCAGCAAGATCGTTCGCGTCATCGCTGCAACGTCGGCGACCAACCACCTGCGCACCCCAGGTCTGCGCCAGGGCTCCGACGCCCGGGGAGGCGCTGTCTGGGATCGCGTCGTCGCCGCAGCGCTCGTCTCGCGCGAGTTCGTCGCCCACGGCGAGGATTGCGAGGCGGGGCTCCTGGCGCACGAGAACGCGGCTTGCCTCCGCCGCGGCCGCGGCCATCAGCGCCGGAGGCGTGAGGCGCGTCGCGGCGGCGACGAGGACGTCCCCGGCCCGGAAATCGGATCCTATGGGTCGGACATGCCTCTTCTCCCCAGAGGGGCGGGTGATCCGCACGAGAGAGCCTTCCACGCTCACCGCCTCATCGACGATCACGCGCTCGGCTCCGGACGGCATTGGAGCGCCCGTGGTGATGCGAACCGCGTGGCCCTTCGCCAGGCGCCCTGCGAAGGGCCTTCCCGCCCACGCCCGTCCGATGATCGGGAGCTCCGCGCCAGGCTCTGGCGCCGACCCCGCGATCGCGTAACCGTCCATCGCCGAGAGGTCGCGCGCGGGTCGGTTTCGGGGCGCGATGACCGGGGCGGCGAGCACACGGCCTGCAGCCGCCTCCAGCGGGATCTCCTCGGGCTCCAGGACAGTTGCCGCGGCCAGCAGGCGCGCCAGGGCCGTTTCCCACCTGGGCAAGCCACCGACGTCGCAGTCCGCCGCCTCTGCTATATCTAGGGGATGGTCCAAATGTCCGGTCCAGCGCCTTCGCCCCACGCTAACACGCCGCGGCTGCTTGCGCGTCGCGTTCCATTGGCGGGCGCCGCGCCCGAATTGCCGTTCTCTGCGTTGTCGGCCCGATGAGCGCGGACGGCCAGGGTCGGGGGCCGCGCGAGGCGGCGGCGGAAAGGCTTCGGGCCCTACCCCAGGTCCAGAAGCTGCTGGAGACCCCGCAGGCGCAGGCGCTGCTGCAGGTTCACGCTCGCGATGCTGTGGTCGGCGCCTTTCGCGCCGCCGTGAATTCTGCACGGGCCGATCTGCGGGCCGGCAGGCCGGCGCCTGAAATCGAGGCCCTCGCCGAGAGCGCGGCCGCAGCCCTGGCGTCGGGGGCGCAGCCCCATCTTCGCCGCGTGATCAACGCCACGGGCGTGATCCTTCATACCAACCTCGGGCGCGCGCCGCTGCCGGCGGCGGCGCTGGAGGCCATGGCCCGCGCAGGCCTTGGCTATTCGAACCTCGAATTCGACCTCGCGGCGGGAGCGCGGGGCGCGCGTACGGCGGGTGTCGAGCCCCTGCTGTGCGAGCTGACGGGCGCAGAAGCCGCCCTGGCGGTGAACAACGCCGCGGCGGCGGTGCTGCTGGCTTTGTCGGCCCTGGCGGCTGGCGGCGAGGTGATCGTCTCGCGCGGCGAGATGGTCGAGATCGGCGGCGGCTTCCGCATCCCCGAGGTGGTCGCACAGGGCGGCGCGCAACTCGTCGAAGTCGGAACCACCAACAAGACCCGGCTGGACGACTATCGCCGGGCGATCGGCGAGCGGACGCGCGTCCTTTTGAAGGTGCACCAGAGCAACTACCGCATCGTCGGCTTCACCGCCGAGGCGTCCCTGGGCGAGCTCTCAGGCCTCGCGCGCGAGCGCGGCCTGCTGCTGATGCACGACCTGGGCAGCGGCGCCCTGGCCGACCTCGCCCGCCTGGGGCGCGCGCCAGAGCCGCGGCCGCAGGAGTCTCTTGGCGCCGGCGCCGACCTCGTCGCCTTCAGCGGCGACAAACTCATGGGTGGCCCCCAGGCCGGCCTGCTGGTCGGCCGTGCGGCCGCGCTCGAGCCGCTGCGTCGCCATCCGCTGATGCGAGCGCTACGCCTCGACAAGGCGACCCTCGCCGCCCTCGAAGCGACGCTCAGGCTCTACCGCGACCCCGCCCGGGCGGCGATCGAGATCCCGGTGCTGCGCATGCTGGCGCAGACTGCCGAGCAGGTGGCGGCGCGCGCCGCGCGCCTGGGCGATCTTCTGGAGGGCGTCGTCCACTTCGAGATCCGTCCTTCGGAAGCCCAGGTCGGCGGCGGCTCTCTGCCTGGAGAGGCGCTGGCGAGTTGGAGCCTCGCCTTGGGCGAGACGGACGCGCAAGCCGAAGCCCTCGCCGCGCGACTGCGCTCCGGCGCGACGCCCATCGTCAGTCGCCTGTCGGGAGGGCGCCTCCTGCTCGACCTCTTCACCGTGGCGGACGAGGATGTCGAGGCGCTGGCGGCCGCGGTGCGCACGCGGGGCGGGTGAGCTCGAGCGGGCCTTGCGCGTTTCGCGCAGGTTCGGCGCGCAGGCGCCGTAACAGCACGATGCGGTACGCTTCATTCCCCTGCACGACCAGCGTGTCATGTTAAGCTCGGCCGCACGGAGGCGATTGGGGTCTGGTGGCCCCCCCGGTCTTCAAAACCGGTGGCCCGCCAACAGCGGGCGGTGGGTTCGATTCCCATCCGCCTCCGCCAGCGCGCGCGGCCGCGTCAGACCACCATCACCCCTTCCGGGATCTCAGGGGGCCGTTCCCAGAACGCGTCGTTCTCGTACTTGTGGAAGAGGTCAGGCGGCAGGAGCGTGGGCCGAACCTTGGACCGCACCTTGGAGCCGACCACATGCAGGCCGGGCGCGCCGATGCGGGCGTCGAACTGCAGGGCCTCGAAGTCCTGCTCGATATTGTCGGGGTCGTGCTCGAACGGCGCCTCGCCGATAAAGTCGTATATCGCGTTCAGCGTGGTTCGCGGATCGCGAGTCAGGCTCTCATAGCGCACCAGCAGCAGACGCTCGCGCCGCGGATCGAAGACCGCCTCGCGCAGGCAGTTGAGCGCGAAGCCGACCATGCCGGTCCCGCTCATCAGACCCTCGGCGCGGCTATAGACCGTGCCTGTCGTGTCGAACTTGAAGATCCCCGACGGCTCGAGTGGATTCTCGCGCGTCAGGCGCTCGATCGAGTCCAGGACCCAGGCCGGATTGCGGACACAACAGATCACCTTGGCCTTCGGGTACAGCTTCGACAGCAGCGGCAACTTGCTGGTCCACTGCCTGTTGGTGTCGAACACGACCTTCTGGGGATGAAGATCGCCATAGAAGGCTTCGATGCAGGCCTTGAGGATCCGCGACCTCTGGTCGTCCTCGATGAAGACTGCGGTCTCGTTCTCCTGGCTCATCTGCCGCAGAAGCCCGTTCACGAGGGAACCGACCGGGCTGGTCATGGACGCGTGGACGCGCGGGTTCTGCCGCAGCAGAGCCGACAGAAGCGTGGAGCCGGAGCGCGGTAGCCCGGAGATGAAGTGGATGCCGTTCTGCATGCGCGATCCTTGGGAGGCCCGACCTTGCGAGGATGGCACGCGCCCTAGATGAGCGCGTGGTCGAACCAGGCCGCGACGATCTTCTCGCCGGCTGGGCTGAAGCCCACCAGCGAGAGCCGCGTCTCCGGCGCGCGGTGCGGATGGCTCCGGGTCTTGTAGGTGGCAGCCTCGAGCACCGCCACCACCCCCATCACTTCCTCGGCGGGCGTCGCCAGGGACCACCGTTCCAGCAGCCTGACGGAGTGGCGGTGATCAGGACCGACATGAACTGGCGTCGGTGCTCAGGGTCCATGGCGCAGCGATAGACCGCCATCTTGCTGCGCAGGAAGGGGACCAACTCAACGACGGCTGTGGACACCGCGACCAGCCGGTCCCCGGCGTAGGCCGCCAGAACGACCTCCTTCACCCGCTGATCCGGATCGACGCCCTGCGGCAGCAGACCCCAGCGGGTCCAGAATTGCTTGACGTCGGCCTCGATTGCCGGGTCGCTTCGCAGCCAGCCGACACGAAGGTCGACCCCCAGCTGCGCTGGCGACGGAGGCTCAGGGTAGACGGGCAGCCGGGTCTCGGCGCGCGCGCGCGGCTCTTCGAGGTTGCGGCGGGGCCGCACGGGCTCGAAAGACACGCTGCCGGACGAGCCCGGCGCCGCTTCCGGCGCCGGGCGCCGGGACCAGGGCCAACGCATGGACTAGGCCGTGCGCATCACCCGGCGGCGCGTCACCCTGCGGCGCAGCACGTAGCCCGTGAAGCCAAAGCCACCGAGCATCATGGCCCAGCTGGAGGGTTCCGGCACGGAGCTGATCTCGATCTCACCGTCGCCGGCCTTGTAGGCGAGGGCCGTCCGGCCGGTCCCGCCGAAACTGTAGCTGCCGCCCCCGCCGCCGCCGCCGTACCTATCGGCGCCGGTGGCGCCGGTGCCGCCAGCGCCACTGCCGCCACCGCCGCTGTACCCACCGCCGCCGCCGCCGCCAAGGATGACGCTGCCGCCGCCGCCGGCGAACCCGGATCCGCCCGAGCCGTTGACCCCGAATCCGAGGCCCCCCGCGCCACCGTCGTCATGGCCCCGCCCGGCGTAGGGACCCGTGGGTGTATAGGTGCGAAGGCCGCCTCCAGGCCCGCCGCCAAGGCCGGGGCTATAGCCGCCTGAGGAGCCGAACTGGCCTCCCTGGCCGCCGGCGTGACCTCCGCCGGCGCCGCCTGCTCCCCCGGGGGAGACCCCCTGACCGTTGTAGCCCGCGTTATATTTCGAGCCGCCGCC
>DATHPX010000110.1:0-16869 GCA_035483335.1 Caulobacteraceae bacterium | reverse complement strand
TGCGGCTCCTTCACCTTCACGATCATGTCGGCGGCCTCGAACACCGCGTCCGCATCCGGCAGGATCTCGGCGCCGACGTCGCGATAGGTCTGGTCGACGATCCCGATGCCCGCCGCAGCTCCCGTCTCGATGAAGACTTCGTGACCTTCGCGCACCAGTCGCTGCACGACCCCCGGAGTGGCTCCGACCCTGAACTCCAGGGTCTTGATCTCCTTGGGAACACCGATGCGCATGGGAAACCTCTGTTACAATCCAGTCGAACCGCCCCGCGACGAGGGGTCTGTGCGGCGAGGCGCCCTATAGCCCAACTCTCCGCATCAGGCGAACGACGGTTCCGATCAATGCCGATCTTTCGTCACAGCCATGCCCCGGATAGGCTCGGACAGGAATAAAGGATGCCCTCATGAGCCAACGCTTCACCCCCGAGCATCTCGACGCCTGGCGGCGGGACGGCGGCGTGTCGATCGAGAACTTCTTCACGCCCGATGAAGTCGCAGCCGTGGTGCGCGACTTCGACGCAGTCTTCGGCCGCACGGAGGGCGACAAGGAGGCTCTCGACATCAAGGGAGGAAGCGAGATCGGCCGCTTCAACCCCGCCCAGTTCAAGGGCGTTGCGCCGGTGCCGCTGGACTGCTCGCCGGCCCTCAATCTGATCGGCGTCCACCCCGCGCTGATCCGGTTCGCGAAGGCGGCGTTGGAGACTGACGACGTCCATGTCTACCAGTGCCAGGCTTGGGCCAAGTTCACCGGCGAGGCCGACTATGACCAGCCTCTGCATACCGACTTCGCAAACCACACCCTGGTCGCGCCGGCGGAGGACGCGGCGCTCAACTCGGTGACCATCCTCTGCTATTTCACCGATGTCACCGACGCCCATGGGCCGATGCGCTATGTCCGCCGCCCCGACAGCGAGCGGATCGCGGGCCCTGAAGCGTCCCTGTCGCGCGACGGGGAAGCCCACGCCCGCCTCCAGCAGGCGCTCCGACCTCACGAGCGTTCCAGCGCCGCGCCAGCCGGATCGGTCTTCCCCTACGCCATCGACGTCTATCACCGCGGGTCCAACCTCACAGCCCCCGGCGGTCGCCGCTACGCCCTGATGACCTGTTTCAAGCGGGCGGGGAACGATTCCATCGGCTTCCACGCCTGGGCCTTCCACCACACCAAGCCCTGGGCTCGCATCTTCGACTACGCGACGCCCGAGCAACTCGCCTGTTTCGGCGTGCCGCGGCCGGGCCACCCATTCTGGACGCCGCTCACGCTCCAGCGCGCCCAGGCCCGCTACCCGGGCTGGGACCTGGCGCCCTACCGCGAGGCCATATCCGTCAGCGCGTGAGGCTGCGCATTCCCTGACGCGGCCTCGCCGTCCGATCAAGCATGAGAGAACGCCGCGTCGGCGCGGCGCGCGAGTCGGCGCGCCGTCGGGAGAGCCGTGGGTCGGCCGAGATGGAACCCCTGGCCGGTCGGCACGCCCAGCCCGCGAAGCGTGTCCAGTTCGGCCCAGCTCTCGATCCCCTCAGCGACGAGTACGATCTGGATCCTCGAACAGAACATCGACATCGCCGAGGCCAGCGCCTGCCTTGAGGGGTCGGCGTCCACGTGACGCGTCAGGCTCATGTCCAGCTTCACGATGTCCGGCTTGAGCCGCACGATGTGGCGAAGGCTCGCATAGCCGGCGCCGGCATCGTCCACAGCGATGCGAAGGCCCTCGGCGCGCAAGGGCCCGAGCGCCTTGTCGAGGGCGACGTAGTCCTCGACCGCATCATGCTCGGTGAGCTCCAGGACCATTCGGTGAAGCGGCGCAACCCCTTTCAGTTCGGCCAGGGCGCCTGAAAGCACCGTCCGCGGCGACGCATTGACCGCGAGATAGAGATCCTCTTCCAGCACCCGCAGCGACTTGACGGCGCGCCGGATCACGGCGACCTCGAGCTCGGTCTCGCATCCGAGTTCGGCGGCCTCACGGAAGAAGCTTTCGGGGAATTCAGTTGCTTCTTCAGTAACCCGACACAGGGCCTCGAAGCCCATCACGCGTCTGGACCCGAGGTCCCAGATCGGCTGATAGGCCATTGAAAAGGCCCCGTCCGCGATCAGCGCCCGAACCTTGCAGCGTCTTGCCTGAAACTGGAGTTCGCCCTCCACACGCCGGCGGACATGCGTCGCTGCGATCTCAGCGAACACGCGCATGACCTCGAGCTCTCGCTCGCCGAGGGCGGGTTTGGCGGCCTGACTCAGACAACCGAGCATCCCCAGCGCCTCTCCACCCTCGCCGCGGATAGGGATGCCCAGATGGGCGCCGATCGGAACGCGCGTCGTGATCGCCAGTCTCTGCGCCAGCTCGAACTCCGCCGTGTCGGCCATCAGCTCTGGCATCCGGCCCTCGAGGATGTGCTGGCAATAGAACTCGCCGGCCGGATGCGACTCGCCCGCGGTCATCGCGCTTTCCGCGCCTGCGGCGTCGACGTCCCGAAGCACGCAGGCCCCGTCCACCAGCTCTGCGATGTAGGCGACGTCCATGCCAAGGTGCTTCCTGACAGCCATCAGGATGTTCCTGAGCATCTCGTCGCCGCCTCGCGAGACGTCGATGTAGGCGAGATCCGCCGGCGTCCCGAGCACGCTGTCCCTAGCGCGCGGAAGAATGTCGCTCATGTCCCCCTCGTTCGTTTGCGCTGCGCGCGGGAGCGTGTCCCAGGCGTGGCTGTGTCTTCAGCGCCCAAAATTCGCGTTCGAAAATGCACTGATTCAATATCGAGGCGAAATTACTGAAAATTTAATTCCGACGCGCACAGCGCCGATACCTGGGACGCCGGAGCCTTCAGGCGTTGCGTTTGCGGAACCGAGGCTCCTCGACCTTGGTGAGCAGCACGAGCAGGGAGATGGCCAGCATCGTCGCCGAGATCGCGAAGAGGGTCTGGAAGCCCAGGGTCTCGGCCACCAGTCCGCCGAGGATGGGTCCGGCGGCATTCATGGTCCCCTGGGCCGTCGCCGTGAGCGCCAGTCGCATCGGGATGTCCTCGCGCGAACCAAACTCCAGGACCATGGTCTGGGAGCTCATGAGGAAGCCCGATTGGGAGGCGCCTAACGCGAAGAACGCCGCGAAGATCAGAATGCGGGTCCCGGGCGTGAAGCCGCCGATAGCGAAGTGATCGAGGCCGGGGGCGGCCATCAACAGCACCGTCCCGGCCACCCAGACGATCAGCGCGACGATGAAGGTGAACCGAAAGCCGAAACGATCGCCGGTGAGCCCCCAGATCATGTTCGTCAGGGTGTCGGAGCCCAGCGAGATCAGCGACAGCAGGCCGATGTTGGCGCCATTGAGCTTCATCGAGTGGCCGGCGTAGAGGATGTAGAACGGCGCGGCGACCCGACCCGCCGTGGCCAGCGTCTGGGCGATCATGAAGTAGACGAAGCTCGGGTCCTGACGGAACAGGTCCGGGAACTCGCGCACCCGCGCCATGAGGCGGGTCTTGGTTCGCACCGTCGGCGGGATCGGCTCGCGCATCAGGAGCGAGAGGGCGGTGAGGCCCGCGCTGGTGAGCACGAATGCGACCAGGAAGGTGACGCCGTAACCGTTGCCGAAGATGTTCTTCTGGATCAGGTAGGCTCCGGCCCACCAGGCCAGGGCGGCCGCGATCGCACCCCCTGTCACGTTCCGCAGAGCCTGAAGGGCGCCGCGCCGGGTGATGGGGATCACCTTGGCCAGCAGCAGCTGGAAGGCGACGCCCTGGGCGCCCTGGAAGATCCCCAACAGGAACAGGAAGGCCAGGACCGTGATCAGCAGGGGCTTGCCGTGCAGGAAAAAGCCCGCGCAGCCCATGCCCAGGATCTGGACCCGCATCAGCGTGCCCATCAGCATGGACACGGGGAGCACCTTCTTGCGGTGCTCGATCTGCGTCGCCCCGATCACCGGCGAGACGATGCCGCCCAGCTGCTGCAACGATTGCCCCAGGCCCACGACCAGGGCCGAGCCTCCCGAAAGCATACTCAGATAGGCCGGCATGATGGTGAGACTGTTGACCAGGCGAAAGCCGGTCATGCCCAGCATGCCGTGCAGGAAGTGTCCGGCGAAGTTACGAGGAAGGTTGTCCCATACGAACTTGTCGTAGGCGGCCTCGGCCTCCGCCAGCGATTGGCCGTCCTCCGCAATCGGAGTCTCCGGCGTCAGCTCCAACGCGACTTCGGACACGCGTTACCCTCTCCCAGGGAATGTAAGGTTCCCTAACCAAGATTCACCTGAGCGGAAAGCCGCAAGGCGCCGAAGGAGCGCTACGTACTTGCGGGGCGCGGCCTTCCCCATCCGTCTGACCGCCATCGGCGGTCAGCCACCTTCCCCAGGAGGGGAAGGAGAGCGCGTCTCCTCGCATATCGCTTTCCTCCCCCTTCCTGGGGAGGTCGATCGGCCCGCGCAGCGGGCTGAGACGGAGGGGGAAAGCCGTGCCCACCCCCTCCGTGTTCACCAGATCAGAAGACCTCGAAGAGGCCCGCGCCGCCCATGCCGCCACCAATGCACATGGTGACCACCGCGTGCTTCACGTTGCCCCGGCGCTTGCCTTCCTGCAGCACGTGGCCCGCGAGGCGCGCGCCGGTCATGCCGAAGGGGTGGCCGATGGCGATCGAGCTGCCGTTGACGTTGTACTTCTCCGGATCGATGCCCAGGGTGTCGCGGCTGTAGAGGCACTGACTGGCGAAGGCTTCGTTCAGCTCCCACAGGTCGATGTCCTCGACCTTCAGGCCGTGGCGCTCGAGCAGGCGGGGCACGGCGAAGACCGGGCCGATGCCCATTTCGTCGGGCTTGCAGCCGGCGACGGCCCAGCCCTTGAACACGCCCAGCGGCTTGAGGCCCCGGCGCTCGGCTTCCTTGGCTTCCATGATCACCACGGCGGCCGCGCCGTCGGACAGCTGAGAAGCGTTGCCGGCGGTGATGTACTTGCCCGGACCACGCACCGGTTGCAGCTTGGCGAGACCTTCATAGGTCGTGTCCGGACGATTGCACTCGTCGCGGTCGACCGTGTAGTCGACGATGCTTTCTTCCTTCGTGTCCTTGTTGACCAGCTTCATCTTGGTCTTCATCGGCACGATTTCATCACGGAACTTGCCCGCTTGCTGGGCGGCGGCCATGCGGCGCTGGGATTCCAGCGAATACTCGTCCTGGGCCTCGCGGCTGACCTTGTAGCGTTCGGCGACGATGTCGGCCGTGTCGATCATCGGCATGAAGATGTCGGGATACATCTCGGTCAGGTGCGGATCGTTGTTGCCCTGTCCGACGCCGCCGCCGGGGAAGCTGATCGATTCCACGCCGCCGGCGACGACCACGTCGGCCTGGTCTTCGCGGATGTAGTTGGCGGCCATGGCGATGGTCTGCAGGCCCGAGGAGCAGAACCGGTTCACGGTCACGCCCGAGGTGGTGATCGGCAGGCCGGCGAGCAGGGCCGCCTGGCGGCCGAGGTTTCCGGAACCGTGGGCGACGTTGCCGATGAAGCAGTCTTCCACCGCCGCCTTATCGACGCCCGAACGTTCGACTGCGTGCTTCACCGCGTGAGCCGCCATGGAAACGGTTGGCGTGATGTTGAACCCGCCCCGGCCCGACTTTGCCAGGCCCGTCCGGGCATAGGAGACGATCACGGCTTCACGCATTGGGTATTCCTCCCTTTGAGGCTCAAATTTGGGAATCCCGTACACGTTCCCCAACGGGGCCGCCAGAGGCCCCGCGCGTGTCAGCCCGCCCGGGTCCGCCTCGGCGCGATGGCGATCGTGGCGCAGACGATGACCCCCACGAAAAGGAGCGCGGCGGGCGCAAGGACCGGCCGCACGTCGGCCTCGCTGGCGAACAGTCCAGTGAGCATGGGGCCGGCGCTGCCGCCCAGCAGCTGGGCTCCCGCGGCAAGCATCGCGGCGCGGCGGGTCGGGTCGATCTGGATCAACAGCGGTGTCGAGAGCGACAGGGCGATGTTCCACAAAAAGCCGAGCAACAGGGCGGCGGCCATGAAAGCCACGCCCCCGTGCGTCCAGGCGATCAGAGCCACGACGACAAGGAATCCGGCGGCCACGGCGATGTAGCTTCGCCCCGGGGGCGCCTTGGGGCCCACGGCGACCATGAATACGGCTCCGACCACCTGCATCGCCAGGGATGCGGCGATGGCGGCGGAGGCCAGGGCCGGGCTGGCGCCGGCCATCCGAGCCAGCTCGTCGGCGAACACCCAGACGCCGACGATGCCGGCCATGAGCAGGAAGGCTGCGAGGAGCCCGAACACCCCCTGCACGCTCAGCGCGCCCCGGCCAGGCTCCGCCCTTGGAAGGTCCGGCAGGTCCGCGGGGATGCCGACCAGCAGGACGGCGCAGAGGGCTGCGCAGATCCCAAGTGTCGCGACGCCCGCGTTCGCCCCGAGGACCAGGGCGATGAAGGGAAGCGCAGCGGCCAGAGCCGCCTGGCTGATCGACTGCGCCCCCGCAAAAAGCGCCGCCAGCCGAACCGCCGTCGGATGTCGGGCGATCACACCGCTGACGATCCAGACGAGGACGCCGCCGGCCGCGCCGGCCACGCCCCGGCTGACGACGAACATCTCGCCGCTGGCCGCGAAGCCGGCTAGATTTGCGACGACGAGGCCAAGGCACCCGACCCCACCCCACAGTCGCAGGCGACGATGCTGCAGCACGCCGGCCATGATCCCCGAGACGAGGCCGAGGGCCAGCATCTCCACCGTGGCCGCCTGTGTGAGTTGGCCCACCGTCAGGCGATGCGCCGACAGCAGCGCCCCAAGCACGGCGGGTTGGACGCCCAGCATCAGCAGAGCCACGCAGCCCAAAGTGAGCGCCGCGAAGACCGCAGCCGGCGGAGCGGCGCGCGGGGCCGGTTCGGCGACC
Source organism: Caulobacteraceae bacterium (assembly GCA_035483335.1). Lineage (GTDB taxonomy): Bacteria > Pseudomonadota > Alphaproteobacteria > Caulobacterales > Caulobacteraceae > Acaudatibacter. The sequence goes on along the minus strand of DATHPX010000110.1, from coordinate 10,014 downwards.
ACGAGGGGTTCGAACCGCGTCTCCAGTTCAGGCGCGAGCGCCCCTCGGTTGCCCGTCACGATGCTCGCGCCTCCCGCTCAGCCCCGCGCCATGCTCGCGGTCGCCCTAGTAGTGATAGTTGAGCTCGACGCCGAAAGTCCGCGGCATTCCCAGAACTGGCGTGAGCAGGCCGAAGGGACTGGTCAGATCGGTCGAGGTCAGCGCGTACTGGGTGTTGCTCAGGTTGCGGATATAGACCCCCGCCGACCAGCCCTTGCGGCTCTGGTAGTCAATGTTGAGGTTGTGCAGCCAGTAGGCGTTCTGCTGGATGTAGGGGTCGTTCGTCGAGTCGAAGAACTCGTGGCTGCGATAGTCCGAGTTCCAGCGGAAGCTGATGTCGTCTCCGTTGGGTAGCGGCGCCACGTACTGGGCCGTCGCCACGAACGTGAAGTGGGGCGCGTTGGCCAGTTGCTTGCCGTCGAGCGACGACTCCCCGGCGAACAAGGGCAGTCCCGCCTGGTCGAGCTTAGCCTGCAGCCAGGCCGGCTGCAGCTCAATCGTCAGCCCACGGAACGGCCGCGCGGTGGCGTCGAGCTCCAGACCCTCGGTATGGGCCTTGTGCGCGTTCGCCAGGATCTGGGTGGTCTCTTCGATCGGTCCCAAGGCCGAATTGATCAGCTGCGGCACGCTCGCGAAGATCTGCTCGTCGCGATAGTCGTTGTAGAACAGCGCGGCGTCGAACACGAGGCGGTGGTCGAAGAAGGCCGTCTTCGCGCCGACCTCGTAGGCGGTGACGTATTCAGGCTTGACCGGCTGCAGTTGCAGCAGGGCCTGCTGTTCGATGTTGCTCAGGAAGCTGCCGTTGAAATCGCCACTCTTGAAGCCCGTCGCGGCGCTGGCGTAGCCCATGATGTCGTCGGTGAAGTGGTACGAGAGGGCGGCCCGCCAGGTGAAGTTGGCGGCCGACTGGGCCTCGTTGGCCAGGATGATGTCCTCGATCGGCCCGTAGTTTCCGGTTCCGCCGGACTGGTACTGGGTCGAGCCGTCATAGTCGAAGGTCTTGCGCTCATAGGTGAAGCGCCCGCCCAGCGTCAGGGTCAGCCGGCCGAGGTTGTAGTCGCCCTGGCTATAGACCGCCGCCGAGTCCGTCACCTGCAGGCTGTTGTCGAACGAACGCTGGGCGATGCCGTCGAACGCCCCAGGCCCCGGCGGGACGCCGAAACCGCCAAAGTCGTCGCCATAATAGAACAGATAGAGTGGCTGGTTCTGGCGCAGGTGCTCGTGCAGGTAGTACGCGCCGACCACCCAGTTGTAGTTCTTCTCGTTCTCCGCTGCGCGGAACTCCTGGGTCCACGTCGTCGAGCGGACACCGTAGTCGACGGCCAGCACCTGGTCGGGTCCGCCATCGCTGTTCTCGGGGAAGAACTTCCAGTTGTACTGGTAGGAAGAGATCGAGGTCAGGGTGATGCGACCCATCGTGTAGTCGGCGCGCAGCATGTCGATATGATTGAGGACCTGCAGGTCCTCGGTGCGGCTCCATTCGCCGGACCAGAAGCTCTTGGGCGTCCCATAGCCGTAGAGGTCGACGCAACCGCCGGCGAACGCCTGGGTCGGGGAGCACAGCGTCGGTGACGGCGTATTCTGGGTGCCCGGCGCGAACGTACCGATGTGGCCGTACTCCGTCGGCAGGTTGCGCTCGTAGCCGGTCGTGGAGATGAACGAGATCCTCAGATCATCCGTCGGCTTGTAGAGGAGTGAGATCCGAAGCGCCTCGCTGTTCGTTCCAGACGCCGGCGTGTTGTTGAGATCGTTCCACATGTAACCATCGGAATGATTGTAGACGACGGCGATGCGACCATCGAGGTTGCTGGTAATCGGGCCGCCGACCGCGCCCACCAGGTAGATGGTGTTGAAGTTGCCGTATTCGAGGTGGAAGTCGCCGGTGTACTGATCGGTTGGCTTGTTGGACGTGAAGACCAGGGCGCCGCCGCTCGTGTTGCGTCCGTAGAGCGTGCCCTGCGGACCCTTCAGGATCTGGACCTGGGACAGGTCGAACATGGCGAAGGCCTGGGCCGACGGGGCGCTGATGTAGACATCGTCCATGTAGATGCCGTTGGGCCCGGCGTTGTTGGAATCGAAGTCGTTCAGGCCGATGCCGCGGATGGTGATCAGCGGCTGGTTCCCGGCGCCTTCGGGATTGGCGATGGTGACGTTGGGCGTGATCTGTCCGAGATCCTGAGTCTGCTTGATGCCCAGGGCGGTGAGTTCGTGCGACGAGATCGCCTGCACCGACACCGGCACGTTCTGGATGTTCTCCGTGCGCCGCTCGGCGGTGACGGTGATCTCCTCGACCTGAGTGCCGGTCGCGGACGGAGGCGCCGTCTGGGCTTCGGCTACGCTCAGGCTTCCGATCGCCAGGATCACACCCGCCGTGCTCGCCTTCAGACAGGCGCGCAGAGACGCACCAACCCCTTGATTACCCAATGTTCGTAACCCCGTTGTCTGGCCGCCTGACGCGGCGCCGTTCATTTGTTAGTTTTAGCTATGGCTAGTTCCAACTATGGAAACAAGCCCCCCGAGGCCGTGACAAAAAGGGCGCGGCCTAGGCGCGCTCTCCCTCCAATCCGCCCTTTGCGAATTGAAATCGAGATCCTTCTCCCCTTGCGGGAGAAGGTGGCCGCCGAGAGACGGCCGGATGAGGGGTCGACGGGCCTCGCGGATTAGCGTTCGGTCGAGTGCGTGTCTCGCCTATATGTCAACGAGTTGTGACGCGGAGAAGGACTTTGCGGACAGGTACGTCGACCCCTCATCCGACCCCGCTGCGCGGGGCCACCTTCTCCCGCAAGGGGAGAAGGACAGCAGTAAACAGCAAAGCCGATGTTGACGAATTCACAAACTCAAGGAGGCGGAGCAGCGCCCCGGAATGCGGGTAGACTGAGCGATCGCCGCCCCTAATCCTTCCCCCTGCCCTGCTGGCCGTAGGTCCTGAACTTGGCCAGGACGCGCGCCATCTCGGCTTCGTCCAAGAGGTTGGGACCGCCGATGGCGAGGGTCCCCCAATAGATCGCCGCCTGCTCTTCGATCTCCTCGGCGATCGCCAGGGCGCGCGAGAGATTGCGGGCGATGGCGATCTGGCCGTGATTGGCGAGCAGGGCCGCGAAGCGGCCGCCGAGCGCCTCGACGGTGGCGTCGGCAAGCTCGATCGAGCCGAAGGTGGCGTAGGGCGCGACGGGCACGCTCGCCCCTCCGCTCACCCCCACCATGTAGTGCATCGACGGAATCTCCCGTCCGGCGCAGGCCAGGATGGTTGCGTGGCGCGAGTGGCAGTGGACGACGGCGTTGACGTCCGGCCGGCGCATCAGGATTCCGCTGTGCATCTGCCATTCGCTGGAGGGGCGCGCGCCCTCGGAGGCCCAGGTCCCGTCTGCGCGCACCAACACGATCTGGTCGGCATGCAACTGAGCGGGCGGCACGCCGGTGGGGGTGACCAGCATGTCCTCGCCGTGGCGCACCGAGGCGTTGCCGGACGTGCCGCGGTTGAGGCCGCGCGCGTCCATCGCCTTCATGATGTGGACGAGCTGTTCCCGAAGCTCCATCTCGGTCGCGTCCATCAACCCTCTCCCATCGTCATGCTGCGCATCGCCTCGGCGGTCTCTTCGAACCCCTGAAGCTTGCCAAGCGTCGCCAGACCCAGGGCCACCAGGGCCGCGGTGGTCGTGGCGAACCGGCACGCATCCAGAGGCGCCCACCCCCGGGCGAGGGCGGAAATGAAGCCGGCGCAGAAGGAATCGCCGCAGGTGGTGGTGTCGATCGGCTCGATCGCGTGGGCCGGCAGCCTCCGGCGCGTTCCTCCGATGGCGACGAGCGATCCGCGCCTTCCGTCCTTTATCACACACGCGCCCGCGCCCCAGGCGAGGAACTGGTTGACCGCCGCCTCCAGGTCCTCGCTCCCGGTCAGGAAGGCGGCCTCGGCGGCGCTGGGCATGAAATAGTCCACGTGTGGCAGGAGCCGCTTCAGCTCTTCAGGCGCCGAGCGGCGCGGCGAGATGAGATCGCAGGTGACGATGGCGCCGAAGTCCTTGGCCGTCTCCAGCAGCTCAGCTCCCGGGCCGCCGTCGAGGGCCTGTCCGCCAACCCCGCCGTAGTGGACGAAACGTGCGCGGCGCGCGGCGCCCAGGGCCGCCTCGTCCACCGCCGCGGAACCCCCTGCGCCAGGGGCATGGAAGCTCGACCGCCGGCCGCTCGCCTCCACCGTGAGCAGTGTGGTGGAGGTGGTCTGGCCCGGCCGCGTGGCCAGCAGGCTCGTGTCGACGCCCAAAGCCTCGAAGCCCGCGCGCACGAAGCGGCCGTTCATGTCGTCCCCGACGGCGCCCAGGATCGAGGTCGGCGTCCCCAGGCGCGCGGCGACCATCGCCGCCCCGCCCGCCGTGCCCGCCGGCGCGCAGACGATCCCCTCGATCAGGCTGGCCCGTTCGGTCCGCGTCAGCTCCTCGATCGGACGCGCCACAATGTCCAGGGTGGTCAGGCCCACCGCCAACAGTGCAGTATCCACTCGGCCCCCTTCTTCTGGCGCCCTTCCGTTCGCCTCTTGACGGAAAGGCGTGTGGCCGTAAGATAGTCGAAACTATCCTAGGGATGCAACATGGCTTGGACGAACAGTGAGGACCGGGCCCTGCGCGAACGGGCCGAGGCGGTCATCCCCAACGGCATGTACGGCCACCAGTCGGTGGGAATGCTCCCTGACGACTATCCCCAGTTCTTCGGCAAGGCGGAAGGCGCCTACCTCTGGGACGTCGATGGCAACCGGTACATCGACTTCATGTGCGGCTATGGCCCCAACCTGTTCGGCTACGGTCACGAGGCGATCAACAAGGCCTATGTTGATCAGCTGAAGCTCGGCGACGCCATGACCGGACCTGGCGCAGCCATGGTCGAGCTGGCCGAGGCCATGACCGCCCAGGTCTCCCACGCCGACTGGGCGATGTTCTGCAAGAACGGCACCGACGCCACCACCATGGCGATGATGGTCGCCCGCGCCCACACCCGCCGTAATGTCATCATCCGGGCCAAGGGCGCCTATCACGGCGCCGCGCCCTGGTGCACGCCGGTCAAGGTCGGCACGACGCCGTCCGACCAGGCCAACCAGGTGTTCTGCGAGTACAACGACGTCGCGAGCCTTGAGGCCGCCGTGCGCGAGGCCGGCTCGGACCTCGCCGCGATCTTCGCCTCGCCGATCAAGCACGACACGTTCGTCGACCAGCAGCTCCCCTCGCCCGAATACGCCCGCCGTGCGCGCGAGCTGTGCGACGAGCTTGGCGCGCTGCTCATCGTCGACGACGTTCGCGCGGGCTTCCGCCTGGCCCGGGACTGCAGCTGGTCGCTTGTCGGGGTGAAGCCCGACCTATCCGCATGGGGCAAGGCCATCGCCAACGGTCATCCGATCTCGGCCCTGCTCGGCTCCAACAGCTGCCGCAAGGCCGCGGGGACCATATTCACCACCGGCTCCTACTGGTTCGCCGCTGCGGCCATGGCCGCCGGGGTCGTCACCATGAAGCTGATCCGGGAGAGCGACTATCTCGAGCGCACCATCGCCCTGGGCGAACGGCTGCGGCGAGGCCTCGACGAGGCGGCTGAGCGTCATGGCTTCGCCCTGCGCCAGACCGGTCCGGCCCAGACCCCGCTGATCATGTTCGACGACGATCCCGGATATTCGAAGAGCTATCTGTGGAACAACGCCTTGCTCAAGCGCGGCGTCTACTTCCACCCCTGGCACAACATGTTCATGTGCGCGGCTCTGACCGAGGCGGACGTCGACAACACCATCGACCGCGCCGACGACGCCTTCGCCGTGGTCAAGGCCGCCGGCCCGCAGGAGCCGGTCGCCAAGCTGGCCCGGATGCGGCGCGCCGCCTGAACGGGCCGGAGGCGCCCCGGCGAGGACCTTCGATGGTGAACGAAACCGCTTCGGCGCCGTCGCTGGATGCAAAATCCCTCCCGTCCCGCCGCCGGGGCAAGGACACCTTCGAGGCGATCCTGACCACCGCCGGCGCCCTTCTGGCGGAGGTTGGGTTCGAACGGCTGACGACGAACCTGGTGTGCGAGCGCGCGGGCCTCACCCCGCCGGCTCTCTACCGGTATTTCCCCAACAAGTACGCCCTGCTTGCTGAGCTTGCGCGTCGCCTGATGGACGCCCAGGACGAGGTCTTCCTTGCCTGGATGGAAGAGGGCGGATCGATCGCCGCCAGCCTCGAGGAGGCCGTCGGCAAGAGCATCACCCTACGCAAGCGCCTGATCGCGGTCACCCGCGCCCAGCCCGGCGGCATGTGGATCCTGCGCGCCATCCGCGCACTCCCGGTGCTGAGGGAGGTCCGCGTCGACTCGCAGAACAAGGTTCTCGACCGTCACTTCTCCATGATCCGCAGCGCTTACCCCGAGGTCGGTGACGAGCGCCTGTGGACAGCGGTGCGCCTGTCCGAAGAGACCACCTACGCCATGATCGAGATGATTCTCGAAGATCCCGGCCTCGACGAGGACCAGGTGATCGAGGAGACCTCATGGATGACGACCCTCTACTTCCGCGAACTGGCGACGCGTTCGGCCAGGGAGGGCTGAGGGGCGCAGATCTTCGGTGCGCCGGCGTCCCGCCGGCTCTTCTTTTCCCATACACGTCTACTGCGAACAGGTAGATTCAAGAAGAAAAGAGCCGGCGGGACGCCGGCGCACCGTTTGCATCTCATGCCCGAGGAACACGAAAAGCCCTGGACGCCCCTGAGCCCGGAGGAGGTCGCGCGGGTCTTCCGCGGCGCCCCGTTTTCCTGGTGGCTTGCCGGTGGCTACGCCATCGAGCGGTTCATCGGCCAGCCGTTTCGACCCCATGCCGACATCGACGTCCTCGTCCTGCGCCGCGACCATGACGCCCTTCGTCGTCATCTCTCCCGGTGGGACTGCTGGGCCGCGGACCCGCCGGGGCGCCTGCGACCCTGGCCGCTGAACGAGGCGCTCGCCCAGCCGATCCACGACATCTGGTGTCGCCGAGCGCCCGACGTCCCCTGGTCTCTCCAGCTCATGCTCGACGAGAGCGAGGGGGAAGACTGGCGCTCCCGCCGTAACCCCGCCATCGGTCGCCCGATCGCCGAGCTCGGAGCGCCTGATGCGGCGGGTATCCCGCTCCTCGCCCCGGAAATCCAGCTCTTCTACAAGGCCAAGGCGCCCCGGCCGAAGGACGAGATAGACTTCGCCGTCGCCGCCCCGCTTCTCGCCCCGGCCCAGAGCGCCTGGCTCCGCTGGGCCATCGAGACCACGCATGGGCCAGCACATCCCTGGCTACAGAAGTTGGATCCCCCTCGCCCTGCGTGACGACCGACTCGCCGTGATCTGTTAAGCTCTCCGCCAACAAATACGCTTGGGGGATGAGATGCTGACGAAGTACATCACGCGCCCGGCGATGAAGCCGCTGCTCGATCCTTACGGGCTCTCCGAAGCCGTGCGGCGCGGCGGCACGCTCTACATCGCCGGCCAGACCGGCATGGGAGAGGACCACCGCATCGTGAAGGGCGGGCTGAAGGCCCAGGCCCTGCAGGCGTTCCGCAACATCAGGGCTGTGCTGGAGCTGGCCGGAGGCGACCCGGAGAACCTGGTCAGCCTCACCTGGTATCTCGTCGAGGGGCCCGAGCCCCGCGCCTTCATGGAGGACGCCGTCGACGTCCTCGCCGCCAAGGAGGAGGCCATGCCCGGGATCCGGCCCGGTACGACCGCCGTGCGGGTCAAGGCCCTGCTCACGCCCGAGATCCTGGTCGAGATCCAGGCGGTGGCCGAGCTGTGAGCGAGGAGGTCCGCTCCGCCGACGTGATCGTGGTCGGAGCCGGCTCCCTCGTCCGCTTCTTTGGCCCGGAGGCCGCCGACCCGATCGGCTATGAGGACAATGACTGGCTCACCGAGCCCTTCACTCATGGCTATGTTGGCCACATGGGCCCGGGCGTGATGACCCGCTTCGGCCCCGCCCTGCGCGAGCCCTGCGGCCGCATCCACTGGGCCTCCACCGAGACCTCCACCGAATGGGCCGGCTACATCGAAGGCGCCCTTCGCTCCGGCGCCCGCGCCGCAGCCGAGGTGGGACGGCTGCACAACGTGTGAGGGCCGCCCACCCTGTCCCTCAGGGGGACGAAAAGGCCCTGTCCAGGTCCTGCATCAGCTGTCCATAGCGGACGAAGTCGCCGGCGGCGTAAGCCCGCTGCATGTCGTGAAATACGCCTTGGGCGCGCTTGAACCGGTCCAAGGCCGTCACGGGGGGCGGCGTTTCGCCGGCCTGTTCGGCGGGGGCGCCGACCAGAATAGCCTCCGCCCCGCCAAGTGTGTTCGCCCACTCGATCTTGCGATCATCCGGTAGAAGTTGGCCGAACACGACCCGGGCGAGGGTCGGGATCTGTGTCTGCTCCGCCTCTATGTATACAGGCTCGATCGCCACCAATTGCCTGTCTTTGAGCGGCAGGATGATGAGGTTGCCGCGGATGACCCGGGAGCCGTGCTGATCCCATAGGGTCAGGTCGCCCGAAAACCGGCTATCGGAATTGATCCGCGATTCGATCTGCGCCGGGCCGTCCACGAACCGTCCCTTCGGAACGCGGAAGGCGACGAGCTTGCCGTAGTTGTCCCCATCTGACCGACCAGCCAGCCATCCGGCCATCTGGTTCTTGCCCGCCACTGACAGGGGCAGCATCAGGATGAATTCCGGACTTTGGTCGCCCGGCAACTGAGCCATCACATAGTAGGGCGCAAGCTCGATCTCGGTGTCGCGAAAGAGTTCGCGCGGCGCCTCCCATCGATCCTCTCGGTTGTAGAAGGTCGTCGGGTTGGTCATGTGGTAGGTGCCATACATCTCCGCCTGAACCGTGAAGAGATCCTCCGGATAGCGGATGTGACGGCGAAGGTTTTCGGGCATCGCGCTGCGGTCCCGGAAGAGGCCCGGCAACATCTTGCGGTAGGCCTTGATGATCGGATCGTCCGTCGCAAAAACGTAGAAGGTGACAGAGCCGTTATAGGCGTCGACGACGGCCTTCACTGAATTTCGCAGATAGTTGCGTCCGTGGAAGGCGGCGACCGAACCATTGTAGGCTTCGCTGTACGGATAGTTCTCAGAACTGGTGTAGCCGTCGATGATGTACGAGTAATGATCGCCGTTGGCGACGATATAGGGATCTCGATCGAAAGAAAGGAAGGGCGCCAGACGCTGCACGCGCTCGACGACGTTACGGCGGATCAGGACGCGGCTCTGCGACGTGAAGTAGTTTGAAATAAACAGCCGCAGGCCGTCGAATTGACGGGCGATGACCAGACGGCGCCACAGGTTCGAAAGGCGAATGCCGCCGGCGCCGCCATAGACCGTCTCGGCGTTGGCGTCGCCGCGCGGGAAGTCGAATTCCCTTTCCGTCGTGTGGACGTAGACCCGGTTCCGCGTCTGCATGCCGTAGTAGATTTCGCCATGCCTCACGACCAGGTCGCCCTTGGCCTGGATCGGAATGTCGTGAGCCCAGAGTACCGGATTGCCGCGATCGTCGATCTCGTTGGCCGGAACCGCGACCACGCCGTAGCCATGCGTATACTTCAGCGCCAGATTGACCCACACCTGCGCGGGTGGCGGGAGTTTCGTGACGTCCAGCTCGCGCGCGGTGATCAGGACCTGTCGCTCGTCGCCGTCGATCCTGTAGCGGTCGATATCGACTTCGCTGAAGGTGTAATAGGGGCGCAGGCCCTGGGTCTGCTGCAGTTGTGGGTCCAGCGCGCGCCAATCCCAGATGCGCGCATCGCGCAATGTCGCGGCGTTGTTGTCGAGATCTTCGCGGCTGATTGGGCTCGGCGAAATCGCGAAGTTCTGTTCCTCAAGATTCGGCGCCGCCAGCCCATATGCTTGGCGCGTGCCGGAAATGCTGCGCACCAGGTAGGGGCGCTCGAGGGTTATCTGGTTGGGGCCGACGTAGAGACTCTCGATCGCTGCCGGAACGACTAGGGCGATCAGATAGATGGCGGCGAACACGCCCA
>DATHPX010000109.1:0-14304 GCA_035483335.1 Caulobacteraceae bacterium | reverse complement strand
CGACGTCGAAGTGACCGCGGGCGATCATCTCTCAGATCACAAGGGTCTGGCGGTTCCGGGCGTAACGATCCCGACTCCGGCCCTGACAGACAAGGACCGCGTGGACCTCGAGTTCGCCCTGCGCATCGGCGTTGACTGGATCGCCCTCTCCTTCGTGCAGCACCCCGGCGACATGACGGACCTGCGCCGCCTCGTCGCCGGCCGCGCCGCCATGCTGGCCAAGATCGAGAAGCCGGCGGCCCTCGAGCATCTCGAAGCCATCCTCGACGTGAGCGATGGACTGATGGTGGCGCGAGGCGACCTCGGAGTGGAGCTCGCTCCCGAGGAGGTGCCCGTGGCGCAGAAGGCCATCGTGCGCGCTGCGCGCCGCCGGGGTACGCCGGTGATCATCGCCACCCAGATGCTGGACTCGATGACCTCGAGCCCCGCCCCCACCCGGGCGGAAGCGTCGGACGTCGCCAATGGCGTCTATGAAGGCGCCGACGCCCTGATGCTGTCTGCGGAGACGGCGGTCGGCGCCTACCCCCTTCAGGCCGTCGAAATGATGGACGCCATCATCCGGCGGGTGGAGGCCGACCCGAGCCTCCCCCGGATACTTCGCGCCGAGCACGAGAGCGACGAGGACACGGACGCCGTCATCGCCGCGGCCAATCGGGCCGCCCAGGCGCGGACCACCGCCTGCCTGGTCGCCTACACCAACAGCGGATTGACCGCGCGGCGCCTCGCCCGCGAACGCCCGGTGCATCCGATCCTTGCCCTCACGCCCCGGATTGAAGTCGCCCGTCGCCTCGGCGTCGTCTGGGGTCTGGAGCCGCGGATGGCCGTACAGGCAGCCGATGTGACCGAGCTGAGCGACGCCGCCGCGCGCCTGGCCAGCGACCTTGGCCTTGCGCCTCCCGGAGAGCGGATCGTGATCATCTCCGGTCCGCCCGGAGGTCGGCCGGGCGCGGCGGATATGATGCGTCTGGTGCATGCACCGCCGACGCGCGTTTCGTAATGCTTTGCCGCGACGCGCATCGAAAGCGGTTTTTGAAGGCGTAACCGCTGGCCGTCGGCGCTTGCTCTGATTAAGGTTTGCAATGGGCGAGCCCGTCTCGCCCCCGGACAACAGGGGCGCTGCGATTGCGAACGGCATGAGCGGAGCGGCGGACTTTCACATCGAATCGAATGGCGACGGCCGTTCGGCAATCCTGACCGGGGACTGGACCGCGGTCGGGATGGGCAACGCCGCGGACCGGCTGGCCGCGAGCCTGCGCAAAGAAGGCGCAATCCGGGTCGACCTGACCCAGATCGGCCAATGCGACACGTCAGGAGCGTACGGCGTCATTCGGGCGGTGGGAGCAGACGGCGGCCAGCAGCGGGTCCTCGCCCCCGCGCCCGTCCAGCAGCTGCTGACGCTCGTCTCTGATGCGCTCAAGGTCGACCGGACGCCACGCCCTGTGCGCCGCCCGATCTACGAGATGGTGGAGCGCATTGGCCACGGGGTGGCCGACATCGGCGCCAACCTCGTCGACTTCATGGTGTTCAACGGCCACCTCCTCGTGGCCACCGGGCGCGCCTTGAGCAATCCCCGCCGGGTCCGCTGGGCGGCCGTCTTCTCCCTGGCCGAGCGCGCAGGCCTGGACGCGATCCCGATCGTATCCCTCACGAGCTTCTTCATCGGCGCGGTCGTGGGGCTGTTGGGGGCGAATCTCCTGAGGAGGTTCGGCGCCCAGGTCTTTGCGGTGGAGCTGATCGGCGTCGCTGTCCTGAGGGAATTCGACGTCCTCATCACGGCCCTGCTCCTCGCCGGCCGATCAGCCTCGGCCTTCACCGCCGAGATCGGCGCCATGAAGATGAACCAGGAGATCGACGCCATGCGTGTCCTGGGCGTGGACCCCTTTGACGCCCTGGTTTTCCCGCGCTTCGCGGCCCTGTTTCTGACCATACCCCTGCTCGTATTCGTCGCCTGTCTTGCGGGCCTCGCGGGCGGGCTGTTGGTCTCCGTCACGGCGCTCGGATTGAATGTCGCCGGTTTTCTCCACCGTCTGGTGGAAAACATCGGCCCCACCCAGTTTTGGGTGGGAATGTCCAAGGCTCCGATCATGGCATTGGTGATCGCCGGGATTGGCTGCCGCGAGGGTCTCGAAGTCGGAGGGGATGTGGAGTCGCTTGGCCGCCACGTGACCTCGGCCGTGGTCCAGGCGATCTTCAGTGCAATCCTGATCGATGCCGCCTTCGCCCTGATCTACATGGAGCTCGACATATGAGCGCGGGCGACGAGGATCCTCTCGACCCCGCCGCGCCGCCGGTGGAGGTTCGAGGCCTGGTCAACCGCTTCGGCGACCATGTGGTGCACGATCATCTCGACCTGACGATCCCGCGGGGTCAGACCGTGGCCGTCGTGGGAGGATCGGGCGCCGGAAAGTCCGTGCTCCTCAATACGATCATCGGCCTGCGCGCACCCCAGGGAGGTTCGGTCAAGGTGTTCGGCCAGGACATTCGCTACGCGCGGCGCCGCACCTGGACGGCGATCGAGCGCCGCTGGGGCGTGCTGTTTCAGCAGGGCGCGCTCTGGTCGAACCTGACGGTCAAGGAAAACGTCGCGGCCCCGATGTACGAACACACCAGCCTGCCTCAGCATGAGATCAGTGAGCTGGCCGACCTCAAGATCGCGCTCACGGGCCTTCCGGCTGGAACCGGAGCCTTGAAACCCTCCGAATTATCGGGAGGAATGATCAAGCGCGCGAGCCTCGCGCGCGCGCTGGCGCTCGATCCCGAGCTGCTGTTCCTCGACGAACCAACTTCGGGACTCGACCCCATCAGCGCCGGCGCCTTCGACACCCTGATCAAGGAACTCTCCGAGAGCCTGAGGCTGACAGTGTTCATGATCACGCATGATCTCGACAGTCTCTACACCATCACAGACCAGGTGGCGGTGATCGCTGACAAGCGCGTGGTCGCCATGGGTCCGGTCCACGAACTGGAGAAATCGGACCACCCCTGGATCCACAGCTATTTCATGGGGCCGCGTGGGCGCGCTGCGGCCACTCATGCCTCGGCGACGCCGGCGGTGACCTGATGGAGCGGAACGCAAACTATTTCCTGGTCGGCCTGATCTCGACCGTGCTGCTCATCGGCCTGGTGATCTTCTTCGTCTGGCTGGGCGGCAGCAAGTTGCGGCGAGACTACGATCTCTACGACATCGTCTTCCGGGGACCGGTGCACGGCGTCGCCCAGGGCGGGGAGGTCGACTTCAACGGGATCAAGATCGGAACGGTCGACAAGATCAGCCTGGACCCGAAGGACGCCCAGCTGGTCATCGCGCGGGTCAGCGTCGCGCCCGACGTACCGATCCGGCAGGACTCTTACGCGGTCCTGGAGCCTCAGGGGATCACCGGGATCAACTACATTCAGATCTCCGCCGGCACCCTGAGCAAGCCGCTTCTGAGGGACACTGTCGCCGAAGGCGTTGTCCCGCGGATTCAGGGTCGTCGCGACGCGATCTCCGACCTCCTCTCGAACGGCGCAGTTATCGCCCAGCGGGCGATCCAGGGGCTCGACCAGCTGAACAAGCTCGTGTCCGACAAAAACGTGAAAGCCATCAGCTCGGTGCTCAGCGATCTGCAGGCCATTACTGCCGAGGCGCGCGAGCACAAGACCGTCATCGCCGACGCTCAGAAGCTGGTCCAGGACAGCGACGCGGCCGTCAAACAGATCGGGGAACTCTCCCACTCCACCAACACGCTGGTGAACGGGCAAGGCAAGGTGACCTTGACCAAGCTCGACAGCGCGCTGGACGAGATGAAAGCCGCCACCGCGAAGCTGCACGACATTCTCAATAAGCTCGAGGGCCCCACAGTCGGCTTCGCCCAGACGGGCCTCCCGCAGCTCACCGGCGCCATCCAGAGCATGCAGTCGCCGGCGGAGCACCTGGATCGCGTGCTCAGCGAAGTGGAAGCCAATCCGCGCGGCGTATTCAGCAAAGCGCCCGCCAAGGAAGTGCAGGTCAAGCCATGACGGGGATGGGCGCCTCCACCATGCGACGGATTGTGATCCTGGGGCTCGCCCTCGCCGTAGTCGCGGGCGCCCTGGCCGGTTGCATCAATCTGTTCCCGTCGGAGAAACCGGCTCAGCTCTATCGGTTCACCTACACGGGCGCTGCGGCCGCCCCTGCCCAGTCACCGTCCGGCGAGCCCTTCACGGTTCGTGCGATCCTGGCCAACTTTTCGCCCAGCGCCAGCGGGGACCGGATCCTGACCGCGCGCGGTGAAACCGTAGCCCACATATCCGGAGGCCGGTGGGTTGAGACGGCGAACTCGCTTATGGATGACGCCATCCACTCGGCCTTTGTGGGTCGCGGGCCGGCGACAGTGTTCGCCAAGGGGGAGATCGGCCCCTCTGACTATCGGCTCACTCTGGCCGTGCCGGTCTTCGAGGCGCGTTACCTCGGGGGCCCGACAGCTGCGCCCACCGTGGTGGTCGAGATAACCGCGTCCCTTGGCAAGCTCGGTGACGCCTCGTCCCGCCGCGACCGGGTGTTCCGCGCCGAGGTTCCGGCGAGCTCGAACACGATGGGAGCGATCGTGGCCGCCTACAACGTCGCCGTCACCCAGGTGCTCGACCAACTGGTCACGTGGACGAACGCAAAAGGGGCGACCTAGCCCGAACGGTGGCGGACGGCTCCTAAGCCTTCCCCAACGCCCCGCCCGCAGCGATCAGGGTGTTGTGCAGCAGGCACGCCACAGTCATCGGACCGACCCCTCCGGGGACGGGAGTGATCCAGCCGGCGACCTCGCCCGCCTCATCGAACGCCACGTCGCCAACGACACGTGTCTTGCCGGCGGCCGCCCGCATCGGATTCTTTGAGGGAACTCGGTTGATGCCGACGTCGATCACGGCCGCTCCTGGCCGGATCCAATCGCCGCGGACCATCTCGGGCCGCCCGACGGCCGCGATCACGATCTCGGCTTCGCGGCAGACATCCGGCAGATCCCGCGTGCGCGAGTGGGCGATCGTGACAGTGCAGTCGGCGTCCAGCAGCAGGGCGGCCACCGGCCTTCCAACCAGCTGGGATCGGCCGATCACCAGCGCCCGCTTTCCGCGAAGCTCTCCCACGGCGTCCTGCAGGAGCATGACGCAACCCAGCGGCGTGCACGGGACAAGCCCGGGTCGACCGGCGAAGAGAAGTCCGGCGCTCGTCGGCGTCAGCCCGTCCACGTCCTTCGCCGGATCGAGCAAAGCCAGGGCTGGGCCGGGATCGAGCCCAGGGGGAAGCGGCAGCTGAAGCAGGATCCCGTGGATCATGGGGTCCGCGTTCAGACGATCGATGAGCGCCATGAGCTCGGCCTGCGACGTGTCGCTCGAGAGCCTATGGTCCACCGAGTGAAACCCGTCGGCACGGCTCTGCTCGACCTTCGAGCGGACATAGATCTGGCTGGCCGGGTCGTCGCCGACCAGGACGACCGCGAGTCCCGGCGGAAAGCCACGCTCGGACCGGAAGGCCGCCACCCCGGCGGCCACCTGAGCCCGCAGCGCCTCGGCGCGCGCTTTCCCATCGATCAACACCGCGCTCATCAATCCACTCCGTACATCGAGTCGAAGGGGTCCACCCTTCCCGCTTCCACATCGGCCACGCTCACGGCGGGCCAGCCCGCGCGCCCGGAGGCGCTTGCGCGCCAGGCGTCCGCCACCAGGTCGCGAAGGGCCGAGGCGCCGGCCGCCAGCCGTTCGGCGACGAAGCCCTGGGCCTGCGCATCGGCGCTGGCGAACGCCCCCGCCTTGTAGAGCGCGTACAGCGGCCCGACCTGCCGACCGGTGGCGGCGAGGTAGTCGGCCGTCCAGGTCCTGATCGCGCACGCGCAGTCGCGATAGGGGGTCATGTTCGCCTTTACGACCGTGGGATCCACGTGGTCATGCACGAAGGGACCTTCGAAGGGTCCGTGGATATGCTCCTGGGTGAAGCCCTCAGGATTCGGGAACTCCCCCCAGCCATTGAAATGAACCGTCACGTGAAGCGGCTGGCTGCCGTCGCCGACATAGTGGGCGAGTGCGCCAAGGTCCCGAAGCGCAAGCTGCTGTCGCCGGGCGAGATCTGCCCGGAACCAGGCCCGATGTCCCGCGTCCGACACGTGCTCTGCTGCCGCCGCCTCGATCCGCCAGAATGAGAAGTCCTTCACCAGCTGCTGCCAGCCGTCGACGATCGCATAGGGCAGATATCCGGCCTTCCATCCGTCGGAATTCACCGCCCTCAGGGCCGTTTCGTATCCCGCCCGCGTTTCCGGAAGATCCGAGAGGGCGGGACCGCCGAACACCTTCCCGTCGTCGCCCAGGTCGATGAAGTGCGCCGGATCTCGGTCGCTGTCATGGGTCCTGCCGGAGTCTTTCCAGCGATCCGGCTCTCGCGCCAGTTCTCCCACCGTCTCGGCGGTCTCGGCCGTCCGCAGGAAGGCGGGAAGGTTGTCTGGCAAGGTCTCCATCGCCAGACGGCCGATGATCCGGTGGCCGGTCGAGCCCCACGCCAGGGCGGATCCGGCGGGCGCGAAGAGCGCACAGACGATCAGCGCGAGAGGTCGAAAAGGTCGGTGAGGCATGGCTCTCCATGCCCACCTGGCGCCTGCGCCGCAAGCTTCAAGCGGCGCCTTGGCGACTGCACGCTTGATGACGGATCGCGGACAGCCTCACAGCCTTGTGAGAAATTGCGCCCACGCTTTGACCCGGCCGGAATATTTGAGTTTATCTTCGAAACTTCGGTACTCTCTCCATGTTTGTCGACAAACGAACATTAATTCAGACGTCGATATCAGAATTCATTCCCACTAATTACTTTAGGTTCGACTCCCGCAAACACGATGAAATTCAGGGTTGCGCGGCGCCAATCACGTCGTTAGCCTCCATATCATTAGAACGAGGCGGCCCTGGAGGGGGTTCTTGAAACGTGTGTTCGCGGCCACTGCGGCTGCGGCGGTGATGGCTTGCGCCATGACCGCCGGCGCCCAGACCATGGACCCGGTCGGCGACCTTATCGGCGCCGTCGCGGCCAAGGTGCAGCCGCTGCTGAAGCCCTTCCTTCTCGTCGCGAGTCTGTATCACGAAGGCCATGGAATCCGGGCTCGGGACTCTCTCGGCTGCCCCGTCGTTCCGATGAGGACGGCGGCGGTGGACGGCGTCAGGATCCGCCGCCACACCCTGCTGTTCATCAAGGAGACCGTAGGCCTGCGGATGCCGGACGGCCGCCTGCACGACGGCTACTGGTACGCCTCGGACGTCGGTGGCGCGATCCACGAAGGCCGCATCGATTTGTTCACTGGCCGAAGCGCGTCGTCCATGGGGCCGCTGATGCACCTCAACCTCTCCAGGCTCACCGTCGAGCCCGTGGGCGCCTTCTCCGGCTGCCCGACGGCCTGACTCCCCAGAACGCCGTCACAGCCGGTCGGAAGCGTTCCCCCTTAACCTCCGTCATCGCCGGCACCGACGTGTTCAACCGGAGACATCCCTGACAGGTGTTCGGGGACATCGCTGACACGTTCGGCGCCCCGTCTCCCTGAAGCTCTCCTCCCTTAAATTCCGTCATGGCCGGCCTTCGTGCCGGCCACCCATTGATCGTCTGTGCGCACGCTCGCCGTGGCTGCGCGCCAGCGCGGCCATGACGCGCTGTCGGGCCTGGCGAGGGTCGAGCGTTTCGCCGCAGGCGATGGGATGACCGCTGCGAGCAGTCGTACTTTCCGACATGGCCGCGCCGTCCGGCGCGGCCATATCGGACGCTCGCACAGCCGACCGATGGGTTGCCGGGACTTTCGCCCGGCGATGACGGAGGGGTCGGGGGGATGCTGTCAGCCTTGTCCCCGGTCTGAACAATACCCTCCGCCCGCCCGCACCCTAGGCTTCCAGGGCCAGCAGCGCGAAACTCGCCAGCCAGTGCTCGCCCATATAGTCGCCGCTCACGTGGGGCAGGCTCGTCTCCAGGTGACGGTCGGCGGCGCCGAGGGCGATCTGGCCCAGCGGCGAGTCTACGCCCAGGGCGCGAGCGACGCCGCGCCAGCACCAGGCGCGAGACAGGTTGAGCCCGTCCAGATGGGCGATCTTCCCGTCGGTCCTGTCGCTGACCCGCGCGGGCTCGAAGAGGGTCGCCGGCCGCCTCTCGGCCGCGCGCGGCAGGAAGCGGTGAAACCACGCCTCGAAGGCTGCGGGCGCCAGGACGCGGCGCATCAGTTCGGCCTCCACCAGGGCCGATGAGAGGAAGTCATCGCCTGATGGCTCCCAGGCCTGGCAATCGCGATCCTCGAAGTGCCAGTCGCGGGCCTTGCCAATGACAAGCTCCGTGAGAGTCTCGTCCCCTACGACCTGGGCGTACTCGTGCGTCAGCGCCAGGGCGAAGGCGGTGTTCGAATGGACGCCCGCGCGCACCGGATAGTCCGCCAGCGGCAGCCAGGCCTTGAACCGCGCGGCGAAGGCGTCGGCGAGAGGGCGCAGCGTCGTCGCCCAGCGGCGCCCTGCTCGGTCCTGGCAGCGTTCCAGCTCGGACTGCAGCAGCAGCAGCCAGGCCCAGCCATAGGGACGTTCGAACCCGCGGCTGTAGGGCCGCGCCAGATAGGCCAGTTCGCCGGCCGTCTTCTCCGGCGTAAAGGCCTGGTCGAAGTGGGCCTCGATCTCGGCGGCGTGGCTGAGCCCAGGCATCACCCGCCGCAGTCGTGCGAGCAGCCAGTGGCTGTGCACGCAGCTGTGCCAGTCGAAGCTGCCGAAGAAGATGGGATGGAGCTCCCGCGGCGTTCCGAGGTCCTGCGGCCCCGAGATCGCGAGGGAAAGGCCGTTGGGATATTCCATCCCCACGTGGCCCAGGGCGATGGCGGCGAAACGGGCGGCCAGTTCAGGATCGATGGTCGACATGGCCCGTCACCTCGCAAAGCCCACCGCGCACATCAAGGCGATGTTGAACACCAGGACGAGGCCGGCGGTCGGGATCTGGACCCGGATCACCGCGCCGATCGGAAGATCCAGCAGCGCGGCCGGGATGATGTTGAACGAGGCCATGGGCGTCACCAGCGTGCCGCAATAGCCGCTGAGCATTCCCACCGCCCCCATCATGGCGGGGTTGCCGCCCAGCCGATGGACGATCACGGGCGCCCCGAGGGCCGCCACCAGCACCGGGAACGCTGCGAAGGCGTTCCCGAGCACGGTCGTGAACAGCGCCATCCCGGCACAGAACGCAGCGACCACCAGGAAGGGGTTATCCAGCGGTATGGCCGCGCCGATCAGGGTCTGCATCGCCCGGCCAACGCCTGAGACGGTGAACACCGCCCCAAGCGCCGCGAGCAGCTGCGGCAGGATCGCCGCTGATCCCACGCCCTCGAGAAGGCGGCGTCCCTCCGTAGCCGGCGCGGCCAGGGGGGGCCGGATCAGGATCACGGCGACGATCAGCGCGACGACCGCGCCCAGCGCCAGGGCGACGACGGTGGCCTGCTTGGGATCGACGAGGGGCGCGCCGCCGATCCGGATCGCCCCAAAGGCGAACGTGCCGGCGAGCGTGACGGCGGGGATCAGAAGGATCGGCAAAAAGATCCAGTTCCCGAGGCTCCGCCCGCCCGCGGCCCAGGCGGGCGTGCGAAAGACCGCCGCCGCGCCCCGCAGACCCCCGAATGACCCGACGAGGACCAACGACAGGACCAACAGGCCGTTGCCGAGGTCGCCGAGCCGGTCGCCTGCCAGGAAGCTCACGGAGATTAGCCCAAAGAACACGGCCGCAGGCCACCGACGGTTCTCGCGCGAAAGGGCGGCTGACGCAGCGGCGGCTGCGAAGACGACGCCCGCGACATCGTAGGCCGCCTGGATGTGGATCATTCCGGATCTCCGGCGCCACCCCGAGCGGCGCGCCCCAGGCGCGCGTCCAGGCGAAGCAGCCGGACCGCGTGAATGACGAAGGCGGCAAGGCCGGTCGGCGCGGCCCAGAGGGCGATCATGGCGGGGCGGGTGTGGAGGCCGTTCGCATCCAGCACCCCCTGGACCAGGAGGACGGCGCCCAGGGCGACGAAGATGTCCTCCCCGAAGAACGCGCCGACCGTGTCCGCGGCGGCGGCGTGGGCGCGAACCTCTTGGCGGAGCGCGCGATCTGCGTCGCCCGCCTGCAGGGTGAGCACGCTCTCGGCCATGGGCGCGATCAGCGGGCGGACCATGCTCGCCTGTCCTCCAAGCGAGAGCATCCCCACGGCGGCGCTGAGCTGTCGGACGGCCAGATAGGCGATCAGAAGACGCCCCACGGTAAGCGCCTTCAGACGCCCGACCAGCTCACGGGACCGGGCCTGCAGGCCGGCGCGCTCGGCAAGGCCGATCACCGGCAGGACAAGGAAGGCGATGCTCACATACCGCGCATCATTGAACGCCTTGCCCAGCGCCCGCAGTACGGCGGAGGGATCCAGGCCGCCGCCAAGGCCCGTTGCGAGGGCCGCCGCCGCGACCACCAGGATGGGATCGCGCCTCCAGAGGAGCCCGCCTACGAGCACAGGTATGCCGATCAGGCTCCACATTGGCCACAACCTCCAGGAAATCCCGAGCCATAGGCCTGGGCGTCCGAGGAGAGGTCAACCGGCCGGGACGAAACGGCGCGTGTCGCGCCCCTCAGCCGCGGCTATCATCGCCGCCAGCGCGACCAGCCGGAACGAAGATGCCTGCCAGCCACGACCACGTTCACGACCACCATGATCATCATATCCACGACGATCATGGTCACGATCACTCGCAGGAGCGTGGTCACCACCACCATAGCCACTCCCACGGGCATGGAGGCCACTCTCACGCCCCCGCCTCCTTCGGCCTGGCCTTCGCCGTCGGGATCACTCTGAACGCCGTCTACGTGGTCGCAGAGGCGGTCTACGGCCTGCTCGCGAACTCCCTGTCGCTGTTGGCCGACGCCGGTCACAACCTCGGCGATGTCCTGAGCCTGGCCCTGGCGTGGTTCGCCAGCTGGCTGGTGAAGCGTGCGCCGAGCGACCGCTACACCTATGGCCTGCG
The DNA here is from genome assembly GCA_035483335.1 of Caulobacteraceae bacterium. GTDB lineage: Bacteria > Pseudomonadota > Alphaproteobacteria > Caulobacterales > Caulobacteraceae > Acaudatibacter. Next base: position 3,321 of record DATHPX010000109.1, on the reverse strand, counting down.
CAGCTCCTCGATCCTGGCGGCGCTGTCCAACGCCGCGCTCCTGCTGATTGTCACTGGCGCAGTCGCGCTGGCTGCGGTTCAGAAGATCATCCACCCCTTGCCCGCCGGTGGGGCCACCATGATGATCGTGGCGGGCATAGGCGTCGCCGTGAACGGGGCGACGGCGATGATGTTCGCCTCCGGCCGGAAGGGCGACCTCAACATCCGGGCGGCCTTCACGCATATGGCCGCCGACGCGCTGGTCGCCCTTGGCGTCGTCGTGGCCGGCGGTCTGATTCTGCTGACCGGCTGGCTTTGGATCGACCCTGTCGCCGGCCTGGCGATCGGCGCCGTGATCGTCGCCGGCTCATGGTCGCTGATGCGCGAGTCCCTCGATCTCGCCCTCCACGCCGTCCCCGCCGGCGTCAACCGCGCCGGCGTGCTCGCCTATCTCGAGGGACTTCCCGGAGTGACGGACGTGCACGACCTTCACATCTGGGGGATGAGCACCACCGAGACGGCGCTCACCGCCCATCTCGTGCGGCCAAGCAGTCCGCTCGACGACTCCCTGCTCCAGCGCGCCTGCGCCGATCTCAAGTCCCTCTTCCACGTGCATCACGCCACCTTGCAGATCGAGTCCGGCGAGTCCGATCATCCCTGCGAACTGGCCGCCCACGACGTGGTGTGACGGCCCCTGCCCTTTGCCCCGGCGCCACCGCGAGGCGTCCGCCGCCGGTAAAGCTTGGAACCGCACGGCCAGGTTTGATGTAGGCTTTTCGCACCGGTTGCGGACGACGGACAAAGAGGCGAGTCCCCATCATGAGCCATCGCATGCTCGTCTTCTATGGATCCTACCGGGCGAACCGGCTGGGCGTGCGCCTGGCGAACTTTCTGGTCGACGGATTGCGGCAGCGCGGCGACGAGGTGGAATTCGTCGACGCCAAGGCGGTCGGCCTGCCCATGCTCGACCGCATGTACAAGGAATATACCGCCGGCTCCGCTCCCGAGGCGCTGGAGAGCTTGGCCGGCAAGATCCGCCAGGCCGACGCCTTCGTATTTGTCACCGGCGAGTACAATTGGGGGGTCCAGCCGGGCCTGAAGAACCTGACCGACCACTTCCTCGAGGAGTGGTTCTGGCGCCCCGCCGCGATCGCCAGCTACTCCTTCGGCCGCCTGGCGGGGACGAGGTCCAGCTATGCCTGGCACAACACCTTGTCGGAGATGGGCATGGTGGTGATCTCGAGCACCCTGACGGTCGGCCCGATCCAAGAAACGCTCGACGAGGATGGCAAGCCGCTTGGACACGGCGGCGCGGCGCTTCAGCACGCTTTCGCCCGCTTCGCCGACGACCTCGCCTGGTGGGCTGAAGCCGCCAACGCCCAGCGGGCGCGAAAGAAACCGCCCTATTGAGTCAAACTTCATCCCTGGGTCGCTCAGGGATCCCGGCGGTCCGCACGAGCCGGAGGGGACTCGCGCGAAAACCTGGCTCGCTGGAAACCCAACGGCCAGGTTCTCGCAGAGGTGAGCCGCCTGCGTTCAGGTCGTGGCGACTGGCCTGTGGGCGCGGCGACGCAGGACACCACCCGTAGCGCCGAGGCCGATGAGCATTAACGCCCATGTCGCCGGTTCAGGGACGATCGGCACGGTCGACGTCGGTGAGAAGTCGATCTGCTTGAACTCCTTGAATCCGCCGGAGTCCGTCACAACCACCGACTTGATCGTCTCTCCGTCGAGAGAAATGACGCCGAGCCGGTCGAAGTCCTGATCCGGCTTCGGAACGGTAAATGAGAACGAAAAAGGCGTACCGCTTTGATCAGTCACCGTGACGTCGATAGCGTCGCTCGCGTCCAGGACCTGTCCGCGGAACGAGAAATCCGAGAATGCCATATCGTCCACTGGCGTGAAGGTCAGAGACGTCAGCATTCCGTCTTTAATTGGTTTGATTGTGGAATACCCATCCGCGAAGTCTGCGTCTCCGACCACGGCGATGCCCACAACCTCAGTCGTAAACTGCACAGTCCCGGTCGAGCTTGACGCGTCTTTCGCCTTAACCAAATGGAGGCAGCCCTGACTTGGAGCACACCCCTCAGCTGGACTCGGTTCAACTACAAACGTAGCCGATGCGTGTCCGGCGATACCAACCGCCGCTAGAATCGCTGTTGAGAACAATACCGATTTTATCATCGAATACCCTCCACTGGCGTTTTTATCTTATGGCGAGGCCCGCACATGCGGCGACCTCGACCATGACGGGTACTGTTGTGCGGTTTTGTCGCGCTTTCCTTCCGTCAGGGCAATCAAAAACGATTGATATCGCACAATGTAACGTTCAGCCCTCCGTCTCTGCGCCGGATTTTGTCCGTACCGTGGCGCGTCGATGGCTGGACTGCCGCTATGAACGCATCAGAACAGAAGTGGTTTGGCGCCTGAGGCGGCGGCGCCCACGTCCGTCCGTTGTCGCACGAACATGACCGTGGCCAGGCGCGACCCGAGCTTCGTGGCGGCAGGGACTCGACGCCGTCCAATTTCAGGCGTGGGTCGATTGGCAGCGCGCATCGTTCCGCCACTCGTAACCCGACCGGGCGGATCGTCCTGAGTTTGAGTGAGAAACCACCGCCCGAAGATGGTACCGCCTCCCCGGTTCGAACGGGGGACCTCTAGATCCACAATCTAGCGCTCTAACCAGCTGAGCTAAGGCGGCCCGGTGCGGGGACGGGTGGTTTACTGGCGAAGAGCCACGGGATCAAGCGCGCCGCGACGTCCTCCAGCCCCCAAAGAAAGAGCCCCGGAGGAATGTCCTCCGGGGCCATATCGTTCGATCCTTCGTCAGTCCCCTCGCCTATTGGCTGGCGAGTTGGAACCGGATCGGGATGTTGACGTGGGCGCCGCCCACGGGGACGCCGTCCCGGCTCATCGGACGCATCTTGAAGTAGCGCGTCAGCTTGAGGGCGGCGGCGCCGAACTCCTGTCCGCTGGGATCTTCCGAAACCACCGAGCAGTTGGTCACGGTGCCTTTGGCGGTGACCTCGCAGTTGATTTCGGCGCGACCCGACACGTTCATCCGTTGCGCGCGCTCCGGATAGACGTTGGCCAGTTCGTCCCCGGTCGGCTTGGAGAGCCAGTCCGGATTGGCGATGACCGACGGCTTCGGCGGCGGCGGCGCTTCCTTCGGCGCCGCCACGGGCGGGGCCGGAGGCGGCGGCGCCTTCACCGGCGCGATCTGCAGCGGCGGCGGCGTCGGCACGTTCAGGGGAACGGGCGCGGGCGGACGCGGCTGGACCGGCGGCGGCGGCGGCAGGTTCTTTGGCGGCGGCGGCGGCGGCGGTGGCGGTGGCGGCGGTG
>DATHPX010000108.1:0-9844 GCA_035483335.1 Caulobacteraceae bacterium | reverse complement strand
GATCATCCTGGGGACGAGCCTGCTGCAGTCGATCATCGCCGGCGAAGCGCTGGGGCGGGTGCGCGCAGTGTTCCGAGCCGCAAGCGGTCTGGCGGCCGTGATCGGGTCGCTGGCAGGCGGCGTGCTGGGCCAGGCCTTCGGCGTGAGGCAGGCCCTGTTCCTGGCGATCGGTGGTTTGCTGCTCGCGCCTCTCATCAGCGTCTTCACGCCCCTGTGGCGTGTGGGCGACATGCCCCAAAGCGTGAGATCTTCGCCCTGAGCTTGCCTTTACCGCTCAGCTCCCCGCCCAGCCCGTCAGGCGAAGGTCCCGGGAAGAAGCGCCTATGGCCAACGCGCGGGGCCCCTGCGCTGTCCGCCAGCCATGCTCCGTGGCCGACCAATATTGCAGCTGACGCGGCGCGATATGCAGCATCACCGATCGTGTTTCGCCCGCCTTCAGCCGCACCCGGGCGAATGCGACCAACGTCCTGACGGGAAAGCTCGCGTCCGCCGGCGGGTTCTGCGGCGCGCCAAGATAAGCCTGCGCCACCTCATCGCCGTCGCGCTCGCCCGCGTTGGCGAGCGTGAAATGGACATCGAGCCCCTTGTCGGCCGCGCTGCTGACCGTGAGGCCGGAGTAGGCGAAGCGCGTGTAGCTGAGGCCGTGCCCAAAGGGATAGAGCGGCGCAGCGCCAGTGCGATCAAACCAGCGGTAGCCGACGTCGACGCCTTCGCTGTAGGTGGTCTTGTGGTCGACGCCCGCCGATGAACGCTCAGGATGGGCAGGATCGGTCGCCGCATAGTCCTCCAGCCGCTTGGCCCAGGTCACCGGCAGCCGACCCGAGGGATTGGCCTTGCCCAGCAGCAGCCTGGCGGTCGCCCAGCCGCCCTCGTCGCCGGGCCACCACATCTCGATGATCGCGCGCACCTTGTCCGCGAACGGCATGGGCCCGGGCTGGCTGGTGTTGAGCACGACGATGGTGTTGCGGTTGACCGCCGCGACCTCTTCCACCAGCCGCACCTGGTCGCCAGGAATCGAGAAGGCGGGCAGGCGCCGCGCCCACACGAACACGACGGCTGTCTTGGCGCGACGCGCGGCGGCGATGGCGGCGGCATGGTCGGCGGCGCGCTGCGCCGGCGTGCGCCAGGCGAGACGAACCTGCACCGGCGCGCCGGACGTGTCAGGGCTGACGCGCAGGCGGATCGCGTGCGCGCCAGCGGTGAGGTCGATGGCGTGGCGGACATTGTCGAGCCCGTCGGCTGTGGGGATCACGTTGTCCTGGTTGGCTTGCAGGATGTCGCCATGGACGTCGCCCTGGAAAGTCCCTGTCACACCCACCCGCTTGGCGTCGACGTACAGGCTCGCGTCTGTTCCCAGCGCCTGGAGATAAAGCCAGTAAACGCCCGCCTTGTTCACCGTCAGCGTCCCGCTCCATTCCGCAGTCAGGTTGGCGGGAAGGGCGGCGCCACGCCTGAGGGTGAAGTCGATCTGACGGTCAACGCGTAAGACACCCGGGCCGGAGCGGATCAGGCCGGGCTTGCCGTCGTGGCTGAGCCTGTCCGCCGCAATCGGCTCGCCGGTCATGTCGTCCGCAACGGCGAAGCGGATCGCGCGATCGCCGGAAACGCGCTTCATCGCCTCCAAGGGTCCCACCTGGCGGCCGACCAGGCCCATGGAGCGCTCGCCGTTGATGCCGATGGCGTCCACCTGACCCGCCGTCGGGCCGATCAGGACCGTCGCGCCAAGATCGGCGGCCCTCAAAGGCAAGGCGCCGTCGTTCTTGAGCAGCACCGCGGCTTCCTCCGCGGTCTGTTCGATGACGGCGGCGTTGACTTCGATCTCTTGCTTAGTGACTTCATGCTTTGAGCCGCCGTCGAGCAGGCCGAAGCGGTCCATTTCGAAGAGCACGCGCCCGGCGGCGCGCGTGACGTCCGCCTCGGTGACGCTGCCGTCCGCTAGCGCCTCGGCGATGGTCTTTGGGGGGACCTTCTCGCCGACGTCGGAATCGTCCGTCGATGCGTACGGCTCCTCGGGAATCGTCCCGCCATAGATGTCGCCCTTGTCCTCGCCGCCCGGCTCCGGCGGGGGCGGCAGGGCGGCGGCCACGGCGCCCAGGAAGGCCGGCTCCTGGTAGCCGCTGCTGTCGGGGCCGTCGATCATCTCCATGTCCAGGCCGGCCTTCAGAAACAGCGCCGAATGGGTCGCGCCCCAGTCGGAGATGACGATGCCGGGAAACCCGAGTTCGCCGCGGAGAATGTCGGTCAGCGTCGCGCGGTTGCCGCAGGAATAGGGGCCGTTGACGTGATTGTAGGAACACATCACCACCGCCACGCCCGCCTTCACCGCCGCCTCGAACGGCGGCAGGTAGACTTCGTGCAGCGCCTGGGGGTCGATGTAGACGTCGGTGGCCAGACCGTCGAAGCCGATGAAATGCTTGGCCACGGCCATCACGTGCCGGGACTGGATGCCGGTGATCACCGCCGCGCCCATCTGGCTCGTCAGCAGCGGATCCTCGCCATAGGTGTTGTAGGCGCGGCGGAAGGTGAGGTCGCGGTCGATGTTGATGTAGGGCTGAAGCGAGACATCGATGCCGAGCGCCCGCGCTTCGCGCCCGATCACCTCGCCGTTGCGCCGCGCCAGGTCCACGTCGAAGGTCGCCGCCAACCCCATGGTGGCGGTCTCGGCCGCCGAAGGGTGGCGCGTGAGCACGCCCGGCGGTCCGTCGGCCAGTCGCAGACCCGGAATGCCCAGGCGCGGAACGCCCGCGACGTAGCCCGCCTGGCCCTGATACGTCGCCGGATCCTCGCGACTGTCGTGGATCAGGGTGAGCTTTTCGGCCAGCGTCATCTGCGCCAGCAGAGCGTCCACGCGCGGATCGCCTGTCACCGCGTCTGGACCGAGCTGAGCCCAGGCTGGCGTCAGCGCACAGCAGGCGATCAGCCACCCAATCGCGATCCGGCGCACTGCCGCCACCCTCGACATGCTCCCCCGCCCCCCAATCATTCAAACCGCAACGCTGGCGCCGCGCGAGGCGCGCTACGGCCGTCAGTGCGGGTTAGGTGTCTTCAGTAGTCCAAACTCGGATACCAGCTGGACGGCCGCCCTTCCGGCACGCTGTCCAGCATGTTCCACAGCGGCGCGTAGCTTACCGGCGTGCCGCGGGGGTCCTGGCCGGGGTCGGCGCTCTCGCCGGTCATCTCGCCGGACCAGAAGTGGCGGACCTCGCCGCCGCGGCGGGTGAAGACGTTGAACGACGGGACTTCGGACCCATCGGGCAGCACGCCGAAGTAGTCGCGCGAATAGTCGCCGGTTAGGTCACTGTAGAGCCGCAGATCGCGCCAGCCGCGCTCGCGCTTCCAGGCGATCAGCCGCTCGATCGGCGAACGCGCCACCACGACCAGCGAAAGCCGCTGATCGATGTCGGCCGCATTGCCCTCCCAGCCGCCGAGCAGGTTGGTGCACATGGGGCAGGGCCGTTCGCGTTGCGGACCAAACATATAGCTGTAGACGGCGAGCGTTTGCTTGTCGCCGAAGAGGCCGGGGAAGTCCGTCTCGGCGCCGTCCTCACCCTGGAACCGATAGGCGCTGGTGACGAGGCCACCTGGCGGCAGAGCCCGACGCATCGCCGCCACGCGCTCCATGTGACGGCGCAGCTCGATCTCCTCGACGAGGAGGGCGGTCCGCGCGGCGCGGTATTCGGCGCTCTCGTTTGGCATCCGCACCGGATTGAGGCGCGCCAGCTCCTCCGCCGGCGTCAGGGCTTCAACTTTGGCGTCCATCTCGGGGCCTCCTTGCGCCAAGGACGCCCGACGATGGCGCACGCCGACACGGTTTGGCAACCAATCCGCCCGATCAACTCGAGCGCGTGGAGTTCCGACGAACCGGCGGCCATCATTCGCACGTCGGCGGCGTGCTCTCCGGATCGGCAGCTACCAGACGATGGGGTTCTGCCGAAGGCATCACGTTTCGTATTGTGTCGCCGAAACCTCCGCCGAGATGTGTGCGGACGCTAGCCCGGGGGGAGGGCGGTTCCCGCCCACATCCGTTTGGACTTCATCCCGTGACCGGGGGACGGGGGCGAAAAACGAAGCCACGAGTCCGATGACGACCATGGCGGCGACATAGTGGGCCGGGCCTATCCGATCGACCCGGGCGAGGGCGGCGGCCAGCAGGGGCGTCAAACCTCCGGCGATGGCGTAGATGACGTTGTATGAGAGGGAAACGCCGGTGAACCGGACCTCCGGAGGGAAGGCTCGGACCATGATGATCGGCGCCACGACGACGGCGCCGCAGCCGAGGCCAGCGAGAGCGTAGAACAAGGGGAGCGCGGACGGCGCGTACTCTGCGCCGAGGAACAGTCCGTAGGTGGCCGCGATCATCAGAATTCCCGCTGGAATCGCGACGCGCCGGACGCCGAACCGATCGGTGGCGGCGCCCACCGCGAGGACCGAGACGCAGAGCGCCGCCGCCCCGGCTAGGTTCGCCAACAGGGTTACGCGCGCGGATAGCCCGAACGAGCGTTGCAGCAGCGCGGGCGCCATCAGGATCAGCACGACGATGCCTGCCGTCAGCATCCAGGTGCAGACCATCGACACGGCGACGGCCCGTCGCTGGCGTTTGAGAACCGCGCCGAGGGGCAGGCTCCGCGAGAGGCTCGCGCGCGCCTGCATCTCCTGGAAGACGGGTGTTTCCTCCAGCCAGCGCCGCAGAAACATGGCGATGAAGCCGAAGACGCCGCCGATCAGAAAGGGAAGTCGCCATAGCCCATCGGCGATTTGCACCGGGCTGAAAGCCACATTGACCACGGCGGCCACCAGGGAGCCGATCAGGATGCCGCCGGTCAGGCCGCTGGTGAGCAGGCCGATCGCCAGTCCGGAGCGACCGGGCCGCGCGTGCTCGGCGACGAAAACCCATCCTCCCGGCGCCTCGCCTCCGATCGCGGCGCCCTGGACCAGTCGGAGGGCCAGCAACGCCAGCGGCGCCGCGACGCCGAGGGTCCGATATGTGGGCAGGAGGCCGATCAGGAGCGTGGGGATGGCCATCAGCAGGACGCTGAGCGTGAACATGCGCTTGCGGCCATGCCGATCGCCGAAATGCGCCATCACGATCCCGCCGAGAGGGCGCATGACGTAGCCGGCGGCGAAGATGCCGAACACCTGGGTTTGCCGCGCCCAGTCCGGCAAGTCCGCCGAAAAGAACAGCTTGCCGATCACCCCGGTGAAGAACACGAAGATGACGAAATCGTAGAACTCGAGCGCCCCGCCCAACGAGGACAGCCAAAGCGTACGGAACTCATGGCCGGCCTGGCGGTCAGCTATCTGGTGGCCGCGGTACTCTCCGGCCTGAACGGATTTCAGAGATTCAAGCATCTTGACGATGTTTCTGGCTTCGGCGTCAGGCGGTCAGGGCGCTTGGCGCCGCCACGAACTTCTCGTTCTCCAGACCCTCGAAGTTCTCGCGAACGCGGTCGATCGTGATCGTCACGTCGATCTCTCCTTCTGTTTCGGTCTGTCAGTGGGTCGAGTTGCACGCGCGCGGCGCGGGCGACCCGATCGATTTCGGGTCAGCAGGGCTCGCTGGCCGCAGTCATATCGCCACGCTCCTCCGCAAGCCTCGTCCTTTCTTGGGGAATGCGGCTGCGATCTTGCCGATAATGACGCAGGGAGCCATCGTAGTCCCCGACGCCCGTCTCGGATTTCATCGGGACCACTGTCCTTTGGCCTCGGACGAAAAGAGCTCTGGCGGCGCCTTGCGGCTGAGATCGCGGCCTGAGATGACCATCAGGTGCGCCCTGTGAGCTATCCATTCGCCTCCGCTTTCCGCGACGAGATCGCACAACGCTGCGCGGCCTTTCCGCGCGTCGCCTGCGAGGCGCCGGGGCTGAAGCGCGCGGCTGTGGCCATCACGCTTGTGGACGCCGACGACGGCTCGGGCGAGACCGCCTTCCTGCTCACCAAGCGCGTGCCCAGGATGCGCGCTCACGCCGGCCAGTGGGCGCTTCCGGGCGGCCGCTGCGACCCTGGCGAGACGCTGGAGGAGACTGCGCTTCGCGAGCTGCAGGAGGAGCTGGGCCTCACCCTCGGACCCGACGATGTGCTCGGCGTGCTCGACGATTATCCGACCCGCTCCGGCTATGCGATCACCCCTGTCGTGGCATGGCTCGAAGACGCCAGCGCCATGGCGCCCAACCCCGACGAGGTCGCCTACGTCAGGCGGATCCGCCTGGACCACATCGCTCAGGAGGACGCCGTGGAGTTCGAGACCATCCCGGAGAGCGAACGGCCAGTGATCCGCCTGAGGATGGGCGATCGACACGTGCATGCGCCCACGGCCGCGCTCGTCTACCAGCTGCGCGAGCTGGCCGCCGGCCGCGTCACCCGCGTCGACCAGCTGGAGCAGCCGGTCTTCGCCTGGCGCTGAGCGCGGCCTAGCCGCCGAAGGCGCTGCGCACCTGCCGACGGATCTCGGCTGGAAGGCCCTGGCGGATGCGCTCGTAGTCATCGTCGCCGAACATCTGCTCCAGCGTCGGCTTCGAGATGGCGAAGTAGTTCAGCGCGCCGAACAGGGCGTAGACCCGCATCAGCGCCTCGGGCTCAGAGAGGCGCGCGCCGCCCGGCGTCCGCCGCGCGATGGCGACGATGCCGTTCAGGAAGTTGGTCAGATACCAGTGGTGCGAGTCCCCGGCGCGCGGCCGGTTGTCGAGCACTTCGCGCATCAGCAACTGGGTGTCTTCCGCGTACTCGTGCACGTTGACGAGCACGCGCAGGAAGATCGCCTCGAGTTGGGCGAGCGGGTCGGTCTCGGCGGTGGTCGCACGCTCCGCCGCCGCCTCGAGCCCTTCGGCCAGCTTCGCCAACACCTCTCCGTAGAGACGCTCCTTGGCGCCGAAGTGATGGATCAGCGCCTGTTTTGTCAGCCCAAGTTCGTCGGCGATCGCGGCGAGGCTCGTCCCATAGAAGCCGCGCTCGGCAAACTGGCGCCTGGCGACCTTCAGGAACAGGCGTCTCGTATCGCTGATCGTTTTTTCTGAAATAATCTGACTCCCCACGCTTGACTTACCGAGCGGTAAGTCTGCGACCTACCACTCGGTAAGGCCGCTCGCAAGCGGTTCAACCTGACGTCCGGCTTGGAGGTTGTCATGAACGCCATACTCGCCGACGAACCTACCGTCGTCGCGCGGATTTTTCGCCACATCGACGCCAGGACCACTGACCTCTCCGAAGCGGTCTGGCGCGAGCCGGTCGCCAACTACACCTCACCGACGCGGTTCGAGGCTGAGATCGCCAAGGTCCTGCGTCGCGCGCCGACCCCCTTCTGCCCATCGGCGGCGCTTCCCGAGATCGGCTCCTATCTTGCGCGGGACGCGGCGATGACGCCGATCCTTGCGGTGCGCGGCGCCGACGGTGTGGTCCGCGCCTTCCGCAACGCTTGCCGCCATCGCGGCGCGCAGCTCGTGGACGGCGCAGGATGCAAGTCGGCGCTGAGCTGCCCTTACCACGGCTGGACCTACGGTCTCGACGGCCGCCTCAGAGGCGTCCCGCACGAGCACGGCTTTCCGGGCCTCGATAAGGCGACCCACGGTCTGGCGCCGGTGAACGCGGTCGAGTGGGGCGGCATCGTGTTCGAGGCGCAGGACGGGCCAGCGGGCGTCGATGACCTGGGCGAGGCGCCGGACCTGTTCGGGCCGGAGTGGCGCCTGATCGGGTCGGGCAGCTCGGAAATTCCGGCGAACTGGAAGGTCGTCACAGAGGGCGTGCTCGAGGGCTACCACATCCGCTCGACGCATCCCGAGACCTTCTACCCGCGCCAGTACGACAACCTGACGCTCGTGGAGCACTTCGGCCGCAACAGCCGGATCAGCTTCCCTTTCCAGGCGATCGAAAAGCAGCGGAACCTGCCGCGCGACGCGGTGAAAGGCGAGCGCGCGCTGACCTATCTCTACCACTTCTTCCCGAACGCCGCGGTGGCGACCTTCCCGACACACCGGCAGCTGATCATCTTCGAGCCGCTGGCGATCGACCGTACTCTGACGGTCAGCTACCTGCTCACCCGCCTCGCTGCGGACGATACCGGTCGCGCCGACCTCAAGAAGGGCGCCGACTTCGTCAACGCCGGCCTGGCGGAGGATCGCGCCGCGCAGATCGCCGTCCAACGAGGCCTGGCTGCGCGCGCCAACGACGTCTTCACCTTCGGACTCTTCGAAGGCGCGATCCGCCACTTCCACAAGAACCTGGCGGAGGCCTTGGAGGCAGCCTGACGCGGACCGATGTCGGCTTTCCGACCTAGGGGATATCCGACGCGCTCCGGCTATGCGATCGCCCCCGTGGTGGCTCTAGGCCCGCGGTCGTCGCGCAATCGTGTAGCCCCAGTTGATGTTTTCCGAATATCCACCGGGGGCGTCCCAACCGGCGAGCGTCTGCGTAAGCGACGCTTCGAACGCCGCGTGGCGGACGCCAAGAGCGCGGCGGGAAAGCGTGGACATCGAGCGCGCGTTGCCGAGCAGCGTATCCAAGGTCCATCGGTGCTCGATTTGAAACAAGCGACTGACGACATCAATGAAACCGGCCATTCGGAGATCGTTTTCTTGGTCCGCATGTTCTTCAGCGGGGGTCGTGTTCGACGCGCCGAGCCGGCGCGCTGGCTCGCCGATGAAATTGCGGATGACGCCGGCCATGAGCTGCCGCCAATGAGGCGCCTCACCGTCTACGCTACCTAGTCCCAGGGTCACGAGCGCGGCTCCCGGCTTCAGCCAGCCGAGCGCCAGTCTTGCGACGCGCGGCCGGTCGAGACGATGAAAAGCCTCTCCGACCGTGACGAGGTCGAATGCGGCAGAGGGCGCGTCAAACGTCTCCGCGAGTCCCACGCTCCAGCGCACATTGGTTATCCCCAGGCGAGCCGCCTCGCGACGGCCCGCCTCGATCATCTCGGGCTCGAGGTCGAGCGCCCAGACTTCCGCGAAGCGATCCGCGATCGGCAGCGACACGCGTCCCGGTCCGCAGGCCAGGTCCAGCAGCCGCCCGCCGGGGGCAAGCCGCGCCTCGGCGAGGAAGAGGATAAGGCAGTCTATAACGGACGTAGTCGTCGGCCGTACCGGCGAACGCCTCAGGGCGCAGGTTCGGCGGCGGCTCGGACATCTCGCGCGAAATATAGCGCCGTTGCAGACCTCCGCCCCCCACCATCCGTCATCCCGGACGGAGCGCTCGCAGAGCGCGCAGATCCGGGACCCAGCCTCCCCGGCCTAGCCACAGCGCTCTACAGGCGCTGGGTCCAGGACAACGGACCTTCGGGTATCTCGAACCACTCCTCAGACAGATCACGCCAGTGCGGGTTTTCCGCTTCGATGAGGGCCAGCTTCCAGTCGCGACGCCAGCGCTTGATCAGCTTCTCCCTCTGAATCGCCTCCGGCATGGTCGCATGGGGCTCGTACCAGACCAGGGTCTTGCAGCCATAATCTTTCGAGAAGCCCTCGTAGGCTCCGAGCTTGTGCTGTCGAACGCGAGTCACGAGCGTGCTGGTTACGCCCGTGTAGAGCGTTCCGTTTCGCGCGCTCGCCATGATGTAGACGGCGATCCAGGAGTCCGGCCCGACCATCCAGCGAGCCTAATTGGCGGGGCCGTGGGCGTCATCCGCCGCGTCGAGGCCGTGGAGGCTGGGTCCCGGATCTGCGCGCTCTGCGAGCGCTCCGTCCGGGATGACGGAGTTAGTGAGCTGCCGCGCGGCGACCGATTGCTTTACGCGGCGCGAAGGGGGCAGTCTTTGCGGCAGACCGACAAGGAGGAACCCTCGTGAGCGAAGCCTGGATCATCGACGCCTGCCGCACGCCGCGGGGGATCGGCAAGCTCGGCAAAGGGGCCCTGGCCGAAA
>DATHPX010000107.1:0-41319 GCA_035483335.1 Caulobacteraceae bacterium | reverse complement strand
GTCTCTTCCCTGCAGTTCAAGACCGCGCTCGCGTTCGAGGCCGACATCGTGGCTGCGCTAGCGGACAACGACCTCGCCGCTGACAGCCTCGAGCTCGAACTCACCGAGACGGTCCTGATGAACGCCTATCGCGAGCACGCCGACCTACTGCTGAGATTGCGCCAGCTGGGCCTCACCATTGCGATCGACGACTTCGGGACGGGCTATTCGTCTCTCGACTACCTGCGCCGGTTCCCAGTGGACCGGATCAAGATCGCCCAGGACTTCGTCCGCGATCTCGAGACCGCCTCGGGCGACGCCGCAATCGTCAAGGCGACCATCGGCCTGGCTCGCGAATTGCACATCGACGTCCTCGCCGAAGGGGTCGAGCGAGGCGAACAGCTCGAGCTTCTCGAGGCGTGGGGGTGCCGGGACGTCCAAGGCTACTACTTCGCCAGGCCCCTGCCTCCGGCGGAGATCGCAGCCCTGCTCTGTTCGCCCGGGGCCGTGAGGGCCGACAATTGCCGGAGCATCGCGCGCTCCTTTGCCTCAGCGCGACACGAGGAGCCCCTGGCGCTCTTCTGATCCGAGGCCAGCCAGAGCCGTGATCGCCGGCTCTGCCAAAGGCACGTTCGCCCGCAATTCCGCCAGCCAGACCTCGGCATTGCCGTCCGAAGGCGCGCGCCAATCGCCGCGGGGCGAGAGAGAGCCGCCAGATGAGATCTTCGGGCCGTTTGGCAGGGCCGAGCGCTTGAACTGGCTGCGGGCGAAGAACCGCGTCAGGAAGACCTCCATCCAGCGACGAATCTCGGGGAGAGCGAAGCTGCGCCGGTCCTCGGCGGGGACGTTCTGCGGCCACGCGCCCCGGCTTGCATCGCCCCAGGCGTGAAGGGCCAGGAAGGCGATCTTGGACGGCTTGAAGCCGTAGCGGGTGACGTAGAACAGGGTGAAGTCCTGCAAGGCGTAGGGTCCGACGATGGCCTGGGTCGACTGGACCGCGCCCCCCTCCCCCGGCGGCGTCAGCTCTGGAGAGATCTCCGTCGCCAGGATGGCTTCCAGGATGCCGGCAGTGTGCTCGTCGACGTCGCCGGAATGGGCGACGAAGCGGATCAGGTGCTGGATCAGCGTCTTCGAGACCGAGGCGTTGACGTTGTAGTGGGACATCTGATCGCCCACGCCATAGGTGCACCACCCCAGGGCGAGCTCCGACAGGTCGCCGGTGCCGACGACCAAGCCGTTATGCTGGTTGGCGAGGCGGAACAGGTAGTCGGTTCGCAGGCCCGCCTGCACGTTCTCGAAGGTGACGTCGTAGACCGGCTCGCCGTGGGCGAACGGATGGTCGAGATCGGCGAGAAGCTGGCGCGCCGCCGGACGGATATCGATCTCCGCGGCCGTCACGCCAAGGGCCTTCATCAGCGCCCAGGCGTTGGACTTGGTCCCTTCCGACGTGGCGAAACCGGGCAGGGTGTAGGCGAGGACATTGGTTCTGGGCAGGCCCAGCTGGTCCATCGCCCGAGCCGCGACGATCAGCGCCTGGGTGGAATCCAGACCGCCCGAGACCCCGATCACGGCGCGCTCCAGGCCGCTTGCCCGCAGCCGCTGGGCGAGACCCTGCACCTGGATGTTGTAGGCCTCGTAGCAGTCCTCCCGCAGCCGGGCGGGATCCGAAGGCACGTACGGGAACCGCTCGATCGCGCGGCGCAGCAGGACCGGCTGGGCGGGAGCGTCCAGCTCGAATTGGGCCCATCGGAAGCGCGCCACGCGGTCGGCCTCTTCGTGCGCGCAATCGCCGAAGGTGTTCAGGCGCATTCGCTCCTGGCGTATGCGGCCGAGGTCGATGTCGGCGAAGATCGTCTGGTCGCCCTCGAACCGGTTCGACTCCGCCAGCTCGTCGCCGCACTCGAACACGCCGGCCTGGCCGTCCCACGCCAGATCGGTGGTCGACTCGCCGGGTCCGGCGGCGGTGTAGAGGTAGGCTGCGACGGCCGAAAGCGACTGGCCCGCGCACAACTGACGCCGCGTGCGCGCCTTGCCGATGACGATGTTGCTGGCCGACAGGTTGATGAGCACCTCCGCTCCGGCGAGCGCGGCGGCGCTGGATGGCGGGATGGGCGTCCAGAGGTCCTCGCAGATCTCGACGTGGAAGCTGAAAGGCGCGGTCCCGGTGGAGTGGAACAGAAGGTCCACGCCGAACGGCGCGCTCTGGCCGCCGACGTCGATGTCCAGCCCGCGCACGCCGGCCCCGGAGGTGAAGTGGCGGCGCTCGTAGAACTCGCGATAGTTGGGCAGGTAGGTCTTCGGGACCACGCCCAGAATCCGGCCGCGGTGGATCACGACGGCCGTGTTGTAGAGCCGTCCCATCCGCCGAAGGGGCGCTCCGACAATGAGCACCGGGAAAAGGCCGCGGCTCGCCTCGACCAGATCGGCGACGGCCGCGTCCACCGCCTCGAGCAGGGCGTCCTGCAGCAGCAGATCGTCGATCGCATAGGCCGAGAGGCCAAGCTCGGGAAACACCATGACCGCGGCGCCGGCCTTGTCGGCGCGTTCGGCCAGATCGAGCGTCGCCGCGCGGTTGAACGCCGGGTCGCCCGGCCTAACGCGAGGCACGCCCGCGCCGAGGCGGGCAAATTCATGGGTGTAGAGGCAGGCGAACGGCGCCGTGGTCAATCCATCTCTCCCGACGCGACGTGGATGGCGTCGCATTCCCCCGTTCGATCCCAAGCACGGGGACCCTCGTCAATGTGGGCATTTCTGCAATGGTTCTCCAGCACGGGGATTGGGCCGCCCCTCGAGGCGGCGCCAGAGTCGCTCGTTGACGGTGAAGCGGATTGACGCGGTTCGCCCCCAATCGGATCGAGAGACCGCATCGCCCCTGGCTGGACACGCGACGAGACTGATCAGATGGCCCGTGCCGCACCGCTGCCTGAAGTCCCCGTCCCCTCAGGCATCCGCTCTCGCTATCTCGAGAATATCAACGGCCTCAGGGTGCATGTCCTGGAGGCGGGATTCGAAACGTCCGAGCGGCCGTGTCTGCTTCTGCTGCACGGCTTTCCCGAACTGGCCTTCTGCTGGCGAAGGGTCATGCCGGCCCTGGCCGAGGCCGGATATCACGTGATCGCACCCGACCAGCGCGGCTATGGACGCACAACCGGATGGGATCCGGACTACGACGGCGATCTCGCGTCCTTCCGGATGATCAATCTGGTGCGCGACGCGCTGGGGGTCGTTTCGGCGCTTGGCCAGGGGTTTGTCGACGCCATCGTCGGCCACGACTTCGGCTCTCCTGTCGCTGCCTGGTGCGCCCTGCTGCGCCCCGACATATTTCGATCCGTCGCGCTGATGAGCGCGCCCTTTCCCGGTCCCCCGGTGCTCACGCCTTCGAGGCCGCGATCGGAAGATCCGGTGCTTGGCGAACTCGCAAGCCTGGCGCGGCCGCGCAAGCACTACAATCACTACTACTCCTCGCGCGAGGCCAACGCGGAAATGCTTTCGCCCCGTCAGGGGCTGCATGACTTCCTGCGGGCCTACTACCACTACAAGAGCGCTGACTTTCGGCCTGCCGAACCTCATCCGCTGAAATCATGGTCGGCGCAGGAACTCGCCAAGTTGCCGACCTACTATGTCATGGACCTCAATCAGGACATGGCGGAGACCGTCGCCGAGCACATGCCGGCGTCCGCGTCGATCGAGTCCAACACCTGGCTTTCGGAGGCGGACCTGGCCTTCTGCACGGCCGAGT
Organism: Caulobacteraceae bacterium; assembly: GCA_035483335.1. Classification (GTDB taxonomy): domain Bacteria; phylum Pseudomonadota; class Alphaproteobacteria; order Caulobacterales; family Caulobacteraceae; genus Acaudatibacter. Next base: position 37,601 of record DATHPX010000107.1, on the reverse strand, counting down.
TCGCCCGCACCGGTTTTCAGGGAGGGCTGCAGTGGTATCGATGCGCAACCTCGGGCCGGTTCGAATCCGAACTGCAGGTATGGTCGGGCCGCACCATCGACGTCCCGTCCGTCTTCATTTCAGGCAGGCAGGACTGGGGGACCTATCAACGTCCCGGCGCCTACGAGGCGATGCAGCTCAAGGCCTGCACACGGATGGCCGCGCCCCATCTTGTCGACGGCGCAGGGCATTGGGTTCAGCAGGAACAGCCGGAGGAGGTTTCGCGCCTTCTGCTGGCGTTTCTGCGAGAGGCGGTCCCTTTCAATCGGTCGTGATTCCGGCGCGCTATCCGATCGCCTGCTGAAAGATCAGACAGGGGAGCTGCGAGCCGCGCGCCTCGGCCAGACGCCCTTCACGTCGCGTCCCCATTGACGCCCCCGCTCCACGCCGCTTTTGGTGTCTCGAAGCGGCGGAAAGCCGATGCGGAGGAAAACCCATGGCGGCGAAGACATTTCCGATCGAAGCCGGGCACATCATGATGTTCGCCCGCTCCGTCGGAGACGACAACAAGGTCTACTACGACGCAGATTACGCGAAGGGGACGGAGGCCGGCGGCATCATCGCCCCCCCCACCTTCCCCCAGTCCAGCGCCCAGTTCGACCCCGACTATTTTCTGAGGCCCAAGGTCGGCCAGCCCTGGTTCGGCTCCGGTAAGAACCCCACCGGAGTGGACCGGTCGGCGGGAGGCGGAGGACGCGGAGGCGGCGGTGGCGGCGGGGGCCTCCACGCCGAGCAACACTTCGAATACCACCGGCACATCAAGCCCGGTGACGTCCTCACCGCCACCACCAAGCCCGGCAAGACCTGGGAGCGCGAGGGACGGCGGTCCGGCAAGCTGGTCTTCTCGGAATCCGTCACCGAATACCGCGACCAGAACGGCGAACTGGTGATCACCGCCCGCGGCGTGGGCGTGCGCACCGAACGCCCGGTCGACCAGAAGCAGGAGGCTTGATCATCATGGCCCTCAAAGCCTCGACCCTGAAGGTTGGCGAGACCCACACCGCCCGCATCGTCGACGACCTCAAGCGCACCCAGATCGTGCAGTACGCGGGCGCCTCGGGCGACTACAATCCGCTGCATACTGACGAGGTCTTCACCACCCAGGTGGCTGGATACCCCTCAGTGTTCGCCCACGGCATGCTCACCATGGGCATGACCGGCAAGATGCTCACCGACTTCGTGGGGGACGCGCGGCTCAAGAAGTACGGCGTGCGCTTCACGAGCCAGGTCTTCCCCGGAGACACTCTCGACGCGTCAGCGACGCTGAAGGAGATCAAGGAGGAAGGCGGCGAGAGGGTCGCGGTCTTCGACATCTCCACCGTCAACCAGAATGGCGTGCAGGTGCTCAGCGGCTACGCCGAGGCTCGCGTCGATCCGTAAGTGTCAGCCTGCCGGCGCGCCGCGTCGGCAGGCGTTCGCCAGGAAGTGGACGGGCTGGGAAGCGGGAGCCCGTGAAAAATGGGGGTGCAATGGGAGACCAACCGGGGGCGCTCGACCGCCGCGCCTTGATTTCATTGGCGGCGGCGGGGACCTTTGGCATGGCGACGCGCGCCGCCGCGGCCCAGGCGCGTCCTGAAACGGCGGAACGGCCCGTGATCGTCAACGCCCTGGGCGGAATCTCTGACCCGAACCTCGATCTGCCACGCCAGACGGCGGCCCTGGCCGATACCGACCGACCGGGGGTGGACGATCGCTCGATCCGCGACGCCCTCGCCTCTGGCGTAAGCGCGGTGAACATCACGCTTGGCTATGTCTCGGGTCCGATGGACCCCTTCGAATACACGGTGGGTTCAATCGGCGCCTGGGACAGGCTGATCCACGAAAGAGCCGACCACCTGATCAAGGTGAACACGGCCGACGACATCCTTCGCGCCCAGCGCGAAAGCAAGGTCGGCGTCTTCTACGGCTTCCAGAACACGGTGCAGCTCGGCGACAAGTCGCAGCGGGCCGATCTCTTCGCCAACCTCGGCGTGCGCGTGATCCAGCTCACCTACAACCCGGCCAATGCGGTCGGAGATGGATCCATGGCGCCCCAGACCCGCGGGCTCACCTCGTTCGGCCGCGAGGTGGTGGAGCGCCTGAATGCGACGCGCGTGATGGTCGATCTCTCGCACAGTGGCGAGCGGACCTGTCTGGACGCCATCTCGGCTTCGAAGGCGCCGATCTCGATCAATCACACCGGGTGTCGCGCTCTTGCGGACCTGCCCCGCAACAAGACCGACGCCGAGCTGCGGGGCGTCGCCGAGAAGGGCGGCTTCGTCGGGATCTATTTCATGCCCTACCTGACGCTCAGCGGCCATCCGAGCGCCGAGGACGTGGTCGCCCACGTCGATCACGCCGTGAACGTGTGCGGCGAGGACCATGTGGGGATCGGGACGGACGGCGACGTTTCGGCGATCGACGACCTCGACGCCTATCGCGCCCGCCTGGCCGCCGAGATCGCAGGCCGCGCCGCCGCGGGGATCGGGGCCACCGGCGAGCGGGCCGACACCTACCCCTTCGTTGTCGACCTGCGTGGCCCCGACCAGTTCCGCAAGCTCGCCCGCCTGCTCAAGGCGCGCGGCTATTCCGAGAGGCGAATCGACAAAATTCTCGGCCTCAACTTCGTCGCCTACGCCCGGGAAATCTGGGGCTGACGGCGGCCGTCAGACCGCCGATTGGGGCCGCAACGCGCGTCGCTCGGCGTGGTCGCGCTCGAGGAACCAGGCGGCCGCGAGCTGGCACAGGAACGCCAGGACATAAAAAGGGCTGAGCCACAGCAGCGCGTGCCCCAGGGTGTGCTCGCCGAACTGCGGTTTCAGGTGATCGCTGATCGCGCCCACGAAGAGCGGGCCGCCGCCAAGACCGATCAGATTGAGCACGAACAGAAGGATCGAACCTGCGACGGCTCTCTGGCTCGGCTCGACTCCGTTCTGGATCACGGCCAGAGCCGCGGGAAGATAGGCGACAATCAGGATCGAGGGCCCGACCACGAACGCCAGCGCCGTTTGCCACCCATGCGCCGCCGTCATCGCGGGCAGGAACGGCAGGGCGAGCAAGACGCAGATCCCCGGCGTCAGAGCGTAGGCCGCGGGCCTCACCGCTCCCAGACGGTCCACCAGCCAACCGGCGAGCCAGGTGCCCGCAGCGGTCGTCAGGCCGCTGACGGTGCTGTACCAGACGGCGATCTGGATCAGGGTCATGCCCTTCTCACGCATCAGGAAGGCCGGCGTCCAGTTCAACAAGGCGTAGCCGATGAAGGCGGTGAGACCCGCCGACAGGGCGGTGAACCCCAGCGCCGGCTTGCGCACGAACACGAGGATGGCCGAGGCGACGCTGGCGCGGGGACCGGTCATGGCGCCGGGCGGGTCGAGCCGCCCCCGGCGCGGTTCGCGCACCACAAGAAGGAGCAGGGGGGCGAGCAGCAGACCGAAGGCGCCGAGCGTCTTGAAGGCCACGCGCCAGCCGAAATGCGCGGCGATCCACCCGCCGCTGGCGGCCCCAAACAGGCTCCCGAACGGCACTCCGAGCGAATAGAGCGCCAGGGCGCGTCCGCGGCGGTGCGGCGGAAAATAGTCCGAGATGATCGAGTATGAGGGCGGCGAGCCGCCGGCCTCCCCAACCCCGACGCCGATCCGGGCCGCCGCCAGCGTCGCGAACGAACCGGCAAATCCGCAGGCCGCGGTGAACAGGCTCCAGAGCGTGCAGGCCACCGCGATGATCCGTACGCGGTGCGTACGGTCCGCAAGCGCCGCCACCGGAATTCCGAAGGCGGTGTAGAAGAGGGCGAACATCAGGCCGGTCAGGAGCCCGAGTTGGGTGTCGGTGAGATGCAGATCCCGCTTCACCGGCTCGGCGAGGACCGAGAGGAACTGACGGTCAAGAAAGTTGCAGGTGTAGGCGACGGCGAGGGTCCCGACGACCAGATAAGCGTAGCGTCCCGGGGGCGCGTCCTGCGGGGAGCGCGCACCGACCTCGTCTTTGGCCAAGCCCGGCCCTCCAATAAGCAAAGCCGTCCTGGCCGCGCCGACTCCGCCATGGTGGCGTGACCTTGGAAGGTCGTCTAGAAGCGCCGACGAATCAAAGCGGAGGAATGCAATGGCCGTCAGGGGCGTGTGGATCGGAGTCTCGGCGGCGACTTTGGCGAGTGTTGGGCTCGCCGCCCACGGGCAACAGGTTCGCACCGGGACGGCGGCCATGGGCGACTGGCAGGCGGATGCTCCCGGCGTCGTGCGTCACCTCACCGCGACCGATGAGCCCACGCCTTCGACCCCCAGCGCCCTGCCCGCCTCGGTCGTCGCGCGGCCCGCGGGCGCGCATCCATCTGTGCCTGCGGGCTTTTCAGTCCAGCCATTCGCGCAAGTGAAGGGCGCGCGCCAGATCCGCGTGGCGCCCAACGGCGACGTCTTCGTCGCCCAGACCAATTCGGGAAGCGTCACGGTCCTGCGGGCGACCGACGGCGCAAGCACGCCGAGCGAACAGAGCGTGTTCGTCAGTGGTCTCGTCCTTCCCTTCGGGATCGCTTTCTATCCGGAGGGGCCGAACCCCCAGTGGGTATATGTCGCCGAGAACAATCGTGTCGTGCGCTACCCGTATCAGAACGGTGATCTGAAGGCGCGCGGCGCAGGCGAGGTCGTCGTGGCCAAGCTCTCACCACCCGGCGGTGGCCACGTGACCCGCGACGTCGACTTCTCCAAGGACGGCCGCACCATGTTCGTCTCGGTCGGCTCCGGTTCGAACGTGTCCGAGGAAATGCCCGGCAAGACACTCGACGAAGCCAAGGCCTACGACGCCGAGCACCATGCGCTGGGCGCGACCTGGGGTCCTGAGGAGAACCGGGCCGACCTCCTGCGCTTCGATCCGGACGGCAAGAACTTCGCGATCTACGCGACGGGCCTGCGCAACTGCGTCAGCGTTCGCGTGGAGCCCCGCACCGGGACCCCCTGGTGCGTGGTCAACGAACGCGACAGCCTGGGCGACAACCTGCCGTTCGACTATGCGACCACCGTCAAGGCGGGCGGGTACTATGGCTGGCCCTGGTGGTACATCGGCGATCACGAGGATAAGCGGCCCAAGAACCTGCGCCCCGATCTGGCCGGAAAGGCCATCGTCCCCGACGTGCTGTTCCAGGCCCACTCCGCCCCGCTTGGCCTTGCCTTCTACACAGCGCGGCGCGGCGTCGCGGCCTTCCCGGCCGAGTATGAAGGCGACGCCTTCATCACCCTGCACGGCTCATGGAACCGCGCCAAGCGCACCGGCTACAAGCTCGTCCGCGTGAAGGTGAAGAACGGCGAGCCCACAGGGACTTATGAGGATTTCCTGACCGGTTTCGTGGTGGACGACAAAAGCGTGTGGGGTCGTCCGGTCGGCGTGGCCGTGGCTCACGACGGGGCCCTGCTCGTCTCCGACGATGGCGGCGGCGTGATCTGGCGCATCACGCCGGACAAGGGCTCGAAGTGAGGGGGGTCTATCTCGCTGGCCTCCTCGCCCTGGCCGGCCAGGCCCACGCCCAAGGGGCGCCGGCCGCCGACACCGCTGCCGGCCAGCAGGTCTACGAGACACGCTGCAGCTTCTGCCACGGCGAGGGCGGCGTCGGGGGCCAGGGACCGAGCCTGGTCGGCGTCGCTGGACGCAAGGCGGCGATCGTCCCGAACTTCGCCTACACCGCGGCCCTCAAGGCGTCCGGTCTGACCTGGACCAGCGCAGACCTCGACCGTTTCCTGACGAATCCGGACGCCCTCGTGCCAGGCACGGCCATGCCCATGAGCGTGCCTGACGCCAAGGAGCGGGCCGATCTCATCGCCTATCTGGCGAGCCTGCATTGACGAGCGTCGCCGCCGATCCGAACCGAAAGGCGGGGGCGCCCGAGCTCTCGAAGGATCTGCGGCAGCGGCACGTCACCATGATCTCCATCGGGGGGATCATCGGAGCGGGCCTGTTCGTCGGCTCCAGCGCCGGCATCGCCACGATCGGGCCGGCCGTCGTCGTGAGCTACCTTCTCGCCGGCTTCGTCGTCCTGCTGGTCATGCGCATGCTCGGCGAGATGGCGGCCGCCTATCCCAACATGGGCGCATTCACCGAGTTCGCCCGGCTTGGGCTCGGCAATTGGGCGGGTTTCACTGCCGGCTGGGTGTACTGGTACTTCTGGGTCTGCGTGGTGGCGATCGAGGCGCTCGCCGGCGCCAAGCTTCTGCACGCTTGGATCGACCTGCCGGTCTGGGCCTGGGGCGTGATCTTGCTGGCCGCCATGACCGCCACGAACCTTTGGTCGACGAAGTCTTACGGCGAGTTCGAGTTCTGGTTCGCCTCGATCAAGGTGGTGGCGATCGTCCTCTTCATCGGCATCGGCGCGGTGGCTCTGGGGCTGCACTCGCCCTCCCCCGGCGGCCGCTTCGCCAACCTCACCGCCCATGGCGGCTTCGCGCCCTTCGGCCCCTTTTCGGTCCTCGGCGGGGTGACGAGTGTCGTCTTCGCTCTCACCGGCGCCGAGATCGCCACAGTGGCGGCCGCGGAATCGGCCGAACCGGGTCGAGCCGTCGCGCGGATGACCAGCCAGGTCGTCGCGCGCATCCTGCTCTTCTACGTACTCTCGCTGTTCCTCATCGTGACCATCGTCCCGTGGACGGCGATCCACTCGGGCGATTCTCCTTTCGCGATCGCCCTCGAGCGGCTGGGCATTCCTGGCGCCTCGGTCATCATGAACGCGATCGTCCTGACGGCCGTGCTGTCGTGCCTCAACTCGGGGTTATACGTGTGCTCGCGCGTCCTGTTCACCCTCGCGGCGCACGGTGACGCGCCAGCGGCGATGGTGAAGCTTAACCATCGTAAGGTGCCGGTCCGCGCTATCCTCGTGGTCATGGCGTTCGCCGTCGCCGCCATGGCCGCCTCGGCGCGCTCCCCCGACAAGGTGTTCACCTTCCTCGTCGACACGTCCGGCGCTCTGATGCTCATCGTCTATCTGATCGTGGCGATGGCCCAGATCGTCGTTCGCCGGCGCCTCGAGCGGAACGACCCCAAGCGACTGGTGGTGCGGATGTGGCTGTTTCCGTGGGCCAGCTACGTCGCGGTCACCGCCATCATCGGAATCCTCGCGGCGATGGCGTTCACGCCTGCCTCCTTCGCTCAGTTCGCGGCGAGCATGGGGGTCCTGGGGGCCGCGCTCCTGGCCTTCGTTCTGCTGCGCAGGGGCCGGGCGGCGCCGGGCTGAAAGACCTGGTCAGTCCTCCAGGCTCAACAGGGTGGCGTTGCCGCCTGCCGATGTCGTGTCGACCGTGAAGGTGCGCTCAACGGCGAACCGCGGAAGATAATGTGGACCTCCCGCCTTTGGGCCGGTGCCGGACAGGCCTTCGCCCCCGAAGGGTTGCACGCCGACGACCGCACCGATCATCGACCTGTTCACGTAGAGGTTGCCCACCCGCGCCCGCGCCCTCACGGCGTCCGCCGCCGCCGCGATGCGGCTGTGCACCCCCAGGGTGAGTCCGTACCCATTGGCCGTGACGCGCGTGAGCGTCTCCTCCATCTCGGCGGGCTTCCAGGTCGTCACGTGCAGGATCGGCCCGAAGACTTCCCGATCAAGCTGCTCGACGCGATCCAGGCGGATCAGGCTGGGGGCTACAAAGTGGCCGGAGAGGCCCGCCGGGATAGGGGTCTGGGCGATGAGGCGATCGCGCCACAGCGCCAGATGCCCCTCCAGGCCCATCTGGGCGGCATGATCGATCACCGGTCCGACGTCGACCGCCGGGTCCATCGGATCGCCGACGACCAGCTCGGCCATGGCCCCCTGCAGCATCTCGATCACGCCGGGGGCGATGTCCTCGTGTAGGCAAAGCAGGCGGAGCGCCGAACAGCGCTGTCCGGCGCTGAGGAAAGCCGAAGTGACGACGTCCGCGACCACCTGCTCGGGCAGGGCCGTGGAGTCCACCAGCATCGCATTCACGCCGCCGGTCTCGGCGATGAGCGGCACGATCGGACGGGTCTCGTCCTCCAGCAGCGCCCGGGCGATCTTTCGAGCGCTCGCCGTGGAGCCGGTGAAGGCGACGCCGGCGACGCGGGGGTCGGCGATCAAGGCCGCGCCGACGTCCGGGCCACCTGGCAGCAATGCCAGAACGTCCGGCGGGATCCCAGCTTCCCGTGCGAGCCTGACTGCGGCGGCGGCGATCAGCGGCGTTTGCGGTGCGGGCTTGGCGACGACCGAGTTGCCCATCACCAGCGCCGCGGTCACCTGACCGAGGAAAATCGCCAGCGGAAAGTTCCATGGGCTGACGCAGGCGAACACGCCCCGGCCGCGCAGGGAGAGTTCATTGAGCTCCCCGGTCGGGCCCGGGAGCCGCTCCGGCAAACCGGCGCGACGCGCCTCGCGGGCGTAGTAGCGGCAATAGTCCACGGCCTCGCGCACCTCGCCCAGGGCGTCCCCCAGGGTCTTGCCGCCTTCCGCCACGAGGAGACCCATCAGGGCGGCGCGATCGCGTTCAATCAGATCGCCCAGCCGCTCCAGCACGGCCGCCCGCGCCTCTACGCCCACAAGGTCCCAATCGACCTGTGCGCGCTGGGCCGCTCCAACCGCCTGAACGATCTCCTGGCGAGTCGCCTCGACCACACGGCCAGGCGAGGTCCCACCCGCCGGATTCTCGACCGCCGTCGCGGCTCCCGCGCCCTGAGAGAAATCCAACTGGGGGCCGGCCCGACAGGGGGCGGAGAGCGAGGCGCGCATTTCCTTGAGCAGGGACGCGACGATCGCGTCGTCCGACAGGTCGAGACCCGCACTGTTGCGCCGGGTGGGGCCATAGATCTCGCTGGGCCCGACGATGGCCGGGTGGGGGCTGAGGCCCGCCGAAATCGCCGCCTCCGCGGGGTCGGCGAGCAGTTCCTCATCGCTCACGTCGCGGTCGGCGATCTGATGGACGAAACTGGTGTTGGCGCCGTTCTCCAGAAGCCGGCGGACCAGATAGGCGAGAAGGTCCCGATAGCCACCGACCGGAGCATAGACCCGCACCGCCAGCTCGCGGCTGGACATCAGCCCTTCGTAAAGTCCTTCCCCCATCCCGTGCAGCCGCTGGAACTCGAAGTCGGTCCGCCCGCCCGCCCATTCGAGCACCGTGGACACCGTCAGAGCGTTGTGGGTGGCGAACGCGGGGTAGAGTGTGCGTTCCCCCAGCAGCGCCCGCGCGCACGCCAGGTACGAGACGTCGGTGTTCGTCTTGCGCGTGAACACCGGGTAGTCGGCCAGGCCTCTTTCCTGAGCCCGCTTGATCTCACTGTCCCAGTAGGCGCCCTTCACCAGGCGCACCATCAGCTGACGGCCCGTCGTCGCCGCCAGGTCCGCGGACCACGCGATGACGGCGGGCGCCCGGCGCTGATAAGCCTGCACCGCCAGGCCGAGCCCATCCCACCCCGCGAGGGCGGAGTCCCTCGCCACGCGCTCGATGATCGAGAGCGACATTTCCAGACGCTCCGATTCCTCAGCGTCCACCGTCAGCCCGACGCCCACGCGCTTGGCGATACGGCTCAGTTCGACCAGGCGGTTGGCAAGCTGGGGAATGGCGCGGTCAGATTGGAAGGGTTCGTAGCGCGGATGCAGGGCCGAGAGCTTCACCGACACGCTGTCGGCCGCGTGGATGTCGACGCCCGCTGGAGTCGCGCGACCCACGGCGTCGATGGCCTGGGCATAGGCTTCCAGATAGGCCTCCGCATCCGGCGCCGTGCGCGCGCCCTCCCCCAGCATGTCGAACGAATAGCGGAACGCGCGGTTGGCCCCGCGATCGGCGCGGCGCAGGGCCTCTGCGATATCGCGGCCCAGAACGAAGGCCTCGCCCATCCGCTGCATGGCCACGCCGACGGCCGCGCGGATCGCCGGCTCCCCCATCCGCCCAACCAGACCCTTCAGCGCTCCGCCTCGAGGCTCGGAGAGGCTCTGGGCGAGTATCAGCCCCAGGGTCGCGCTCTTCACCAGCACGCCTTCCGCATCGGAGAGGTGACCGCGCCAATCCCCGCGACTGAGCTTGTCGCGGATCAGGGCGTCGGCCGTCCCGGCGTCCGGCACCCTCAGATACGCCTCGGCGAGGCCAAGCAGCGCGGCGCCCTCCTCGCTGGAGAGGCTGTACTCGGCGAGGAACTGATCCACCCAACCGGCCCGGCCAGGCGCCCGCAGCTCAGCGAGTAGTTCGCGCGCCCGGGCGACCACTCGCGAGCGTTCGGCCGCGCTCAGTCGCGACGTTTCTGCCAAGGGCTGCAAGGCCGTGTGCTCTTCGATCCGATAGAGCGGGGCGATGGCGGCGCGCGCGCGACCGAGGGACGCGGCGTCAGGCGCCAAGTCTAAGCTGGACAAGGCAGTGACCGTCGACTCTTCAAAGGACGCGACGGTTTGGCCCCGTCGCGACGTTCCTATATCACTGGTTGGGCAAGGAGGATCGGCATGATCCACATCAGGTCACGGCTTCTGTGCAGCTCCCTTGCCCTCGGGCTTCTTGGCTCTCCCGCCCTGGCCCAGGAGACGATTCCGACCGCCACGGACGCCCCCCTGGGCGGCGCGCCGACTCCGCAAGCCGGGCCGCCCCAGACGCTGGGCCAGCGGTCGTTCTACGACGGGACGAATATCGTCCGCGGCGACCTCAACGGCTGCGGGGCGCCCCCGAAAGAGGACGGGTCTCCCGACAAAAACGTTCACGGTGAAGTTTACGGCGCCGTTGGAAACCACGGTTACCGCGAGGCTGGCGGGGCGGCCTGCATCCCGATCGGCGCTCACTCCTCGGCGACGATCGCCGTGGACGCGGGCCAATATCCGGGCTGGCGCTGGCGCCAATAGCCCCGCTTTCCATCCCGTCCCGCGAGGATGGGACCGGCCTCAGGCGACGCCTGAACGCGCCCTGACCGGCTCGGTGCGCTCGCGGAAAACGACCGTATTGTTCATGTAGAAGTTGAACAGGAAGGCCACGCCGATCCCGCAGACCTTGCCCAGGTCCGGCGCATAGGGCTCCAGAACTCCGGGCGGAAATCCGAGCTGGCCGGCCGCCCAGGCCACGATCGCCGGAAAGGGCGCGAGCGCGTCCGCCACGCCAGTCACCCCGACATTGACTGTCATCCCCACCACGGCGATGGCGAAAAACCTCGCGAGCTGCCTGAGGCTCAGCGCATGGCCGAAGACGAAGATCGAGCTCAAGGCGTAGTTTACGACCGCCGCCACGCAGAAGCTGCACGTGGCCGCAGGGACGATCGAAAGGCCAGCTTCAGCATGCAACATATTGAAGATCGTCAAATCGACAACCGCCGCCGTAGCGCCTGTAAGTATGTACCGGCGGAAGCGCGCGGCCGTCTGCGAGGAAATCATCTGCGCCCCCTACCCGGATTAGGCCGCCAATCAACCCCTTTCGTTTGCGACCTATGGTTCATCGAGGGCCGCAACCAGCAGGTCCAGAGCGGCGGCGGCAAACGCCATCATGTTGGATTGACGGTCCGAAGAACCCGTTCGGAGCGTGGCGGCGGTTTCGCTGCGTCCGCTCACGGCGAGACACGTATGTCCCGCGGGGTCGCCATAACCGTTGCCGGTCGGCCCCGCGGCCCCGGTCTCGGCCAGGCCCCACGTCGCCCCGTGATTCTCGCGCACGGTCTGGGCGAGGATGAGCGCGTAAGGCTCGCTTGCGGAGCGAACGCCGGCGACCGCCTCGCGGGTGAGGCCGAGCAGGCTCATCCGCGCTTTTCCCGTGTAGACCACCGCGCCGCCGACGAAGTAGGCGCTGGCGCCTGGAACCGCGAGGAGCGCGGCGCTGACCAGGCCGCCGGCGGATGACTCCGCAATCGCCACGGTCTCGCGTCGCTCGACAAGACGCGCCGCAACCTGCGCCGCGCGCTCCAGAAGAGCTGAATCCATCGCCTGTAACCTCCCGTATCTCCAGTCTTAACCGCGACAATCGGCAGCCTGTGCGATCGACGCCTCAAGCCCTACACGTTTTTGCCGTCTGAAGCTGAGCCGTTGAGAGGGGCACGATGACTGCGATCCCCTTGAAGGCTGTCTTCCGGCCTGAGACCTTCTTCATCGGCCAGACGGTCGGCGGCGGCGTTCTACGCAACCCCTTTTCCCACATCACATGCCGCTTCCGCCTCCAGACCCGCGGCTACCATGATGGATCCTATGGGGCGATCAAGCTTGACGAGACCTACGCGTACGACACCGGCGAGGTTGAAGCGTTCCAATGGGTGATCACCCCGGCGGGAGCGGGCCGCTATGTTCTCGCTGAAGCCTCTGCCGGCTCCGGCATCATGGCCGAGGAACAAGGGGGCGAACTGATCTTCGCCTTTCGCCGTCCCCTGGGCCCCGCCCGCGGCCTGGCCAAGCCCCGATTCGACGTGCGGATGGGTTTGGTCGGCGGAGACACCTTGCTAAAGACCGTGCGCGTGGGCGTGCTTGGAGCGCCGCTGGGCACGGTCACCGCCTTCCACCGTCGCACCGGTCCAGCGACGGGCGCTTGACCAACGCTGGCTGCTGACCGACGGTCGCCTCATGGCCCTTGCCCAGACCCACCTCTCCGAGCCCCCGCCTGAGCTCCTCGAACTCCGACGCTCGATCGACAATATCGACGCGGCCTTGATCCATCTGCTGGCGGAACGCTTCAAGTGCACCCGCAAGGTCGGGGAGTTGAAGGCGCGTGTGGACCTTCCGCCGGCAGATCCGGTGCGCGAGGCCCAGCAGATCGCACGCCTTCGCGCATTGGCGGTGAGCGCCGACCTGGCTCCGGAATTTGCCGAGAAATTCCTGAACTTCCTCGTCACCGAGGTCATTCGCCACCACGAAATCATTCGCGGCGCCAGGTCCTGATCGGGCGCCGCTTCGCCACTCCGGGTGAGAGGGGTTGAGCAAGCATGGCGAGCCGAAATCCTGAGCCTCCCAGAGCCTGGCAGCGAATGCTGTCGGGTCGTCGGCTCGACCTGCTCGACCCCTCGCCGATGGACATCGAGATCGAAGACATCGCGCACGGTCTGGCCCGGGTCGCGCGATGGAATGGTCAGACCGTCGGTGAGCACCCGATGAGCGTCGCCCAACACTCCGTGGTCGTCGAGGAGATCGTCGCCCACCTCGAGCCTGCGATCGAGGCGAAGTGGCGGTTGGCCGCCCTGCTCCATGACGCGGCGGAATACGTGATCGGCGATATGATTTCCCCGTTCAAGACGGCGCTCGGCCTGGACTACCAGGCGTTCGAGGACCGCCTCGGCGCCGCGATCCACATCCGGTTTGGCCTGCCGGCGCGCGCACCGGCCAGAATCAAGACGCTGATCAAGGCCGCGGACCGCGCCTGCGCCTTCTTCGAGGCGACCCAACTGGCCGGTTTCGCGACGGACGAGGCCCTACGGTTCTTCGGCCGCCCCCCGCCGGGCTACATCCTTCGCATCGAACCGTTGCCGCCGGCGATCGCCCAGGAGCGGTACGTCCACCGTCACCACACGCTCTCCGAAGCAGCGGGCTTCGCCAAGGTCGCGGCGGCGTTCGAGACCGAGTAAATCTCCAGGCGGATCAAGCCTCGCCAAACCATGCAGAGCCCCGCAGTCGTTATTGGCCTTTCCGCGGTCATCGTCGCGCTTCGCGACGGTGAAGCCTGCGTGCTGACCGTGCTCTCACGCCGATCGGACCCGCCTTCCGGCCCGCCGGTCGAAGGCCTCCCGTTTGGGCCATTCGACCCCGAGGGCCAAAGAACATTCGAGATCGCCCTGCGCGAATTCGTCACCAGCCAGACGCGCTTCGACCTGGGCTACGTCGAACAGCTCTACACCTTCGGCGATGAGGGGCGGGATGCTCCTCTCGCCGACGTGGGCGCGGGCGCCGCCCGTGTCATCTCCGTGGGCTACCTGGCCCTGGCGCCGGCCGCCGTGGACACGCATGGCCCGGACTCCGCCTGGTCGCCGTGGACGCGGTTCTTTCCCTGGGAGGATTGGCGAGCCGGGCGACCGTCGGTGATCGACGAGGCGATCGTCCCGGCCCTCGATCGCTGGGCTCATCGTTCCGCTTCAAGGCGAGCGCGTGCCCGGACCCTGTTCGCGACCGGAGGCGCGGATTGGAACGAAGAGCGCATCCTCGACCGCTACGAACTCCTCTACGAGGCAGGGCTTGCGCCCGAGGCCGCGCGGGACAGGCGGATGACCGATGGCGGTTCGCCGCCGACCACCGAAGCCGGCGATCCCCGACTTGGCGCGCCGATGATCTCCGACCACCGCAGGATCCTCGCCACGGGACTGGGCCGCCTGCGTGGAAAGCTGAAGTACCGCCCGATCATTTTCGAGCTGGTGCGCGAGTCCTTCACACTTTCGGCGCTGCAGAAGGCCGTCGAGGCGATCGCGGGCGTTCCTCTGCATAAGCAGAACTTCCGGAGGGTCGTCGAGCGCACCGGGTTGGTGGAGGGGCTCGGGCGGACCGAGGTCGGCGCTGGCGGAAGACCGGCCGAACTCTTCCGTTTCCGGCGCGAACTCCTTGCCGACCGCCCCACGCTCGGCCTGTCGCTTCCCAGATTGCGGGAGTAGGCGTCCGGAGCGCGGACGTCCTCGTCCGCTCTTATCTTCGGCGTCGCGCCTCGGGCGGACCAGGAGGTCCGCGCTCCGAAAAAGCCCTTCCGTCTAGCCGTACACGAACTCCGGACCGTCGAGGTCGATCTTCGGGAAGACGTCCTTCTCGGCCCAATAGTCCTGGGTGTGCTGCCACTCCGGCTTGTCCCCTCGGCGCGGCAGCAGATGCATGCCCCTCATCAGGTAGCCCGGATTGAAGTTCTCCGGATCGATCCACTCCATCAGGGGCATGTTGTGGTCTTCGGCTCGCAGCTTCACCTCGACCTGCCTGGCCCCCTTTTCCTGCATGTGCGCAAGCACGCGGGCCATGAAGTCCCCGATCAGATCGGCTCTCAAGGTCCAGCTGGCGCGGAAATAGCCGAACACCCAGACCATATTCGGAACGCCAGTGAACATCATGCCGCGATAGGTGACGCTCTTGGAGAAGTCCAAAGGCTTGCCGTCAATCGTGAATTCGATGTCGCCCAGGACGCTGAGGTCGAACCCGGTCGCGGTGACGATGATGTCCGCCTCCAGCGTCTCGCCAGACTTGAGCAGGATGCCTGTCTCGGTGAACCGCTCGATCTCGTCGGTGACGACCGACGCCTTTCCGGCCGCGATCCGCTGGAAAATGTCGCCTTCAGGCACGAACGCGATGCGCTGACGCCAGGGGCGATAGCGCGGCTTGAAATGCCTCTCGACGTCGTAATCGGGCCCGAGGAAGGCGCGAACGCCGCCCAGAAGCTCGGCGGTCACTGTTTCCGGTTCCTCGATGCATCGCTGCGTGAAGGCGGCCTGATCGTGCAGGATCTTCCGGCGGACGATCTCGTGGATCCATGTCTCGTCGACGTCGAGCTCGCGCAGGGTGTCGGCCAGCTCGTTTGCGTTGCGACCGGGGACAAAATAGGTCGGCGAGCGCTGCAGCACGGTCACGTGAGCGGCCGTGTCGGCGATGTTCGGGACCAGGGTCGCCGCGGTGGCGCCCGATCCGATGACGATCACTCGCTTGCCCTTGTAGTCGAGGTCCTTGGGCCAGGTTTGCGGATGGACGATCTGGCCCTTGAAATCCGACATGCCGGGCCAGTCCGGGGTGTAGCCTTGGTCATGACGATAGTAGCCCTGGCACATCCACAAGAAGCCGGCGGTGAAGAAGACGGCCTCGCCGGTCGCGACTTTGCGCGCCTCGATGAGCCACAGCTTCTCATCGCCGGACCATGCGGCTGAGACGATCCGGTGCCCGTATCGGATATGGCGGTCGAGGTCGTTCTCCTCGATCACCTCGTGCATGTACTTGAGGATCTCGGCTCCCGTGGCGATCGGCGTGCCGACCCACGGCTTGAACCGATAGCCGAAGGTGTAGAGGTCGCTGTCCGAACGGATGCCCGGATAGCGGTGCGTGTGCCATGTGCCCCCGAAGCTGTCCTTCGACTCCAGCACGACGAAGCTGGTCCCAGGCCGCTGGTGCGTGAGGTGCCAGGCGCCACCTACCCCTGAGATGCCGGCTCCCACGATCAGCACGTCGAAATGCTCTGTCTTGGCGTCTGCGGCTTTAGCGGTCAGGGTTCCGGCGTCGTCCATATGCTCCTCCATGCTGGGCGGATGGTCTCTCTGCCAAAACGCGGGCCGGTTCAACGGCTGACGTAAACGTAAATATCGTTCGAAGCGCCTCCATTGCGCGCGATCAAGTTTGGCGCTGACCCCTCGCCTCGCCTGACGTCGCCTCAATCGGTTCGCGCCGGGGTCCTCGCGAGTCGCCGCGGATTACGCCGAAACGCATCGGGACCCCGGCCATCGAGGATGATGAGTCAGGCCTCGAGGGACTTTCCGATCTTGTCCAGCAGGTCCGCGGTGCCGGCTTCGCGGGACCCCGCGTCGTCGTATCCGTCGAGAAAGGCTCCCTGCTCCGTCACCTTGAGACGTGTCCCGGAACTCGTCTCCGAGAGCTCCATGGTGGCGAGGGAGGCTGAGATCTTCAGATCATCCAGCCACATCTGGTAGGCGTAGACCAACCGCTCGCCTTCGATCACGTCCAGGTAATCGGCTTCGAAAGTCGTCTGCCGTCCGGCCTGCGCGCGGCCGACGAGGCGCTCGCGCCCGCCCGGACGGACATCCATCTTCCGTTCCACCAGCGTCCAGCCGGGCGGCCCCACGAACCACCTGGACTTCGCCTCGACCGTAGTCAGCGCCGCCCAAACGCGCGCGCGCGACGCGGAATAGGTTCGCTCCAGCGTGAAGCTGCCATGGACGACCCTGCGGACCACCGGTCTCGCGTGCTCAATCTCCGCCAAGGCGCCCGCGAGACGATCGAGCGTCTGGGCCCAGCCTTGAGGGGCGCCGGCGATCTTCGGCCGCGCTGAAGGATCGCGAACCTGATAGGTCTGCTCGACCGTCAGACGGGTCCCGCCCGGCGCGGGCTCGAAGGTGGCGGTAGTCAGAGCGGTCATGGCGACGCCGCCCGAAGGGCCCTGCACGTCCATCTCGATCACGAGGCGCTCGTTGGCCTCGACCGCGACGAAGCGCCCGCGCGACCAATGCTCTGTTCCGTCGGGCGCGCGCATGCAGAACTCGAACGGGCCGCCGACGCGCATCTCGACCCTCGCCTGCGGAACCGCGAAGCCATTCGGGCAAAACCAGCGCTTGACGTGCTCCGCCGAACTCCAAGCGGCGAACACGGCTGTCCGCGGAAACGCGAGGTTGCGGGTGATCCTCACGCCCGTTTGCGACTCCGTGGCCGCGTCACCTTCAGTGGTCATCGTCCTCTCCCTTCAGCGTTTCGAGATATTCCCCAAGCCGATCGAGCCTGGCCTCCCACTCTCGGCGCCGCGCCTCGATCCAACGATTGGCCTGGCCGAGCGCCTCGAGATCGAGCGCGCAGTTGCGGGTTCGACCGACCTTCGCCGACCGCACGAGGCCGGCGGACTCCAGAACCTGGAGGTGTTGCATGACCGCAGGCAGCGACATCGGCAGCGGCCGCGCGAGCTCACTGACGCTCGTGGATCCGCGGCTCAGCCGTTCGACCAACGCCCGCCGCGTTGGATCGGCCAAGGCATGGAACACACGATCGAGCGGCTCAGATTGGTTAAGCATTTACCTAACTATGCAGCCGAGCCGACAGTTAAGCAAGTGCTTTTGTTTTTTGAACGACAGGGAGTCGGGCTCGGCGTCCGATTGCTGCGACCAAGGCTCTCGACCTGCGCCGATCAGCTGAGGCTCTTGATCACCCTCAGATAGAGATAGCGGCCGGGCGCGATGTTGCGAGTCTCGATAAAATCGATCGGGTAATTGCTCCGATCTCCAAAATATACGATCCTCGTGTGAAAATAATCGCGATTTGTCAGATTGCGAACCTCTAAACGAATCGCGAGATCTGCTTCCGGTTTATATTCTGCAAAAGCAACGACATAGGGTTGTAGTCTATCAATATCAATTTCATCGAAGCGATAATTCTCACTTCGATACTCTCCCACCGCGTCGATCCCGAAGATTGTTCGTTGCCGCGGCAAGCTCTCGCTCAGATGCAATTCCCAGGTGTTCGGCGGCAGAGCCGAGATCGATCGCGGCACGCCCGTCGTCGGGTCGATCACGCGCGACCATCTCCAGGTGGACAGTCCCGAGATGCGCGCGCCCGTGAGGCCAACACGGTCCAATGGGAGATCAAGGGCGATCGAAGCCTCGTCCTTGCGCCCGCCGCCGATATTGCCCGGAGCGTCGAAGGTTCCCGAAGGGGCAAACACCGGGACCCGATCGATGACGTCATAGAGCACGTAGTGGCGAAAGGTCAGGGTCAGGTCCCCAGAGTCCCAGAAGCGTCGTTCCGTTGCGCCTTCGAAGACCCAATCGGATTGGGGGGTGAGCTGAGGATTGCCGGCCCTCACCTGACCGGTCTCGATATTCAGCGGACTGGCGACGAAGTTGTTGAAGTCAAGCTGGCCGACTTCGCGCTCCACCCGCAGCCTGATCTGATCCACCGGGGTGGGTGAGAGGGTGAGGAGGACCCGTGGCTTGGGATAGACGAAACTCTGGTCGCTCGACTCGGTCCCCGACGACGTCAGTCGCGATCCTTCGACTCTTAGGCCGGCATCGAGGTTTACGAGTTGGTCCGGTCGCCAGTTGAAAAGGGCGAAGGCCTCGGTCCGCCATTCGGCCACGTATTCGTCCGCCGCCGGCAGCATGACGGGCGATCCGTTTTCGATGTACGTCGTGTGGGACGAGAGCCAGTTGTAGTCGACCTCCGCTCCTGTGTTCAGTTCGAGGGTGTTCGAGATCTCGTAGCGGACACGCGCGCTGAGGATGTGCTCGCCCCGACGGTCCCTCAAATGGAAGATGTCCGAGGTGTCGTCCCCGGTGATCGCCGCAACCTCGGGCGCTTCGCTGAAATGGTCGTCCACACCATCCCAGCCAAGCTGGCTGAGGGCGACCACTTCCAGATTGAAGCGGTCGCCGAAATCGCGGTCGTACCTCGCGCTCGTCTCAGCTGTCTTCTGGCTCTGGTGATAGTTGTCCAGGTCTCCGCCGGGAGGTTGAACCAAGGTGTCGACGGAGATCGCACCATAGGGCAGGTCAGTGAATGAGCCCGAGAGCCTCAGGTTTCCTCCGCCCACCTCATGCTCCGCCGCGACTGTGACGAGGTTGTCCTGCTGGACGCCGAACTGACTTTCGGTCCCTGTGAGGATCAGTCGTCCGGATCCGTCGACGCGCACCTTGGGCCCCACGCCGCCGGCGTCGTCGAAGGCGCCCCCGATCTGAGCCGCCCCTTCGAAGAACCAGCCGTCATTTCGCCACTGCCATTCGGCGCGCCCCATACCCTCGACATTTGCTTGGGCGTCGCGAACGATCGATGCGGTTAACGTCGCCGCGGCGCCGGGTTTGGATCGACGTACGAGGTTCGCGACCAAGCTCTTGCCTTGCATGTCGATGCCCGGCGCGCCGCCGCGTATGAGATCGACCCGTTCGATCTGATCGGCCGGGATGCGCCGAAGGACGGCCTCGACATTGTCGTCCTTGGATGCAAGCCTCGCTCCGTCGATCAGCACGTTGGGCGCGCCGCCACGATAACCGCGTACGCCGGCGCCCTTGTCGAAGACGAAGCCGGGAATGAGGTTGACGATATCGAGCGCCGTCACCGGCTGGTTCGCGGCGAAGAAGGTCGCCGGATAACTAATGACCCCGTCGGCGGACGCAGTGGGGGCGCCTTCCGCCGCGCCGGCGGCGCAGAGCGCAAGGCCGACAACGACCTGCGGGACGGCGCTGAGGTTCACCCGATACGATCCCGCACAACTGGACCAAGCTCAGCGCTTTACCGTTGTTGACGTTTTTCGCTCGCGGCCAAATCGCCGCAACTGCGTCCTCATTGCGCCTCGTACGATAGAAACCGTCACACGAGGGGCTCGCGAGCGCCGAAGCTGTGACAAAGACGCATCAGAATTTCGGCGGAATCTCGCCCCGTTCTCGACCTGCGCCTCAGGTGTCGAAACGAAAAGCCGTCCCATCCCGCACGACGCGCCCGGCTGTCGGCCCGGCATAGTGCGTCCCGATCACGAGCAGAGGCGTGTCGGCCCATTGTTCGAACATGTGCCGGCGCATCCGTGCGGCGGCCTGCCCATCGCTGTCGAACGGAGGAGACCACTCCGGATGGCCCATCTGACAGGGATGGTGTGTCATGTCTCCCGTGATCACAGCCCGCTGACCTTCAGATTCGATCAGCACGCTCACATGTCCGGGGGTGTGGCCCGGTGTCGGGACGAGCCGCACCTCGGGCGAGATGACGTGGTCCATCTCCACAAGCTCGGCGAGCCCGGCTTCGAGTATCGGGGTCACCGAGTCAGCGAGGATCTCAGGCTGCTCACCCTCCTCCTGCGCTTGCCAGTGCTCCAGTTCCGTGCGGCCGATGAGATAGCGGGCGTTGGGGAAGGTCGGGACCCAGCGACCATCCACCAGACGCGTGTTCCAACCCACATGATCGACGTGAAGGTGCGTGCACACCACCGCGTCGACGCTCTCGGGCCGCCAGCCAGCCTCAGCCAGATGGTCGAGGAATGGCGTCGCGAGCGCCCGCTTGCCCAACAGGGCCCGGGACTTGTCGTTGCCTACGCAGGTGTCGACGACGAGCCGCAGCCCCGGCGCTTCCACCAGGAGGGCGTGGATCGACAGCAGCATCCGATCCTGGTCGTCGACGAAATGGGGATAGAGCCAGGACATCTTCCGCAGAGCGGCGGGGGTCGCTTCAGCGAGAAACGGATGCTCGGCGCTGTACGCAATCGGCATTTCGATTTCGACGACCCGCGTGATCTTCACCGCGCCAACGGTCCAGCTCAGCATCCGACGCCTCCCTTGTCTTATGGTGGCGACAGCTTAGGGCGTGGGTCGGGCCGGAGGGAAGCGGCACAGTTACGCCAACTTGGCCGCCACGGTCGGTAATCCTGGAGAGAAGCCTCATGAAGCTCGCCACCTTTTCCGCGGGCGCGGAGCCGGAACTGGGTGTCGTCGCAGACGACCGGATCGTCAGCCTCTCGCGCGCAGCGCCGCGGCTCGCGGCGGACATGATCGATCTGATCA
Organism: Caulobacteraceae bacterium; assembly: GCA_035483335.1. Classification (GTDB taxonomy): domain Bacteria; phylum Pseudomonadota; class Alphaproteobacteria; order Caulobacterales; family Caulobacteraceae; genus Acaudatibacter. Next base: position 16,505 of record DATHPX010000107.1, on the reverse strand, counting down.
GGAGCTGGGAAGCGGTGGAAGCGGAGGTGCGTCGGATCGCTGGTTCCGGCGGGGCGCGTCCGCTCTCGGAAGTCCGGCTGATGGCTCCGATCCGCCGCCCGGGCAAGATCATGGCGATGGGCCTCAACTATGCTGACCATATCGAGGAGGCCAATCTCGGCCGTCCGGAATATCAGACCTGGTTCAGCAAAGCGCCGAGCGCGGCGAACGGTCCCTTCGATCCCATCCAGCGACCGAGAGTCTCCTCCCAGCTCGACTACGAGGCCGAGTTGGTGGCGGTCATCGGAGGTGGCGGGCGTCACGTCACGAAGGGCGCGGCCTCAAAGGCGGTGTTTGGTTTTTGCGCCGGCAACGACGTGAGCGTTCGCGACTGGCAACTGCGCACGAGCCAGTGGGTGATCGGAAAGTCCTTCGACACTCACGCGCCGTTCGGCCCGTGGATCACGACAACGGACGAGGTCGGAGATCCCCACGTCCTTTCGATCCGGGGGGTGGTCAATGGCGAGATCCGACAGAACTCCAACACCCGCAATCTGGTGTTCGACGTCTGGGACCAGGTGGCGCAGCTCTCGGACGCGATGACCCTCGAGCCCGGCGACGTGATCTACACCGGGACCCCTGCCGGCGTGGGCATGGCGATGAAACCGCCGCGGTTCCTGAAGGCGGGGGACCGTGTGCGGGTGGAGATCGAGCGGCTCGGGGCGATCGAAAATATCGTCGCCGAGGAAGCGTGACTTTCATCCGTTTCAGTAGTGGATCGAGCCGCGGGAGCCGCCTCCGCACGCGATCGCATCTCCGTTGATCGCGACCGACCGCGGCGAGGCGAGGAACGTGACCACGTCCGCCACTTCCTCGGCGTCGACGATCCGGCCGATCGAGACGTTCGCGCCCCACCGCGCTTCGACCTCGGAGGGCGTGGACCCGGCGCTCGCGGCCAGGCGTCGGGTCACCTCGGAGGTGGCCTCGGTTCGCGTGAGGCCCGGATGCACAACGGTCACGTTGATCCCCTTGGGCCCCAGCTCGTCGGCGAGATTCTTGGTCAGCGCCGCCACGGCCACATTGCGCATCGAGCCGACGATGGAGCCCGTCTGACGCGCCCCCAGGCCCGAGACGTTGATGATCCTTCCCCAGCCCTGCGCGGCCATTACGGGCGCCGCTTCGCGGGCGGTGCGCAGATATCCCATCACCTTGACGTTGACGTCGTCATAGAAGACCGCGTCCGTCACATCGGCCAGACGCGGCGGAGCGGACTGGCCCATTGGCCTGGCGGCGCAGTTCACCAGGATGTCCAGGCCGCCCAGGGCCTCGACCGTCGACCGGATCAGGGCCTTCACCGAGGCGTCCTGGCCCGTGTCCGCCACGATCGGGTTCACTCTCACGCCAGCGCCTGACGCGAGCTCGGCGGCCGCGGATTCGAGCGGCGCCATGTTCCGTGCGGCGATGACGAGATCGACGCCTTCGCGGGCGAGGGACAGGGCGATCGCCCTGCCGATCCCACGCGATCCGCCCGTGACCAGGGCGCGCTTGCCGCGGAGCTGGAGATCCATCGCCTTCTCCTCAGGATGCCGCCGAATACAGGCCGGCGTAGGCTTCGCGCAGCGTCGCCTTCTGCACCTTCCCCATCGCGTTGCGTGGAAGGTCGGCGACGAACAGGACCCGCTTGGGCTGCTTGAACCGGGCGAGCCGATCGACCAGCCTCGCGAGGATCGCCCCTTCGGTGAGCGAGGTCGCCTCAGCGCTCCCGATCGCCACCACCGCGGTGACCGCCTCGCCGAAGTCGGCGTGAGGGAGCCCGATCACGGCGCACTCGACCACCCCGTCGATCGAGTCGATCTCGGTCTCGACCTCCTTCGGATAGACGTTCAGTCCGCCAGTAATCACCAGGTCCTTGTCGCGACCGACGATGGTCAGATACCCGTCCTCGTCGAAACAGCCGAGATCGCCGGTCACGAAGAAACCGTCCGCGCGGAAGGCCTCTGCTGTCTTCTCCGGATTGCGCCAGTACCCGGCGCAGACGTTTGGCCCGCGGACCTCGATTCCGCCGATTTCGCCGGCCGGAAGGGGCTCACCCGTCTCCTCGCGCACCACGCGCAGCTCAACGCCCGGAAGGGGGAAGCCGACAGTTCCGGCGCGACGCTCGCGGTCATAGGGATTGGAGGCGTTCATGCCCGTCTCGGTCATGCCGTAGCGCTCGAGGATCGCGTGGCCGGTCCGCTCCCGCCAGGCTTGATGGGTCTGCGCCAACAGGGGCGCCGAACCGCTGACGAACAGGCGCATGTCCGCCGCCGCCTCACGGCTGAGCCCCGGATGGGCGAGCAGGCGCGTATAGTGGGTGGGAACTCCCATCAGCGCCGTGGCGCGCGGCATGGCCGCGATCACGGAGCCCGGATCGAATCTCGACTGCAGGATGATCGAGGCTCCAGCCATCATCGCCGTGTGCGTGGCCACGAACAGTCCGTGGACGTGGTAGGTCGGGAGGGCGTGGATGAGAACGTCCGCGTCGGTGAAGCGCCAGAGAGCCTTCAGCGTCGTGGCGTTCGACTCGAGCGCGCGGTGAGTCAGCATCGCGCCCTTGGAACGGCCGGTGGTGCCGGAGGTGTAGCAGATCGCGGCGAGATCCTCAGGCGCACGAGAGACCGGCGGGCCGCCCACCAGGTTCGTCTGGGCCAAATCGTAGAGCTCCCCCCTCCCCTCGGCGTTCAGCCCGACCACCTCGGCGGAACCGGCGATCTTCTCGACGCGCAGCGTGAGCGCGGGGTCGCACACCATCAAGGCCGGCTCGGCGTCGCCAACGAAATAGGCCAGCTCGGTCAGGGTGTAGGCCGGGTTGAGCGGCAGGAAGACAGCCCCGATGCGGATCGTCGCAAGATAGAGGATCAGGCCCTCCAGCGACTTCTCGACCTGGGCGGCGACGCGGTCGCCCGGCTGCACGTTGAGCGACTCCAGGGCCTGCGCCCAGCGAGCGGTCTCAAGCTCGACGTCGCCATAGGTCAGCAGCCCGCCGTCGTGACGGATGGCGACAGCCTCTGGGGGCGCCGCCGCAAAGAGGGCGTCGAACAGATGATTGCTCATGGCCGAAGCCTTACGGGCGCCAACGACGCCCTCGCAACCAGGCTTCCAACTTTAGGGACGTCGAGGGGTCGTCCCCGCCTGCCTGTGAAGACAAGCGGGGCCTGGACCCGCAGGCTGCTATGCCGAAGCGGCCGGGGCCTTCTTCTCAGAATAGATCATCAGCGGCTGGCCGCGTCCTTCCACGACCTCGCCGTTGACCACGACCTCCTCGACCCCTTGCAGGGTGGGAAGCTCGAACATGGTCTCCAGCAGGATCGCCTCCATGATCGAGCGCAGCCCCCGCGCACCGGTCTTGCGGGCGATGGCCTTCCTGGCGACCGCCCGGCGAGCGTCCTCGGTGAAGGACAGACCGACGTTCTCCATTTCGAAGAGCCGCTGGTACTGCTTCACGAGGGCGTTCTTCGGCTCGGTCAGGATCTTCACCAGCGCGTTCTCATCGAGGTCGTCGAGAGTGGCGATCACGGGCAGACGGCCGATGAACTCCGGAATGAGGCCGAAGCGCTGCAGGTCGTCGGGTTCGACCTGACGCAGAACCTCTCCCGTGCGCCGGTCGTCGGGATCAGCGACCTTGGCGGAGAAGCCGATCGAAGTGCCACGCCCCCGCTGCGAAATGATCTTCTCGAGGCCCGCGAATGCCCCGCCGCAGATGAACAGCATGTTGGTCGTGTCGACCTGCAGGAACTCCTGCTGAGGGTGCTTGCGGCCGCCCTGGGGAGGCACCGAAGCGATCGTGCCTTCCATGATCTTCAGCAGGGCCTGCTGCACGCCCTCCCCCGACACATCGCGTGTGATGGAGGGGTTGTCGGACTTGCGGCTGATCTTATCGACCTCGTCGATATAGACGATCCCGCGCTGGGCCCGGTCGACGTTGTAGTCGGCGGCCTGCAAGAGCTTGAGGATGATGTTCTCAACGTCCTCACCGACATAGCCCGCCTCGGTCAGGGTCGTGGCGTCGGCCATGGTGAACGGGACGTCGATGATCCGCGCCAGGGTCTGGGCCAGCAGGGTCTTGCCCACGCCGGTCGGCCCGACCAGCAGGATGTTGGACTTGGCCAGTTCCACGTCATTGTTCTTCTGGGCGTGGTTCAGGCGCTTGTAGTGATTGTGAACGGCAACGGAGAGCACTTTCTTGGCGTGCTCCTGGCCGATCACGTAGTCATCGAGCACCTCGCGAATCTCGCGCGGGGTGGGAACACCGTCCTTCGACTTCACGAACGCGATCTTGTGCTCCTCACGGATGATATCCATGCAGAGTTCGACGCACTCGTCGCAGATGAAGACGGTCGGTCCGGCGATGAGCTTCCGCACTTCGTGCTGGCTCTTGCCGCAGAAAGAGCAATACAGGGTGCTCTTGCTGTCGCCGCTGGCAGCCTTGGTCATATAGCCTCACTCTCCGAAGGCAGCGTATGTGGGTTCGGGAACGCCGCCCGCGACTCCTGCCTCCTTGTGGCGTCCGGGCCCGCCGGAGCACGCGCCTGACGGCGACAATCCCCGATCCGGACGCGGATCACAACCCTGTCGGCGCAATCCCTTGTCTCGGATGGGTCCTGGGCGCATTTGCGGCGCCCGAGCGGGAGGAACGAACGAATAATGGGTACCGTGCTCCCACTGCGCCAGGGTGTCCGCGCGGAGGGCCCGATCGCGGCGTTCGATTTCGACGGAACGCTAACGGTGCGAGACAGCTTCATGGCCTTTCTAATTTGGGAAGCCGGACCCGTCAGTGCAGCCCTCAAACTGATCCGCCTCGCTCCGTCGACCCTGGCCTATCTGGGCCATCGGGACAGAGGTCGTATCAAGGCGGCCGCCCTGAGGATTTTCCTCCGCGGCGCGCCGCTCGCCAGGGCGCAGGCGCAGGCGCGCGCCTTCGCCGATCAGGCCCGCCTGCTACGCCCGGACGCCCTGGCCTGCTGGGAGGCCTGGAAGGCGCGCGGCGCTCGGATGACGATCGTCAGCGCCTCGCCCCAGTTCGTCGTCGAGCCGTTCGCCCAGCGCCTTGGCGCCGATCGATTGATCGCGACCCAGGTCGAGAGGGACGCAGAGGGACGCATCACGGGCGCGCTGTTGGGTCGCAACTGCCGTGGCCCCGAGAAGGTCGCGCGACTTCGCCAGGAATTCGGTCCGGATGTGCGTCTCGAGGCCGCCTATGGCGACACCGACGGCGATCGTGAGATGCTGGCCTTGGCGAAAACCGCCGGAATGAAGGTCTTCAGGCAAAGGCCATGAGACACGCGGGGCCACAGGATCTGGACGCGCTCGAGCCGCTCCTGGCGAGGCTGCGCGGGATTGCGGGTCTGCGCGAAAAGAGCCGCGGCGTATTCTACGCCGGCGGTCGCGCCGCGCTTCACTTTCACGAGGATCGGGCTCGCTTCTACGCCGATGTCAGAGCGCCAGGGGACGCCGACTTCGAACGGCTCGACGTCACCGATGAGGACGGCCGCGAACAGCTTATGAGGCGCCTCGACCTGGGCTGAGGCGGCCGCCGGAAACCGCCCCGGCGGCCGATAGCGCGGCCGGGGCGGAGATCTCCCGATCAGTCGGCGGTGACGGCCTCGCTGGCGGCGCGAGATTCGTAGATGTGGTCCACGAGACCCCAGGTCTTGGCTTCTTCGGCGTCCATGAAGTGGTCGCGATCGAGGGTGCGATCGACCTCTTCGTAGGTGCGGCCGCAGTGCTTCGCGTAGAGTTCGTTCAGGCGCCGCTTCGTCTTGAGGATGTCCTCGGCGTGCCGCTCGATGTCGCTGGCCTTCCCCTGAAATCCGCCGGAGGGCTGGTGGACCATGATGCGGGAGTTCGGCAGCGCGACGCGCAGGCCGGGCTCACCTGCCATCAACAGGAACGAACCCATCGACGCGGCCATGCCCATGCAGGTCGTCGCGACCGGGCAGCGAATGTATTGCATGGTGTCGTAGATCGCGAGACCCGAGCTCACCACTCCGCCGGGTGAGTTGATGTACATGTCGATCTGTTTCTTGGGGTATTCGCTCTCAAGGTAGAGCAATTGCGCACAGATCAATGCAGCCATTCCGTCTTCGACGGGGCCATTGAGGAAGATGACCCGCTCTCTAAGCAGGCGCGAGAAGATATCGAACGCGCGTTCACCGCGGCTCGATTGCTCCACGACCATGGGCACGAGATTGAGGGAACGGGTCATTGGGTCGGACATTCGGGAAGGCCTCTAAAAATGAGATCCTGATATCTGAGGGCCGCGGGGCGGATGCAAGGCGCCGGCTTATTCGCCGCCGCCGTCCTCCGCAGCTGCGGTCTTGGCGCGCGGCTTGCGCGGCTTCTTGGCTGGAGCCTCCGCTGCGGCATCGTCCGCAGGGGCGGCCTCGGCAGCCTGGTCGGCCGAAGAGGCCTTCGCCTTGGGCTTCGCGGCCTTCTTGGCAGGCTTTTCACCATCGCCAGGAGCTGCGGCCTCGGACGTCGCCTCCGGCGTCTCGGCAGCCGGTTCGGCCTTCGCTTTGGACTTGGCGGGCTTCTTCGGCGCCTTGGGCTCGGCGTCGGCCTGCTCGAAACCTTCGGGCAGGTCGTCGTCGCGCAGGAGCTCTTCCTTCGACACCGGCTTGTCCGCGACCTTCGCCTTGTCGAGGATGAGGTCGACCACCTTGTCCTCATAAATCGGCGCCCGCAGCGTCGCCTGGACGTTGGGGTTGTTGCGCATCAGCTCGAAGACCTCGGCGGCCTGATTGCCATAGCGCATCGCTTCAGCGCGCATGGCCTGCCCAAGTTCGGCGTCGCTGACCTGGACGTTCGCGCGGCGACCGATCTCGGCGAGCACCAGCCCGAGGCGGACGCGCCGTTCGGCGATCTTGTGATATTCCGAACGCAGGGTCTCCTCGGACTTGCCTGCATCCTCGGGGGGTATCGCCCCTTCGGCACGGTCCTTCTCCACCTGCGCCCAGATCTGCGCGAACTCGGCCTCGACCATGCGCGGCGGGAGGGGGATGTCATGTCGGGTATCAAGAGCGTCGAGCAGGGCGCGCTTGAGCTTGAAACGCGAGGCGGACTTGTACTCGCGGCCGACGTTTTCGCGCAGCGCGTTGCGCAGCCCCGCCAGATCCTCGAAACCGACTGTCTTGGCCAGCTCGTCGTTTGCCTCGGCGGCCTTTGGCGCGCGCACTTCCTTCACCGCGACGGCGAAGATCGCTTCTTTCCCTTTCAGGCGGTCCACCTGGTAATCCTCAGGGAAGGTGACGGTGACGTCGCGGCTGTCGCCAGCCTTCGCGCCGATCAGCTGATCTTCGAAGCCGGGGATGAACTGGCCTGATCCGAGCACCAGCTCGGCGTCGCTCGCCGTCCCGCCCTCGAAGGCCTCGCCGTCGATGCGTCCGACGAAATCGATCGACACCTGGTCTCCGCTCTGCGCCGCCGCCTTCTTTCCGGTCCTGGGCTCGAACGTCCGGCTCTCGGTCACGATGCGATCCATCGCGTCGTCGATTTCCGACTCCTCGGGCTCGTAGATGAGGCGCTCGAGGCTGAGTTCCTCGACATTGGTCGGCTCGAATTCGGGCATCACCTCGACATCGAGGTCGTAGGCGAGGTCTTCGCGCCCCGCGATCACCTGATCCATGTCCGAGACGGGCTTGAGGTCGGGTTGCGCGGCGATGCGCAGCTGGTTGTCCGAGAGGACCTTTTGCGAGGTCTCATTCAGGGTCTTCTCGACCACCTCGCCCATCAGGGCCTTCCCATACATCCGCCGCACGTGCGCGGCGGGCACCTTCCCGGGCCGGAAGCCCTTCAGGTTCAGGGTCGGAAGGATCTCCGCGATCCGGGCCTCCAGGGCCACCCCGAGATCGGAGGCGGGAACCCGCACGGCGTAGCTCCGGCTCAGGCCTTCGTGTGTTTTCTCGACGACTTCCATAGGCAGCGCTCTGAATGTTGGGCGCCGTTACCGCCCGCAGGCGCCGGCGCCAATAAAAAGGCCGCCGCCAAGATCCCGTCTTGGCCGGCGGCGCGAACGAGGGGTCCTTATGTCACGCCCCTTCACGACCCTCAAGTGCGAGGTCGGACGCGAGGCTTGCCCAGGTTCAGCCTTTCCTACGCCATGAATCAATCAGACTGCCCAGAACTCGCAAGATTGATCACAGTCTTGTCACCACCCGGCTCAGGGACCGTCATGATAACGCCATCACCTTTGGCGCCTATCTTCTTCCTGAACGCTAAGGCTAAAACCTTACGAGACTTTAATATTCTACTTCCGAGGTAGGCCAAATGTCAAACTTCAAGACGAAGTCATTCATTCTAGGCGCCGGCGCCAGTCTGGCGGTGCTCGGCGCCGCCGTCGCCTGGGGAGAGACAGGGCCGGCCGAGCCAGTGAACCCCACTCTCGCGCCAGGGGATGCCGCCCCGATGGGGGGCCCCTACTCTTTCGCTCCCATCGTGCAGAAGGTGTCGCCGGCCGTGGTCTCCATCGACATCGTGGGGCACGCGAGCCCGAGCCAAATGGCGAAGATGCAGCAGGAGGACGGCAACGGGCAGGGACAGGCCGTCCCCCTTCCCTTCGGCTTCCCAGGGTTCCCGGGCATGCCGGGGATGGGTCAGCAGGCCCCGCGGTCGGGGGCCGGGCAGGCTCAGCCGAAGTTCATGGCCTCAGGGTCGGGCTTCTTTGTTTCGCCCACCGGATACATCGTCACCAACAACCACGTCGTTCAGGACGCCCAGGAGATCACCGTCCACACAGCCGAGGGACGCAGCCTCAAGGCTCATGTGGTCGGGCGCGACCCCGCCACCGATATCGCCGTGGTCAAGGTCGACGGCAGTGACTTCCCGTATGTGAGCTTCGAAGATTCCGCGAAGCCGCGTGTCGGCGACTGGGTCGTCGCGGTCGGCAACCCGTTTGGGCTGGGCGGCACGGCCACCGCGGGGATCGTCTCGGCCCTTGGACGGGAGAACGTCGCCGACAATCCCCTGGTCAACTACATGCAGATCGACGCACCGATAAACCGCGGCAATTCCGGCGGTCCCACGTTCGACGTCCGCGGTCGGGTCGTGGGCGTCAACACGGCGATCTACACCCCGAGCGGAGGCTCGGTCGGCATCGGCTTCGACATTCCCGCCGACACGGTCAGCAGCATCGCCAAGCAGCTGATCGAGTACGGACACGTCAACCACGGCTATCTCGGCGCGACGATCCAGCAACTGACGCCGGACCTCTCGGCAAGCCTAGGGATGAAGACCACCGATGGCGCGATCGTCGACCAGCTCTCGGCCGATGGTCCCGCGCAGCACGCGGGTCTGAAGGCGGGAGACGTTATCGTCGCGATCAACGGGCTGACGGTGAAGTCGCCGACCGAACTGACCCAGAAGGTCGCCTTCGCTCGTCCCGGGGACGTCCTGCGCCTCGACGTCCTGCGCAATAACCAGCCGCTGCAGCTGGACGTCCATGCGGGTGTTCGCCCCTCCGAGCCCACGCTCGCGCGCATGGAACAGCCGCAGGGCGGAGACCAGGGCGACGACGGCGACGGCGCCGGAGAATAGTCACTGACCGCGCCGCTTCGGCGCAGTTCAACCCTCTCAGGCGGGGCGGCTTTACGGCCGCCCCGTTTTTTCTGATCAGGCGCCGAGACTTCGAACCTGGCGGCGCACTTCGTCCGCCAATGGGTGGAGTTCGTTGGACGGGGCGGCTCCGATGAGGCTGTAGCCAAGGCCGTCATCAGACCAGGCTACCCCGCCCAGGGCCCCATAGGCGTGCTCCCTCATCCTTGCGTTCTGCTCGACCCGCATCGGCCGCATGAACACCTCCAGACGCTGACCGTCGGGGCGGCTGTAAAGGAACAGGCCCGCAGGCCCATGAGGGGTGGCGACGAGCCGCCCGCCCATCAGGCGGTAGCCAACCGAGGTCAGATCAGGCGGCGACACCGGGCGGTTCAGGCGGGCCGAGATCCACTGGCTGAGCGTGTCGCGATCCTGGGCCTTGAATTCGACCGGATAGAAACGGTCGGCGGCGTAGACCCGATAGTTGTCCGCAGCCTCCTGACCTAGCGAGGACACCCCGGCCTGCGCGGGCAGATCGAACCCGCGCGCGACCCAGCCCCCTGCCGTCCCCACCGCGAGAAAGGCGCAGGCCGCGGCGATCGGCCAAGACCTCCTTTGCGGCTTCCGACGTTCGGCCAGGAGACGGTCCAGGTTCAGTCTCGAGGGTATCGGCTCTTCGGCGATTGGAGCCAAGGCTTGCCGGAGGGCCTGGCGCTGAGAGGCGTAGTCCGAGACCCGGCGAGCAGCGTCCGGATGCGCGTCGAGATAGCGACGCACAACCGCTTCCCGGTCGGGGTCGAGCGAGCGGTCGACGAAAGCGTGCAAGTCGTCTTCCGAGATGGGCCGCTCGCTCACTTGACCCTCCGAAGGTAGGAGTGCGCCGCCGGCGCCGCCTCGCCGGACATAGCCTTACGAAGACGCTCTCGGCCGCGCGACAGGCGCGACATCACCGTGCCGATCGGCGCGCCCACGACACGCGCGGTCTCGGCGTAGCTGAGGTCCTCGACCGAGACGAGAAGCACGACGCTCCTTTGGTCCTCCGGAAGGTCGGCCAGGGCGCGCAGGAGCTCCGCGTGCCGCAGCCTGTGCTCCTGGTCCGGGGCCTGGGAGAGGGCGGCAGAATCGCCGACGCTCTCCAGGGCCAGGTGCTCGCCGCGCCGGGCTTTCTGGCGCAGACGGCTCACGGCGAGATTGTGCAGGATGGCGAAGAGCCAGGTGCGCGTGTCGCTGTCGGCGCGGCGCTGGCCCCAGCGCGAGATCGCCCGCTCCAGGCAATCCTGCACCAGATCATCCGCGGCGTCCCGATCCCGGATCAAAACGCCCGCGTAGCGGCGAAGCGCCGGGATTAGGGGTTCGACCAAATGCTTGACGTCGTTCACGGCGCTGCCCGCTCCCCGGCGAGGCTTCGCGACGCCAGGAGTCCGCGCCCGTCGTATCGCGCCGGAAACGCGGCTCCGCCGCCCTCGTTTCGAGAGGCGGCCGGGTCCGATGGCGGCGGGTGGTCTGACACGTGAATCCCTCTGCTTTCCGCGATGGACGCTTCGGGACGAGGATTATTCCGCGCACGCCGCGATTTTCTTCGCGATCCCTGCGGTTGAAGCGCTCCCACGGACCCTCGACCGGGGGGATGGGCAAGGCGGCGTCGGGGGCGGTAGACGTGGGCAAAGACCTTCCAAGGGGGATTCCATGCGGCGGAAGACGATGCTCGCGCTTGGCGCGGCGGCCGGACTCATGGCGGGCGCGGCCAACGCCCAGTCCTCCTCTCCTCCCCGCCTGCTTCAGCAGCCGGCAATCAGCCACGGTCTCATCGCCTTTTCCTATGCCGGCGACATCTGGACCGTTCCCCAGGGTGGCGGAAAGGCGACGCGTCTCACCACGGGCGTCGGCGTCGAGAACGCGCCGATCTTCTCACCCGACGGCCAGACCATCGCCTTTACCGGCGACTACGACGGCAATACCGATGTCTACACCGTCCCTGTCAGCGGGGGCGTGCCGCACCGGGTGACCTACCATCCGGCGCCGGACGCCGCGGTGGGCTGGTCGGCGGACGGCAAGCGGATCCTCTTCCGATCGAACCGCGACGCGGCCAGCCGATACACCCAGCTCTATTCCGTCGCCGCCGCAGGGGGGGCCGCCACCCGCTTGCCCCTGCCGATGGCCTATGACGGACGCCTTTCGCCGGACGGGACCGCGATTGCCTACAATCCCCTCGCGCCGGCTTTCTCCTTCGACTTCACCAACTTTGTCGCGTGGGGCAACTACCGCGGAGGCCGTGCCGGGACGATCTGGCTGACGACCTTGCCGGGTCTCAACTCGACCCAGATCCCACACGAACAGGCGGCCGACTTTTCGCCGGTCTTCCTGGGCGGCAGGGTCTATTTCCTCTCCGGCCGCCATGGGCGCATCGGCGTATTCGCCTACGACCCGGCGACGAAGGCGGTGTCCGAGGTCTGGCGTAACGACACCGACTCGGATGTCCGCTCGTTGTCGAGCGACGGCCAGACGCTCGTGTTCGACCGCCTTGGCGAACTCTACACGCTCACCCCTGGCGGTGCGCCCCAGCGCGTGCAGGCGCAGGTCGCGGGCGATCTCCCCGACGTGCGCGCGCGCATCCTCAATGTCTCTGACGAGGTCGAGAACGTGGGGGTCTCGTCCACGGGACTGCGCGCCGTCGTCGAGGCCCATGGGGAGATCCTCACCGTGCCTCTCAAACACGGCTCGATGCGCAACCTCACCAATACGCCAGGGGTGATGGAGCGGGAGCCGGCCTGGAGCCCGGACGGCCAGTCAGTGGCCTACTTCTCGGACGAGGGCGGTCTCTACGCCCTGCACGTGGCGTCGCAGACCGGAGCCCGCGAAGACGGGCCGATGGCGGTGCGCAAGTACAAGCTGGCGCCCGAGGCGGCCTACTATTTCTCGCCCCTGTGGTCGCCGGATTCGAAGAAGATCGCCTTTACCGACAACCGGCTGAACACCTACGTCCTGGATCTTGCGACCGGCAAGCTGACGCACGTGGGCGAGCCCGACGTGTTCGGCGGCTTCACCGCGGCGACGCACGCCATGGCCTGGTCGCCGGACTCGAAGTGGCTGGCCTACCAGCGGTTCGGCGACAACCACATGCACGTGCTGATGCTCTTCAGCACGGCGACCGGATCGGTGACCCAGCTCACCGACTCCATGGCCGATAGCACCAGCCCGACCTTCGACCGGGACGGCAAGTACCTCTACTTCCTGGCCAGCAACAACGCCGGGGCGACAGAGTCCTTCATCGACATGACCTCGGACGTTTACCGGCCGACTTCGTCGATCTACGCCCTAGCCCTGACCCGCACTATGGCCTCGCCCACCGCGCCGGAAAACGACGACGAGAAGACGCCGGCCGAGGCGGCCGCCAAGGCCAAGTCCGGCGAAGACGTGACGCCCGCCGGACAGGCTGGCGAAACCAAGGCGGAAACCAAGGCCCAGCAGGCGCCTCCGACAGTCAAGCCGACGGCCGTGGACCTCGCCGGCTTGAGCACGGACCAGATCGCGGGGCGGATCTCGCCCCTGCCCCTGCCGGCCAAGCCCTACCGCGAGTTGCAGACCGGCAAGCCCGGCGTGATCTACGCCCTGGCTGAAGATGAGGAGCGAGACGCGGACTCCGACACGCCGCCTGGGGGCAGCCTGATCCGCTGGACGCTGGAGGATCGCAAGACCGACACGCTGGCCGAGCACGTCGAGAAGTATCGGATCACGGACGACGGCGAGAAGATGCTCGTCGCCATCGCCGCCCCGCACAGCCCCGATGCGCCGTCGGCGCCGGGCATGGAGCCGAAGCTGGACTGGTACATCGCTCCGGCGGACAAGGCGCTCAAGACCAGCGACCCGGATGTGAAGCTCAAGCTGGATACGCTGGAGGTGCGCGTCGATCCGCAGGCCGAGTGGAAGCAGATGTACCACGAGGTCTGGCGCATCGAGCGGAGCTATTTCTACGACGCCAGGGCGCACGGTTACGACACCGCAGCCGCCGAGCGCCGGCTGGAACCCTATCTCGACGGCCTGCAGTCGCGGGCGGACCTCAACTACCTGTTCCAGGAGATGCTGACCGGCTTTTCCGTCGGCCACCTGCGCGGCTCGGGCGGCGCCATCCCCTCCGCGCCCAAGGTGCCCGGCGGCCTGCTCGGGGCGGACTACGTCGCGCACAACGGCCACTGGTGTCTGGCCAAGATCTACACCGGCGGGACCTGGTCGCCCCAGGCCAAGGCGCCGCTGGCTCAGCCGGGACTGAACGTGGCGCCGGGCGACTGCATCGCCGCCGTCGACGGCCAGCCCGTCGGCGCCGACGAGGACATCCAGAAGCCGCTGGAGGGCACGGCCGGGCACGCCATCACCCTGACGATCCTGCCAGTCGGCGGGGGCGCCAGCCGTGACATCACGGTCATCCCGGTCGCGAGCGAAGCGCGCCTGCGCAACCTGGACTGGATCGAGACCAACCGCCGGAAGGTGGCCGAACTCTCCGGCGGAAAACTTGCCTATGTCTATCTGCCGGACACCGGCCAGGGCGGCTTCACCAGCTTCAACCGCTACTTCTTCGCCCAGACCAACCGTTCGGGCGTGATCGTCGACGAGCGCTTCAACGCCGGCGGCCAGATCGCTGACTATGTGGTGGAGGTGCTGGGGCGGAAGATCGAGGCCTACTGGCAGCCGCGCTATGGCGCCATCGATCACACGCCGTATGGGGCGATCTACGGACCCAAGGTGATGATCGCCAACGAAGTCTCCGGCTCCGGCGGCGACGCCATGCCCTGGCTGTTCAAGCACAACCAGCTGGGCCCGCTCGTCGGCAAGCGAACCTGGGGCGGCCTCGTGGGCATCGGGCCGATCCCCGTGCTCATGGACGGCGGCCACGTCACCTCGCCGAGCGTCGCCTTCTTCTCGCCGGCCGGCGCGTGGGAGGTGGAGAACCACGGGGTGGATCCGGACTATCCCGTGGAGATGGACGCCAAGGCCGTCGCCGCAGGGCACGACCCGCAGCTCGAGGCGGCCGTTTCGCTGGCGATGGACGAGTTGGCGAAGAAGCCGCCACCGGCGCCGCGTCGTCCGGCCTATCCGAACTACTGGGAGAAGCCGTAGGGATCAGGAGGATTTGAAGCCAGGCGGCCGCCTGGCGCTCAGACGCTGCAGCGCGCCTCTCATGCAGGGCCGCCAGTACGGACGTACCTACCGGCCCGCCCGCCGCGTAATAAGGATGCGCCCCGCCGAGCCAGGCGCGCTCATGGGAAATGAGCTCCTGTGAGGTCTGTGCTGGACCCGAAATATTCGCAATTTGCAATGTTCGCATCGCGGCACCAAGACGAAGATAGCCAAGTTTATTGATATTTTAACGAGCTTCTATCGAGACGGACCCGCCCGGACATACGCAATATGCGACGAGCAGGCGCATTGCCGAGCCTCCCGATTCGGCGGCAGTTGGCCCCTTCGCTTTGGGCGTGGAGACGAGGTCGACTCGGCCGTGAACCAGCGCTTTCACAATGGCGATGGCAGTTGGAGGGCGGTCTCCTGGTCGTGGAGTCCGCTGGAGTGGGGCTGGCTGCCGACAGCGGGCCCCCCGCCAAGCTCAGGCGGGCCTTCGCGCACCGTCAGCATGAGGGTCGACACCCGCCATGCGGCCCAGGACGAGCGTTTCGACCTGTGGCGGGAATTGACCGCCGTAGGCCTCGACTACGAGCCGACGGATCTCACGCCCACCAAGGGATTCCGGGGCACGGGCTTCGGCTTCTTCGCCAACCAGGACGGTTACTTCGTTCTTTCCGATAGCGACCCCCTCGCCGTCCGTCGGTCGCACCGCCAGACGCTGGACGCCGGCAACCAGATCGCCTTCGGCCTGGTCATCGATGGCGAGCGCCTCGCACAGCACGATGGCGACGCGCGGACTCGCACCCGGCCTGGGGAGTTCTATGTCGACGATGGCCGCCGACGCCTCGATCTCTTCTATCCCGGACGGCAGAGGACGCTCTGGCTGAGCGTACCGCGGGACGAAGTGGCGGCGATCTTCCGCGGCGAGGCGCCTTCCCCCAGCGAGCTGACCGCGGCATTGCGTGCAAGCCGCCTGGCCCCGGTCATCCATAGCCAGTTCGCCGCTGTCGCCCGCTACGGCGGACAGTTCACGGACATCGAGGGCGAGGCGGCGATCATGGCGGCGAACCGCATGGTGCTCGCCGCCCTCGCCGCCACCAGCGAAGACCGCGCGCGCGGACCGGAGGACGCCTCGGCCATCCTGATCGTCGCGCGGCGGCATGTCGAAAACCACCTCGCCGATCCCAATCTCGACGTGGAGTCCCTGGCCGCCGCCGTCGGCTGCTCGCGGGCGGCGCTCTATCGAGCCTTCGCCGAAGCCGGCTCAGGCGTGGCCGAGGCGATCCGCGACCTGCGACTCGAGCGCATGCGCGCCTTGCTCGAGAGCGAAGCGCTCAGCGTCAGCGAAGCGGCCGCCCGATGCGGTTTCGGCGATCCGCGCGCCCTGCAGCGGCGGTTCAAGGAACGCTTCGGCCTCTCTCCACGCGATCTGCAGATCCGCGCGCGCAGGCTCTGAGACAAGATTTCCTTCCCGTCTGAGACGTCCAGCCGCCTCGCGGAACGCACGGCCGCACGGCCTCCACACGGTCACGGCTAAGGCTGCTCCGATCCGCGCGTTGCGGGACGGCCGGAGCGACCTGCGTCTCGCTGGCCGAGCGTAGGGGGCGAGGGTATGGGGAGACCGTCAATCTCCGGGGCGAACCGTCGGCGGATGGCGCTGGCGCTAACGACGATCCTCTCGGGCGGGATGGCGCACGCTGGGGTTCTGCCCAAGGGCGGGACAGTGGCGGCCGGGCGGGCGACGATCGCGGCTTCCGGGCAAGGCGCCACCATCACGCAGTCGAGCCAGCGGGCGATCATCGACTGGAACAGCTTCGGCGTGAGCGCCGGCGCCTGGGTCCAGT
>DATHPX010000106.1:0-30315 GCA_035483335.1 Caulobacteraceae bacterium | reverse complement strand
CGCACGGCAACATCGCCGTCGAAACTCGCCTCGTCTGAGCATCCTCGGCGCTCTGGCCTAGCGCCGGGCGCCGTCCCTTTCCCGCGCCCACAGAGAGGACGCCATGATCCGCAATCTTCTTTCAAAACACCGCTTCCACGCTGTTTCGCTCGCTGTCGCCGCCGTCGCCGGCCTTTCCACCTTCGGCACGAACGCCGTGATGCTGCCGGCGTCGGCCATGTTCCTTGGCTGGGTAGCGTTCAACATGGCGTCGCCCTCGATGCGCGGGGGGCTTGCCAACCTTGGCTGTTTCCTACTCGGTCTGATCTTCGGGATCGGCGCCGCGATCGCGATCGCACGGCTCACACCGTCACTTGGCGCGGCCTCGACACCGTTGGTTGTGTCAGGCGTCGTCGTTCTCGTGCTGAGCTTGCGGACACTGGCCCCGCTCAACAATCCGCTCGCCTATTTCCTGGGCCTGACGAGCTTCTTCTATTCGGGCTTTGCGCCGACCACTTCGACTTTCGCCATCCTCGCGGGCGCCGGCATCATCGGCGCGGCGTCCTGCGCCATCGCGACCGTTGTTCAGGCGCTCGTCGATCCTGCTCCGGCGCCCGTCGAAACGACCCTCAGCATCGCCTGAATCCCAACCCCCTTTTCACTGAGAATCACAGGTAAAAAACGATGTTCGAGAAAGCAAAAGGCGCCCGTCGCCGTGTCCTTGGCGCGGTTGCCATCGCGATCGTGGTAGCACAGTTCGGTTTGACCGGCGCGGCGAATGCGCAGCCGGTGCAGGCTTCGGCAATGCATGCGGAAACTCGCGATCCCCTCGGCCCACTCAAGCATGTCGATGCCGGCGTGCTGAATGTGGCCTATGCCGAGCTTGGCCCGGCGGACGGCCCGGTCGTGATCCTGCTGCATGGCTGGCCCTATGACATCCACAGCTTCAGTGATGTCGCGCCGGCCCTGGCGGCGAAGGGTTATCGCGTCCTCGTGCCGTATGCGCGCGGCTATGGCGAAACCCGCTTCCTCTCCGACAACACGC
This sequence comes from Caulobacteraceae bacterium, assembly GCA_035483335.1. Lineage (GTDB taxonomy): Bacteria > Pseudomonadota > Alphaproteobacteria > Caulobacterales > Caulobacteraceae > Acaudatibacter. The sequence goes on along the minus strand of DATHPX010000106.1, from coordinate 29,291 downwards.
CCCGCGACGCCGAGCCGGCAGCGCTGGCCCAGGACCTGATCGACTTCATGGACGCGCTCAAGATCCAGCATGCCGAGCTTGCCGGTTTCGACTGGGGCGCGCGCACGGCGGACATCGTCTCGGCGCTGAGGCCCGAGCGCGTGTCGGCGCTGGTCTCCGTGAGCGGCTACCTGATCGGCAGTCAGGCGTCCGGGCGGCAGCCGCTGCCGCCCGAGGCTGAATTGCAATGGTGGTATCAATACTACTTCGCGACCCCTCGGGGAGAGCTCGGTTACGCCAAGTATACGCATGGCTTCGCGAAGCTGATCTGGCGCCTCGCCTCACCGCAATGGCGTTTCGACGACGCGACATTCGATCAGAGCGCGAAGGCGTTCGACAACCCGGACCATGTGGCGATCTCGATCGGCAACTACCGCTGGCGGATAGGGCTGATCGCGGGAGAGCCGCAGTATGCGGCGCTGGAGCAGAAGCTGGCCGCCGGCCCGACCATTTCCGTGCCAACCATCACACTGGAAGGCGACGCCAATGGCGCCCCGCACCCGCCCGCCGCGGCCTATCGCAAGGACTTCACCGGCAAGTACGAGTACCGCCTGATCTCCGGCGGCATCGGCCATGACTTGCCGGAGGAAGCGCCCCAGGCGTTCACCCAGGCGGTGATCGACGCCGGGCGCATGTGATCCGGCGAACGGGGTGCGCAACACCAGCGCCTGGCGCACCCCACTCTGGGTCCGGTACAAACTCGGCAACGATCGTCGCGATCGGGAATAAACTCCCCCCTTCCCCGGTCTAGGTGTCCGATGAGCCAAGATCGTCAGAGGTTCGAGGCGCTGGCCCTGCCGCACATGGATGCGGCCTACAACCTCGCCCGCTGGCTCGCAGGCTCCCAGGCTGACGCCGAAGACGTGGTGCAGGAGGCGATGTTGCGCGCCTTTCGGGCGTTCGACGGGGCCAGGGTTGAGAACGTGAAGCCGTGGCTGCTGACGATCGTCCGGAACTGTTGGCGCAATCGCGCCGCCGACGAGCGACGTCGCGGCCAGGCGCCGCTGCCCGAAGAGGACGAGGGGCCGCTCATCTTCGAGGGGCCGGATCCGGAAGCCGAGGCGCTGCGCGCCAGCGATCGTCGCCGGCTCGATGCGATCATCGCCGGGCTGCCGCAGGAATTCCGCGAAGTCCTCGTCCTGCGTGAGATGGAAGACATGAGCTACCGAGAGATCGCCGAGGCGACGGGGGCGCCCATCGGCACGGTCATGTCACGGCTGGCCCGGGCCCGGACGATGCTGAAGGCGCAATGGCTGGAGAGGGCTTGCGATGTCCTGCCCTGAACTTCTTCACACACAGGCGTTCATCGACGGAGAGGTCGACGCCGCCCAGGCCGTGGACGTCGAGCGCCATATCGCCGAGTGCGAAGAATGCCAGGCGTTCTGCGGCGATGCGGCGGCGCTGAGCGACGCCATTCGCACCTCTGCGACGCGCCATGTTGCGCCGGCCGAACTGCGCCGGCGCATCGCCACGGCGCTGGAGGAGGAGGACGGAGCGGACATCGTGCGGCCGGATTGGCGCGCCGCCAGCGCGAGTCGCCGCAGCTTCTGGCAGGGAGCCCTCGGAGGCGCGGCCGTCACGGGGCTTGCGGCGAGCCTCGCCATCCTTGTCATGCTGCCGCCATCGGCCCCGACGCTCGTCGATCGGGTGACCGACGCGCACACCCGCGCCCTGATGAGCGGCCACGCCATCGCGGTCGTCTCCAGCGACCACCACACGGTGAAGCCCTGGTTTGCGGGGCGCATCGACATCTCGCCTCCCGTCCAGGACTTCGCCGCCCAAGGGTTCAAGCTGACCGGCGGCCGGGTGGACAAGGTGGCCGGCGCGGCGGCTGCGGTGCTGACCTATCAGCACGGCCGTCACGAGATCGACCTCTTCGTCTGGGCCGATCGCGGCTCGACGCTGCCGACAGGCGCCGTGCGTCACGGCTATCATCTAATGTTCTGGCGCTCAGGCGACCTGAACTTTGCGGCGGTCTCGGACACGGCGGTCCCCGAGCTCGCCAACTTTGTGCAACTGGTTCGCTCCGAGCCGGAATAAAATCGCGCGAGCTACGGTCTGGTCTTCCAGGAATTCATCGGAGGACTTTGACGTGGAGCATGATCCAACCCGCCGCACGGCGCTGCGATGCATGGGTATTGGAACCGGAACCTTGTTTGCTCTGGCGGGTGGGGTGCTGACGGGTTTCGACCTTGCCCAGGCCGCCGAGCCCGGCGCGAGCAAACCCGCCGGCAAGCCCCTGTTCGTGCAGATCAGCGACAGTCACATCGGCTTCAATAAGGAGGCCAACCCGGACGTCGCGGGCACGCTCACCCAATCGATCGCCCTGGTGAACGCGCTGCCGCAGGCGCCGGCCTTCGTCTTGCACACCGGGGACATCACGCACCTGTCCAGGGCCGCGGAGTTCGACCACGCGGCCCAGCTCCTGTCGGGCCTCAAGGTCAGCGAGTTGCACACCACGCCTGGCGAACACGACGTCACCGACGGCGTCGGGACCGAATATTTCGCCCGCTATGGCGGCCCCTCCAAGAACCGAGGCTATTACAGCTTCGACCACGCCGGAGTTCACTTCGTCGGCCTGGTCAACGTGATGCAGTTCAAGCCGGGCGGGCTAGCCTCACTCGGGGACGAACAGCTCGCCTGGCTCAAGGATGATCTTTCTGGCCGCTCCGCGAGCCAGCCGATCGTCATCTTCGCCCACATGCCGATGTGGACCATCTACGAGCCCTGGGGCTGGGGATCGGGCGACTCTGACCAGATGCTGGCGCTCGTCAGGCGCTTCGGTTCCGTCACGGTCCTCAACGGCCACATCCACCAGATCGTCTCGAAGGTGGAGGGCAATGTGACCTTCCACACCGCCCGTTCCACGGCTTATCCGCAGCCGGCGGCAGGCGTGGGGTCCGGACCCGGTCCGCTGACCGTGCCGCGCGATCAGCTTCCTCGGATGCTGGGCGTCACCAGCGTCTCGCGCGCCCCGCTGCACAGCCCTCTTCACCTCACCGACGCCGCCCTCGCCTGAGCCTGGCCTGGCCTAGCCAAACACGGATAATCGACATGCGACTGAAGATGACTCGCCGCGCTCTCGCGGCGACCGGCCTTGCTGCGCTGGTCCTCGGAGGAGGCGCCCTCGTAGTCGAGGCCGCAACCGCCGCCAGCGACGCCATGGTCACGATCCAGAACTTCGACTTTCACCCGATGGCCCTCACGGTCCCGGTGGGCTCGTCGGTGACCTGGAAGAACCTGGACGGAGAGCCGCACACGGTCACCAGCACCGACGGAAGCTTCCGGTCGGAGGCGCTCGACCAGGGCGATACGTACCACGTCAAGTTCTCGAAGCCCGGGACCTACAAGTACATCTGCGCCATCCATCCCCGCATGCTGGCGAGCGTCATCGTCAAGTGACTCTCGACAGACGGTTCGGACGGCCGCGTCTCAGCGGGCGACTGCGGATGCGGCCGATCGATTGAGCACCGCCGCCAGGCGCACGCCGGCCTTTGCAAGCTGAACCCTCGCCGCCGCCTGCGCCCGCTTCTGGTAGGCTGGTCTCAGTGCGATCGGCGCGGCCCCGGTCCCACAGCCTGGCGCGGAGCCGATCGTGTAGGCGACGGACTTGGCGAGGGCGTAGCTCTCCTGCGCCCAGTCGGTCGGCGAACCTTTGGTCCAAGCCGCCTTCTGCGCGCGGGTGATGTGCGCCTCCAGCGCGCGCGCCGCGGCCACCGGATCGGGCCCCAGCGACTCGACCATGGCGCTGTCCCAGTAGGCGTGCAGACTGAGCCTGCGACGCCCATCGAAGGAGACGGTCACGCACTCGCCGTGTCTGTCATGGTGGTCGCTGGCGTGGAGAGGCTGATGAATGTCGCCCACCAGGTGCAGGACGTACTTCAGGGCGAGGATCCGTTCGGGTTCAGGCGTCGACGGGTTGGCCAACTCCTCTTCGAAGGCGATCAGCTTGCCCACGATACAGTCGTCGGCGGGGCCAGCGCTCGCCGGTCCGGAGACCTTAGGGAAACCGTGGCAGGCGGAGGCCATGTCGGGCGCATCCAGTTCGAGGTCGACGAAGTGCCACTGCGCGGTCTCCGGATGTCCGGAGGCGACCCAGGTGTCCGCCCAGGCTGCCTGGGAGAGCATGTCGGGGCCCGTGTCCTCCGCCAGCATATGGTCGACCCATGCCCTCGCAAGGGGCGTCAGTTCATCGCGAGCGATCGCGGCGATGATCTCGTGACCCTCATTGTTCCACGCTGAAGTCGCGCTTGGGAGCGCCGCCAAGGCGGCGGCGAGGATCGGGATCAAAGCGCGCATCGGCCCGTAGCGACGCTCCCGGGTGACGCAGCGACATCACCGCGTCACGTACGACATTGTGTCTGGGTTCAGACTAACCCTCGGGCCTGAGTCGCGACCAGGAGAACTCCTCGTTCATCGCGAATGCTCCTACCGGCCCGCGCCACCCAACCGTGAGCCTCCTTGACCCGGACACGCTGGTTCAAAGATGAGTTGGGCTCGCTCCCAGCATCTGGCCGCGGCGCAGCGGGTCCGCGTGAAGGCGCCACAGGCGACCACCCTGCCCTTCTTCCATTCCGCACCTGGGGAAACTCGCCGATGGGACTCTTCGCGGGGGCTCGACACCCTATCTAACGGTCGGGCCGAACCCAGCGCGGTTCCGTCGCATCGCCAACGGATGTCGTGAAGTCCTTAAATCGAGGAAAAGACGGGATCAGGAGAACCCGCGTGACCGACTATCGTCTCTACGCCCTCAGTGGCGGCCGAATAGTCAGGGTCGTCGAACTCGATTGCGACGATGACGACAGCGCGATCCAGGCTGCCTCGGCGCGGGCTCACGCCCAGCCGATGGAACTCTGGCAACGCGGGCGGTTCATCAAGCGCTTTTCGGTCGAAGAGCCGACCATCTGACGCCCGACGAAGGAAATTCTGAGCAAAACACTACCGCTCCGCCCAGAACCTCGAGGACGAGAGCGATATCGTACCAATTATTGCAATCTTGTAAAGAATTGTTCCGTCTGTCTTGACTCCGCCCCAATCTGGCGCACCTTCCAGTTCCAGCCGATCTGGAGGGGGACTATGCCTGAGACCTCCACACTAAAGCGTGCAACCTGCGCCGCCGGCCTCGACAGCGGGTCCCTCGACGAGCTTTGTCTGGCTGAAATTGCTGAAGTCCTTGACCGCTACGGACGCCTGGGACGGTTCCGTGTGGCGCTCATCGACCTTCCTTTCTCCGTTTGCGACCAAGAGGTCCTCGTCGAGAGCTGCGATCCGGCGAGCCGGACGCTCCATTTGAGGCCAGTGAACAGGGATGACCTGGACGGGCTGAACTACGTCACCACGGGATGGCGCCTGGACGCGGATACTCCCGAGCCCCTGTGCGTGCGGGTGGACCACTCAGGCGTCTCCTGAGCCAAATCTCCTCTCAGGGATTCCTTCATCCAGACGGCTCTGCAGCCTAGAGCCTGATGTGTTTGCACGGAACAGATGCAAACGTTGAATCAGGCTCTACACTTTTGAATCTAGAGCAAATCATCCCCGTTCAGACGATTCCGTCTGAACGGGGTTTGCCCTTGGGCTCCAGAACCGCGAGTTCCACTCGACCGGACCCATTTCAGCCTTCGGGGTGGGCCTCCCAGGGGAAGAGTGCGGTCACGAAAAATTCACGGCGGCGGCGCGCCTCCTTCGGTCTGGCTCGGCATTTCCCCGTGCGTGGGGCGTCAGCACGTTTTTCCGTGAGGTGAACCATGGCCGATCCACAGGCTCCGACGAACGCTTCAGCATCGGGCGCTCGGACAACTCAACCCCAAGCGACGACCGCCCCAGGCGCCAGCGGAAAGTCGGGCTCCCCTCCCTCCGAGCGCAAGGATGCCTCGCAGGGCGGCCCTCCGGACGCTGCGACGGCGGTTCGCACCGCCGGGATCAGGGCGGGTGATGCGGCGGAGGCGGCTGGACAGGTGTCCCGGGCTGCCGCAGGCGCGACCCGCGAAGCAGGAGAGCGCGGCCGCAACGCCCTTCGTGAGAGCGCCGAGAGCTGGCGTGGTGCTGCAGAGCCGTTCCTGTCGATGCAAAGTGAATTGAACCACTGGTTCGACGACCTCTGGCGGCAGGCGACGGGACTGGGGATGTTGCCTGCTCTTCGGCCGTCACGCCCGTTCGCGGCCCTGAGCCCGGCGTCGATGTTCGGCCTGCCCGCGGTGGACCTGAAGGAGACGGACGAGGCCTATAAGCTCTGTGCGGAACTGCCGGGCCTCAGGCCGGCGGACATCGAGCTCGAGATCAAGGGCGAGGCCCTCGTCCTCACCGGCCACAAGAGCGAGGAGAAAGACGACCACCGGGCCGCCTATCGCATCAGCGAACGACGGTTTGGACGCTTCGAAAGGCGCTTCCCCCTCCCGCCTGACGTCGATCTCAGCAAGATCGAGGCCGATTTCCGGGATGGCGTGCTGACGGTGACCTTGCCCCGGCAGGTGAGCGCCGAGCGCGCGGGTTCGCGGATCCAGATCCGCAGCTAATCCGAGGCTCGAAGGACCTCCTCGATCGCTTCGGCGGCGGCGAGGAGGCCGGCGTCCGCCATCGGCCTGGCCATCACCATCAGCCCGACGGGGAGGTCCCCTCCTCCGATCGGCAGACTGATTGCGCATCCGTCGATGAGGTTGACCACGCTCGTGTTGCGCAGGGCCAGGCCATTAAGGCGCGCGAACTCGGCCGGATCGGCCAAGTCGTCGAGCCTCGGCGCGAGGATGGGCGTGGTCGGCGCCACGAGGAAATCGTAGGGCGCCATGCGCGCCGCGGCGGCCTCGATCAGCCGGGCGCGCGCCTCCAGGAGGTCGCAGTAGTCGGCTGCTCCCATCGAGGCGCCGACTTCGACACGCGTCAGGACGTTGGGGTCGTACAGTGAACGCTGTTCAAGCAGTCCGCGCCGGCGATGGTGCGCGAACGCCTCGGCATTGGAGATCGAGCCACTCCTGTTCATCGCGGGAATGGAGTCGAGCTCGGGAAAGTCCAGGCCCTCGATCCGCGCGCCCGCGGATGAAAGGGCCGCGAGGGCTCGCTCGAACGCTTCGGCCACAGGGGGCTCGAGCCCCTCGAGGAGATACTGCCGGGGCGTCGCGAGCCGGAGTCCCGCCACGCGTGCGGGAGGCGCAGGGGGCGACGGCGAGTCCGCGAGCACGGCGTCAAGTGCGCGACAACAGGCGGTGCTGTTGGCGATCGGGCCGATCGAATCGAGAGCGTCCGAAAGGGGAAAGGCGCCTTCGCGGGTCACGCGTCGCTGGGTCGGTTTGAACCCGACAAGGCCGCAGAAGGCCGCGGGAATTCGTACCGAGCCACCGGTGTCCGTGCCAATCGCGCCGGCGGCCTGGCCGAGCGCCACGGACACCGCCGCCCCCCCGCTGGAGCCGCCCGGCGCGCGCTCGGCGTCGCTGGGATTCACCGGCTGGGGGTGATGAGGATTAAGCCCGACGCCAGTGAACGCGAACTCGCTCATCTGAGTGCGGCCAATGAGCACAAAGCCCGCCGCACGCAGGCGGGCGATGGTCGGAGCGTCGGCCTTGGCCGCCGGGCCCGTGGCGAGAATCCGAGATCCCGCGGGTGTCGCCTCCCCCGCCACATCGAAGAGATCCTTCACGGAAATGGGGATTCCGGCGAAGGGTGAGGCGCCGATCCCCTGAGCGCGAAGGCGGTCGCTCGCATCGGCCGCGGCGCGAGCCGGCGCACTCCAGACACGCGTAAACGGACGCGGGTCGGCCTGGATGGCCTCCAGGGCTGCCTCCGTCAGCTCCCGGCTGGTGGTCACGTCACGTGCGAGATCACTCGCCAGCCCGGCGAGCGTGCGCCCCTTCAGAGTCATCGCCAGAACTCCCGATCCCGTCGTCGCAAGCGCTTCGCGCGCCCGCTTATGGCCCACGCCTGCCTGTCGAGGTAAGAGGCGCGGCGCACCCGCTGCACGGAGCCCCCGAATTGCGTCTCGATCGCCGACAGCTGACCCTGCGCCTCCTGAGTCTGCCCCTTCTCGCTCCGTCGTTCGCCCTGGCCCAAGGCCTTACAGAGGCCGGAGACGCCAACACCTTCATCAGTCCTTGCGGAGAACCCTTCCGCGCCAAGCGCGGCGCCCCCTATCCGGTCGCCGACTGGTTCCGACAGGTCGATAAGAACAGCGACGGAAAGATCGATCGGACTGAGTTCAACGCCGACGCGGAGTCCTTCTTCAAGGTGCTCGATCGGAACCGTGACGGCGTTCTGAGCCCGTACGAGGTCAACTACTACGAGCTCAGGATCGCCCCCGAGGTCGTCGGCATGCATGTGGACGCTCGCCTGGTTCCGTTCGAACGGGACGGCGCGAGACTTTGGCTCGCGCAATATGGCGGCCCCGGCGGCGGCGGCGTCCCGCCCGCCGCCCCGCCCAGCTCCGAGCCGATCACGCCGGCGACCCCTCAGCCTGATATCTCGGCCGACCAGACGGCCGGCGCCTCGCCCTACAGCTTCTTCGACGAGCCCGAGCCGGTGGCCGCGGCCGACGTCCATTTCCGGGGCATCATCTCCAAGGACGACTTCATCACCCTGTCGAACACCCACTTCGATACGCTCGATCGCGCAGAACGCGGCTATCTGACACTCGAGACCCTCCCAAAGACCCCGGTCCAGCGGAAGATCGAACACGAAGCCCGTAAGCGGCGCTAGCTGCTCCACTCAGGTTCCGCAGCCCGCGCGGACGATGTCCCGACGCGGGCCGGAGACGAGCACCAGCGTATAGGGCCGGCCCCTCTCACCCGGAGCGGCCCGCGCGATGTCGCCCAGCGGGATCACCGTCGAGAAGCAGCGGCGCAGGAGGGTTGGGCTTACCCGCCGCGAGAGATCCACCACCAGGCCGGGGCCGGCCATGTCGGCAAGGGGGACGCGCAACCCTTCCCAACGTTCGCGCTCGCTGATCTGCATTACCGGCGCGGCGATGCGACCCTGGTCCAGGAGCTGTGCGGTCAGCCCGTAACTGGTGGTCCCGATCCAGCTCGCGCCCACACGTCGGCGTGCTGTCTCGATCTGATCGTCGAACGGACGCCAGCCCTGCAGCGGCCACGCCGGATCGAATTTTAGCGGAACCCCAAGGCTCGGCAGGGCCAGATAGAGCAGCGCGGCGGCGCACGCCCCCAGGCCGAACACCGGCGCGAACGTACGTAGCGTGCGCCAGCCACGCCGGGCGAGGTCGTCCGCCCCGACCGACGCGACGATCGCCAGAGGCGCATACAGCGGCGCAGGCCAGTGGGCCTGCACGCGATCGTGCAGGCTGTGGACGAGCAGGTAGGCCACGAAGGGCGCGCTGGTCACGGCGGGCATGGCGATGCGCCGCCTTAAGGTCTCGTCCGCGAGGGCGCGGGGGATGAAGATCGCGATGAGCGGGTTGAGCAGGAGGAGCTGGGCGCCGAGGAATTCCGTGAGATACTTCGGTGCGAAGCGGTGCGGCGCGATGCGGCCGAACTGCTTGGAGAAGGTCAGCCAGTGGTGCGTTGCGTTCCACGCCACGTTTGGCGCGAAGACGGCGGCGCCGATCGCCACTGCGAGCCACGGTCCAGGCGTTCGCAGGCGATCGCGGCCGGACCTGCTGCTCGCCAACCACAGGAATACGCCAGGGCCGAGGAACAGCGAGGAATATTTGGAGAGGCTCGCCAGTCCCGCCGCGAGGCCGGCTGCGAGCCACCATCGGCTCGAACGCTCGTTCCAGGCCCGCGCCGCCGCGCACAGGCTGAGCATCCAGAACAACGCCGCCGGGGAGTCGGGGACGGCGAGAAATCCGCCAGCGGCGACCAGCAGGGTCGCGTTGTACCACACGACAGCCCGCCCGGCCGTTTGACGCCCGCTTCCCAGGCTCCGCGCCAGGTCGAACACCAGCAGGCTAGTCAGCGCACAGCCGAGACTTGGCCCAAGGCGCACGCCAAGCGCGGTGTCGCCCACGAGATGGCGACCCAGCCAGATCCACCAGGAAATCATCGGAGGGTGGTCGAAATAGCCCAGCGCCGGCGCCTGAGACCACAGGCGGTAGTAAGCCTCGTCTTCCGTCAGGGGCACGATGCCGGCGAGGACCAGCCGGATCGCCAGAATGAGGAGGATGAAGACGATCAGGAGAGCGGGCGACGTTCGCCGCCCGGCCTCACCAGACGGCGAGGGAGGTGCCGACATAATTCCAGATCGCGCCGAAGATGGCGCCGGAGGCGCCCGCCAGCCACCAGAGCGGCGTGACCTGGTGTACGAGGTCCGCGATGGCGACGTTGGCCACCAGGCCAATGCCGCACAGGGCGCAGAACCTGAGATACCCTGTGAAGAGACGCCAGCCTTTGAGCCGGCGGTCGCGATAGGTCACCTGATTGTTGATCAGGAAGTTGCTGGTCATCGCCGTCAGGGCGGCGAGGGTCTGGCTGAGGATGAATGTCAGGCCAAGCCAACGGCAAAGATAGAGAGCGCTGAAATGGACGAGCAGGCCCGTCGAGCCCACAATGCCGAAGAGCAGGGCCCTGGGCGGCACGACGTTGCGGGTCAGCTTCGAGAGGATGAGGCCGAGGTATTCGATGACGACTCGGCCATCGAGCTTGCTGTCGCCCGCCTGGCGCTCGGCGAACGCATAGGGCACTTCGGCGATGCGCAGCTTCTCGGGTTGGCTGGCGATGATGTCGAAGAGGACCTTGAATCCTTGGCTGGAGAGGCGCGGGGCGACACGCTCGATCAAATCGCGACGGATCATGAAGAAACCGCTGACCGGATCGGACACCTCTGCGCGCAGCACGAGACGGGCGATCCAGGTCGCGAGCCGGCTTCCCGCCAGTCGCATGGGCGAAAGGCCCGTGTCCAACCCCTCCGCGGTCAGATAACGACTGCCAACCACCAGTTCTGCCTCGCCCGACCGGATCAGGCCCAGCATCCCCGGCAGGATCGTCTCGTCATGCTGGAGGTCGGCGTCGATCACCGCCACGACCGGAGCGGCGCTGGCCATGACCCCTTCGAGCACCGCGCCAGCCAGGCCGCGCCGACCGATTCGGTGCAGGCAGGTCACGCGCGGATCCTCGCTCGCAATGCGCTTGACCACCTGCGCGGTCCCGTCCGCAGAATTGTCATCTACGAAGATGACCTGCCAGGACACGTCCGCCAGAGTGACGCGCAACCGCTCAAGGAGCGGACAGACGTTGTCACGCTCGTTGAACGTCGGAACGACGACGGTCAGTTCGACCGCATCATGGCCCTGCAAAGCGGGCTGCGAAGCCAGTCGGGAGGTGTGTATTTCGGCGAGGGTCATGGTCGGCGCTGGAAGCCTTCTGGACCACGGACCTCGGCCAAAGCGGGATGAACGCCGTGACGAAGATACAAGTCCAAGAGGCGGACGAGATCGTGGTGGACGCCCGCGGCCACCGCTGTCCTGTCCCTACCCTGAGATTGCGCCGTGCGGTAGAGGCCGCGCCTCCCGGATCGATTGTGTGCCTGCTCGCCGATGATCCCCTCGCACGCATCGATGTCCCCCATTTCGCCGTTCAGGCCGGGCTCGAAGTGTTGGATGTCAGGATCGACGGGGCCGTGCTGGTCGTACGCATCCGGACGCCGGACACAGGAAAGCGGCGCGCCGGGGGGGGAGTCGGCGCGCCGCCAGAGGATGTTCAACCCTCCTGATCGACGCCGGCCGCTACGAGGGACGGGGATGCGCGGCGACGTCAACGATGCGAACCTATCCGGCCCTGGCTGAACCGGCGATGAACGCACTCAGATAGCCCCGGCTATCTCCAGTTCGGTCAGGGCGGAGGGGTCGACGCCCCAGGACTCCAGGGCCGATCGGGTGTGGGCGCCGATGGCCGGCGGCGGTCCCGCGACCCTCCCTGGGGTGTGCGAGAACCGTGGCGCGGGCGCCGGCTGAACGACACCCTCGACCTCCACGAAGGTCTTGCGCGCGAGGTTGTGGGCGTGGCGAGGCGCCTCGTCCAGATCGAGGATCGGCGCAAAGCAGACGTCCGTCCCTTCCATGATCGCGCACCACTCGTCGCGCGTGCGTGTCGCAATCACAGCCGCCAGCTTTTCCCGCAGGGACGGCCAACGGGAACGATCCATCTGGCCCTTGAACTCTGGATCATCGATTTCCGTCTTCTCGAGAAGCAGGGCGTAGAACTGCGGTTCGATGGACCCGATCGCGACCCAGCCGCCGTCTGAGCATTGATAGGTGTCGTAGAAATGCGCCCCGCCATCGAGCAGGTTCGCGCGTCGCTCCGACGACCACGAGCCCGCGCCCTTGAACCCGTAGAACATGGCCATCAGGGACGCCGCGCCGTCGCTCATGGCGGCGTCGACCACCTGACCCTGTCCCGTGGCGCGCGCGTTGATCACGCCTGCCAGCAAGCCGAACGCGAGATAGAGGGCTCCACCGCCGAAGTCGCCCACAAGGTTGAGCGGCGGGACTGGCTTGTCCTTATGGCCGATCGCGCTGAGGGCGCCGCTGATGGCGATGTAGTTCATGTCGTGTCCGGCGGCATGGGAGAGAGGACCCTCCTGGCCCCAGCCGGTCATGCGACCATAGACGAGCTTTGGATTACGCTTGAGGGCGACATCGGGGCCAAGGCCCAGGCGCTCCATCACGCCTGGACGGAAGCCCTCGAACACGGCGTCCGCCTTTTCCATCAGCTTCAGGCAGGTCTCCACGGCTGCAGGCGATTTGAGGTCCATCGCCACCGATCGCCGGCCCCGCGCCGTGACGTCGGCCGGGGAGCCTCGTCCCGCGCCTTTTCGGTCGATCCGCACGACGTCCGCGCCGAGGTCCGAGAGCAGCATTCCGCAGAAGGGGCCGGGACCAATGCCGGCGAATTCGAGGATCTTGAGGTCCGAGAGAGGCCCCTGCCCCATTGCGTGTCTCCTTTGAATCGGTTGGCAAAGCTTCCGCTTGCCTCGCCACCCCGCTTCCTACAGAACGCCTGCCGCTTGGTCATGCAAGCGCGAAGGGATCCTTAAAGATGACTCCCCTCCCCGACGGTGCGGCGGTCACACACGTTCCGCCAGTCTCCAGCATGATCGTCAGTCTGGTTCTGATCGCGGCGGTGCTCGTCCTGCGCAACCGTCGGGCGCGCCCCTTGCGGATCGACCGGCTGTGGCTCCGCCCGGCGATCTCGATCGCCTTCGCGCTCGTCTTCCTTTTCTCGTATCCGCCGCCGCTCACCGCCTTGTCGGCGTCCGTGGTGTTCCTCGGCCTCGTCGTCGGCGTGGCGGTCGGCTGGCAGAGGGGACGGTTCATGCGGATCGAGGTGGATCCTGTCAGCCATGCGATGACCGCCCGCATGTCGCAGCTTGGAATGATCCTCGTCGTGGCGTTCTTCGCCGCGCGGTACTACCTCCGCGGGCGTTTCCTCGGGCCGGTGCCCGCCGCATCCGTCACCGACGCCCTGATGATCTCTGCGGCATCCATGATGCTCGCCCAGCAGGTCGAGGTCAGCCTTCGCGCGCGGCGTCTGCTGGCCGAGGCGCGTGCGAGAGGCGGCCCTTCGGCCGCCTAGAGCACGTCCCGTTCAGGCGGAATCGCCTGAACGGGATAAACGTGCTCTAGAGTCAAAAGCTTGAGCGCGTTCTACGCGCAAAACCAGGATCCACTTTTGCGCAACGCGCTCTGACAGACCCGATCAACGGAAGGAGCGCGCCTGCGGCCGTCGCACGAACCGACGGGGCGGTGGCGGCGGCGCAGGGGCCGGCGCCGGGGGCTTGGCCCACGCGGGCGCCTGACCTCCGCCGGCGAGGGCGGCGAGGACGCGAAGGATGCGCTCGGCGGCGTTCAGGCGCTCGCTCGGCGTCTCCCACTCGCCCTTGATCACCACCTTCTGGTCTGGGCGGATCTTCCAGGAGAAGTCGTGCTTCTGAACATAACTGACCAGGGCCGCCGGATTGGCGAAATGGTCGCCACGGAACGCTGCGACCGCGCCCTTGGGGCCGACGTCGATCTTCACGACGTTGGCCTCTCGGCACAGGCCCTTGATCGCCACGACCTTCAGGAGCTGGTCCGCCTCGGGCGGAAGCGGGCCAAAGCGGTCGATAAGCTCGGAGGCGAGCGCCTCGCGATCCTCGGCGCGCTCGGCGTCTGACAGACGCCGGTAGAGGGCCAGCCTGACATTGAGGTCGGGAACGTAAGCTTCCGGGATCAGCACGGCTGCGCCGGTGTTGATCTGAGGCGACCATCCACGCTCCTGAGACAGGTCGGAGGCGCCCCCGCCACTGACCTTGAGCTCGTTGACCGCGTCCTCCAGCATCTGCTGGTAGAGCTCGACCCCCACATCGCGAATGTGGCCGGACTGCTCGTCTCCGAGCAGATTGCCGCCGCCGCGGATGTCGAGGTCGTGGCTGGCGAGCTGGAAGCCCGCGCCCAGGCTGTCGAGCGATTGCAGCACGTGGAGCCGCTTCTCCGCGTGCGGGGTGATCGGCTTCTCAAACGGCGTGGTGAGATAGGCGAAGGCGCGCGCCTTGGCGCGTCCGACCCGTCCCCGCAGCTGATAGAGCTGAGCCAGCCCGAACATGTCCGCGCGGTGCACGATCAGCGTGTTCGCGGAGGGAATGTCGAGCCCCGACTCGACGATGGTCGTCGAGAGAAGCACGTCATAGCGGCCTTCGTAGAAGGCGCTCATCACGTCTTCGAGCTGGGTCGGCGGCATCTGCCCGTGGCCGACGACAAACCTCACCTCGGGCGCCTGCTCGCGCAGGAACGCCTCGAGATCGGGCAGATCCTTGATGCGGGGAGCGACGTAGTAGGCCTGGCCGCCGCGGTACTTCTCCCGTAGGAGTGCTTCCCGTATCGACACCGGGTCCCAGGGCGTGACGTAGGTGCGCACGGCCAGCCGGTCGACCGGCGGCGTCGCGATGATCGACATCTCCCGGATGCCGGAGAGCGCCATCTGCAGGGTTCGCGGGATCGGTGTCGCCGTCAGGGTCATGACGTGCACCTCGGCGCGAAGGGCCTTCAGGGCTTCCTTGTGCTTGACCCCGAAGTGCTGCTCCTCGTCGACGATGACCATGCCCAGGTCCTTGAACTGGACCTGCTTGGACAGGACCGCATGGGTCCCCACGACGATCTCGACCTCGCCCTTCGCCAGGGCCTCCCGCGTCTCTGCAGCCTCGGCTGCGGGGACCAGGCGCGAGAGCCGTCGCACCCTCACCGGCCATCCTTTGAAGCGTTCGACGAAGGTCGAGTAGTGCTGGCGCGCCAGCAGGGTGGTGGGGCAGACGATCGCCACCTGACGCCCGCTCATGGCCATGACGAAGGCCGCGCGGAGGGCGACCTCGGTCTTGCCGAAGCCGACATCCCCGCAGATCAGCCGGTCCATGGGCTTGCCCGAGGCGAGGTCGCCCAGGACGTCCTCGATGGCGTGAAGCTGATCTTCGGTCTCTTCGTAAGGGAAGCGGGCGCAGAATTCGTCGAACAGGCCGTGGGGCGGATCGGTCGCCTCGACGTGACGCGTCGCGCGCGCCGCGGCGATGGCGATGAGGCCCTCGGCCATTTCGCGCAGCCGCTCCTTGGCCTTGGCGCGGCGCGCCTGCCAGGCGGCGCCGCCGAGGCGGTCGAGTTGCACGCCCTCCCCCTCGGAGCCGTAGCGGGTCAGCAGGTCGATGTTCTCGACCGGCAGGTAGAGCTTGGCCTCGGCGGCGTACTGCAGCTCGAGGCAGTCGTGCGGCGCCTCCATCACCTCCAGCGTCTTGAGACCCTCGTAGCGCCCGATCCCGTGATCGACGTGGACGACAAGGTCGCCAGGCGAAAGGGCGGAAGCCTCGGCCAGGAAGTTCGTGGCGCGGCGACGACGGCGTGGCCGGGCGAGGCGGTCGCCAAGGATGTCGGTTTCGGAAATGACGGCCAGGGAGTCCGTCTCGAACCCGTGGTCGAGCGGCAACACGGCGCGCTGGGGCTTCTTGGGGTCGGCGGCCTTGGCCGCCTGCCAGTACGGCGCGAGGAGCACACCCTTAAGGCCGTGGTCCGCCAGCATCGCGCCGAGTCGCTCGGACGATCCCTCGGTCCACGAGGCGAAGATCACCCGCTTGCCCTGCCCCGCCAGGCGCCGTGCGTGGTCCGCCGTCGCCTCGAACAGGTTGACGCTGTCCTGCGCCCGTTCGGCCGCGAAATTGCGACCCAGCTTGGCGCCCAGGTCTACCGCCCCGTCGGTCGCCTCGCTGTGGAAGGGACTGAGCCGCCGCGTGGGTCGGCGCGACATCCGCTCGTCCCATTCTTCGGCCGTGACATACAGTTGCTCGAGCGGGAGCGCTCGGTAGTGGGTCTTCCGCTCGGCCTGCTCGCGGGCCTCGAACGCATCGGTGACGCTCGCGATGCGCTCGTCCCGCGCCTCTCGCGCAAGATGGTCGATGCCGATGAGTGCGTCTGTGGGAAGGTAATCGAACAGGGTTTCCAGCTGTTCGTAGAAGAGCGGGAGCCAATGCTCCATCCCTGCCCGGCGCCCGCCCTCGCTCACCGTGGCGTAGAGCGGATCATCGCCCGGCGCGCCGAAAGCGGAGAGATAGCCGCTGCGGAATCGGGCGATGGCCGCCTGGTCGAGAAGGGTCTCGCTCACGGGAGGCAGGTCGACGTCCTTGATCTGTTTCGTCGACCGTTGGGTCTCCGGATCGAAGCTGCGGATGGACTCCAGGGTGTCGCCGAAGAGGTCGAGCCGCACCGGCTCGTCCGCGCTGGGCGTGAAGACGTCGATCACGCCGCCGCGGATGGCGAACTCGCCGCGCTCGGAGACTGTCGAAGCGCGCTGATAGCCGTTGACCGCGAAATAGCGCTCGAGATCGGCGACGTCGACGCGATTGCCGACGCGGGCCGAATAGCCCGCCTTGGACACGACTGCGCGGGGCGGGACCCTCTGCATCAGGGCTGCTGCAGTGGTCACCAGGAGGATTGGCGTCTTGTTGGCCTCGCCACGCGCCAGGCGTGTGAGCGCGGCCATTCGCTGAGCTGAAATCCCCGCCGACGGACCGACACGATCGTAAGGCAGGCAGTCCCACGCAGGAAACGTGACGAGTTCGATCTCCGGCGCAAAGAAGGCGATGGCGTCGGCAAAGGCCGAGGCCCGCGAGCCGTCCCGCGCGACGAACACCGTCAGGCCTTCGCGAGCGCGGGCGATGTCGGACATCACCAGGGCGTCGAAGCCCTCGGGTGCGCCGGTCAGGTCGACGCGGCCTGGCGCGCCAATGACGCGCTTCATGTCGGCTGGCGGGTTCACGCTTCGCTAGCTTCCCTGTGGGCCCTGCTGGCCCGACGAGGGCCTGAACGCACGGATCCGCTGCAACAACTCATCATCGAACGCCGGTGGAGCGGGAGCGCGGCCCAGGATCCAGTCATAGATATCATGGTCTGGCTGTTCGAGCAGGCGTTCGAAGCGGGAGACGTCTTCCTCGCTCATGGACTGAAGACAGGCGTCAGCAAAGCCGCCCAGGATCAGGTCGGCTTCGCGAAACCCCCGGCGCCAAGCTCGGAAGCGGATCCTGTTCAGTCGCTGAGTGTCCATCGGGAAGGCGGCGATATAGGGCCCGACGCATGAGCCCGCCATAGCTTTTGGCGGGATGGGCTACTCGGCGCCGTCCTTGAAATAGGGTTCGACCGGGCCGCTGAGCTTGATCGTCATCGACTTGCCCCTGCGATCGAGGGTCGAACCGACCGAGAGCCGCACCCAGCCTTCGCTCACGCAGTACTCGTCGACGTTGGTCTTCTCGACGCCCTTGAAGCGAACGCCCACGCCCCGGGCCAGCAGGGCCTCGTCGTAATAGGGGCTGTCCGGATCGACCGCCAAACGGTCTGGAGGTGCTTCACTCATGGCGGCCCCTTACCGCCGCAGGGGAGCGCGGTCTATGCCCGCGCCCTTTTGGCCTATGCTGGCGCTGCCATGCGCCCGGAGAGTCTCTTCCCGCTGTTCGCGCCCGTCACCACGCTGAAGGGCGTCGGGACCCGCGTCGCCCCTCTGCTCGAGAAGGTGGCGGGCCCGCGCGTGCGCGACGTTCTGTTCCTGGCGCCGCAAGGCCTGATCCACCGGCAGCGAACAAGCGCCGCGGACGCCCGCCACGGCGAGGTGCAGACGCTGGAGGTGACGATCGAGTCCCATCACCCGCCGCCGCGGCCGGGCCTTCCGTGGAAGATCCGCGCCTTCGACGAGACCGGCTTCGTCAACCTCGTCTACTTCAAGGGCCACGGCCCCCACCTGCAGGCGCGCCACCCGGCAGGCTCTCGCCGTATCGTCAGTGGACGGATCGATCGCGAATCGAGCTGGAGCACGTTGGACATCGTCCACCCGGACTACCTCGCGCCGATGGAGCGTGCGGGGGATGTACCAACCATCGAGCCGGTCTACCCCGCGACGGCCGGATTGCCGTCGCGAACGATCCGCCGGTTTGCGGCCGAGGCTTTGTCGCGCGCGCCGGACCTCGTCGAATGGCAGGATCCCGCATGGCTCTCCCGCAACGCCTGGCCTTCCTGGCGCCAGGCCCTTGAAGCCCTGCACGCCCCGCGTCGCGAGGCGGACCTCGGACCCGCGGCCCCGCATCGCCGTCGCCTGGCCTTCGACGAGCTGCTGGCGCACCAGCTTGCCCTTGGCGAGCGTCGCAGCATCCAGAGGCGTGGCGGAGGGCCAGTAATCGATGCGCCGACGGGCGGAGACCGCGCCGCCGCCGCCCTGCCCTTCAGCCTGACGGGAGCGCAGAAGCGCGCTGTCGAGGCGATCCGAGCCGACATCCGCTCGGGCGAGCGCATGTCCCGCCTGCTGCAGGGCGACGTGGGTTCAGGAAAGACGGCCGTGGCCATGATCGCGACCGCCGATGCGGCGCAGGCGGGCTGGCAGGCTGCGTTCATGGCGCCGACCGAGCTTCTCGCGCGGCAGCACTTCGCCTCGATCGAGCCCGCGCTTTTGCAGGCCGGATTCCGCTGTGTACTGCTGACCGGACGCCACAAGGGGGCGGCGCGGAGCGAGCGCCTGGAGGCCCTCGCCTCCGGCGAGGCCCACGTCGCGGTGGGCACTCACGCCCTTTTTCAGGATGATGTTTCCTTTCGACGACTGGGCCTTGCCGTCGTCGACGAGCAGCACCGCTTCGGCGTTTCGGAGCGGCTGAGGCTGCAGGCTAAAGGTGAGGGAACCCACCTCCTGGCGATGTCCGCCACCCCGATCCCGCGGACGCTCGAACTCACCGTCTTCGGAGATCTCGACGTTTCGCGGCTGGATGAGAAGCCGCCGGGCCGAACGCCCGTCGAGACGCGGGCCGCCCCGATCACGCGGCTGCCCGATATCGTCACCCGCCTTAGAGCCGCAGTCGCCGCCGGGGCCCAGGCCTTCTGGATCTGTCCGCTGGTGGCCGAATCAGAGGCCGCCGATCTCGCGGCGGCAGAATCGCGCGCCGCCGCTCTGTCGATGCTGTTCGGGCCACGTGTGGGCCTCGTGCACGGCCGTTTGGCGCCGGCGGAGCGCGACGCGACCATGGCCCGGTACTTATCCGGTGAGCTCTCGGTGCTCGTCGCCACGACCGTCGTCGAGGTCGGGGTCGACGTCCCCGCCGCGACCATCATGGTCATCGAGCAGGCCGAGCGTTTCGGTCTCGCCCAACTGCACCAGTTGCGAGGCCGCGTGGGTCGAGGCGCGGCGGCGTCGAGCTGCATCCTGCTGTACGAGCCACCCCTCTCGGAGATTGCGCGAACGCGGCTGGACGTCCTGCGCCGAACGGACGACGGATTCGTCATCGCCGAGCGCGACCTGGAGCTGCGGGGGGGCGGAGATCCGCTCGGACTCGTCCAGAGCGGCTTTCCGGCCTACGTCCTGGCGGATCCGATCGCCCACCGCGATCTCGTCGCCGCCGCGGCCGATGACGCCCGCCTGGTGCTCGCGCGCGACCCCGACCTCTCCTCGACGCGAGGACAGGCCCTGCGCCTGCTTCGCGCCCTGTTCGACTGGCGCGCCGACGGCGCCCTCAGCTCGGCTGGCTGAGAGCATGGCCATGATCGGTCAGCCACAGCGCCGAGCGGGCCTGGGCGTCAGCTTCGAGATCAGCCCAGAAGAGGTTGTAGCCAGGCGTCCGCAGGCGGTCGGCCCAGTCGCCCGAGGGCCTCAACAGGGCTGAACGTGGGCGGGTCACCCGCAGGATCCCGCCATCGCAGCGGGCTCCCACCTGACGGGCCATGAATCCGGGGCGCGCTCCCCACTCCAGTCCCGTGGCGCTCGCCGCGCCGAGATTGAGCCTGGGCGGCGCGTCCGCCTCGCTCTGAGCGCCGAGCAGGGGGTTGACGCATAGCGGCTCGCGGCCCGCGAGGCCGACGAGCCGGCCGTCGGGGGTCCACACGACGCTGCGGCTCGTGATCTTCTGTGCCCGGACGAAGTCGAAGCGCCGCGCGGAAATCCACGCCACGACACACCCCGATTGGCGGCGAGACTGGCAGGCAGGCAGGGCCGCGCCGACGGCGTGATCATCCGCCGGGGTCACCGTGTCGATCAGGTAGGCCGCGACCAATCGGTCTCGCAGGGCGGCGTCAGGCGCCACGACGTCGGCGAGCAGGCGCGCGCCAAGTTCGCCCCCCTGTTCGACGCCGACGACGATGAAAGGCCGCGATCCGATGCGGGACAGGAACGAGAGGAAGGCGGCCCTCACATCGCCATAGGCGAACTGCCGAGCCTGCAGCGCGTCGTCGAACAAGGTGAGCGAGGTGTAGAGACTCGCCTGGCGATAGCGCGGCGCGAACACCCGTCCGGCGGTCGCGAAGGGCGCGGCGTAATTGGGGAGGATCGAGCGGGAGAGCCTTCGGGCAGCCGCTCGGGCGTCGATCGGACCATTCCAATCCTTGCCTCCATCGAAGGTCGTGGAGTGGATGAAGAAGACGTCTGTGGCCGGGTCGCCAGGTGCGGACGCCCCCGGCAGAATCGCCCAAGCTGATGGGGATCGATAGTCTGGAGCGGGCGGCGGTTGGTAGACCGCGTACGGGATCTTCGGATCGAGCAAGGCCTCGAGGATGTCGTCACGCCAGACGAGCAGCGCGGTGATCACCAGGACCGCGAGCGCCCCGATTGCGATCGCCCCCCAGAACCTGGCGTCGCGCCGGGTCCGAACGGGCGTCTCGGACCTAGAGGTAGGGGTCATCTGTCGCGAGGAAGCGCGAGACATAGTCGGTCACGCCCGCTTCCAGGCTGGTGGATGAGGCGTTCCATCCGGACTCTCGCAACCGGTCCATGCGCGCCTCGGTAAAGTACTGATACTGCCCGCGAAGTGTGGCGGGCATGTCGACGAACTCGATGCGCGGCTCTCGGCCTGCGGCGGCGAAGACGGCCCGCGCGAGGTCCTCGAACGTCCGAGCCTTGCCCGAACCGAGATTGAACACGCCGCTGGGACCGCCCTGGCGCGCCAGCCAGGCAATGCAGTCGGCCACGTCGCGGACGTAGACGAAGTCGCGCAGCTGGCCCCCGTCCGGATAGGCCGGGTTGTCGGATCGGAAGAGCCTCACGGGTTCTCCCGCAGCGACCCTCGGCCAGATCTGCGCCACGACGGAGCGCATCGAGCCCTTGTGGGCTTCATTGGGGCCGAAGACATTGAAGAACTTCAGCCCGGTCCATTGCGGCGGGGCCACCCCGCGCGCCGCCTGACGCAGGGCGAAAATGTCGAAGAGAGCCTTGGACCAACCATAGGCGTTCAGGGGCCGCAAAGCCGTGAGGTGGTCTAGATCGTCCCGGTCATCGAAACCGAGCCGCCCATCGCCATAAGTCGCGGCCGAGGACGCGTAGATCAATCTCCTGCGGCGCTCGGCGCACCAGCGGAAGAGGTCTCGCGACAGGCCGAAATTCACCCCTGCGATCAGATCCGCGTCGGACTCCGTGGTCGACGAGATCGCGCCCATGTGGATGACAAGTCCCACCTCTTCGCCATGGGATTCCAGCCAGGGCCAGAGCGCTTCAGGCGCGATCAGGTCGCCGATTGGATGCTTGGCGATGTTCCGCCACTTGCCCAGATCCGTTTGCCGCAGGCGGTCGCAGACCACCACGTCAGCCCCGCCATCCTCGCACAGGCGTGCGACGACGTTGGAGCCGATAAATCCTGCCCCGCCCGTGACCAGGACGACATTCCGGCTCAACTCGTCCGGCCTCCCGCCATTCGTCGGATGACGCCGGTGGTGGAGTGCCCCTCCACCAAGTCGGCCACGCGCACCTCTCCCCCCCAGCTCAGGACAAGGTCTCTGCCGACGATGGCCTCGGGAGCATAGTCGCCGCCTTTGACGAGCAGGTCGGGTCGCGCGGCGCGGATCAGCTCCAGCGGCGTCTCGTCCTCGAAAGGCGTCACGAGGTCGACCGCCGCCAGGGCCGACAGCACGCGCGCCCGCGCCTCCAGCCCGTTCACCGGCCGGTCGGGCCCCTTGGCCGCACGGATGGAATCATCGGTGTTGAGGCCCACGATCAGCCTGTCGCACCAGGACCTCGCCTGGGTCAGATAGGCGATGTGGCCGGCATGGAGGACGTCGAAGCAGCCATTGGTGAACCCGACCCTCAGGCCCCGCTCCCGCCAGCGCGCGGCCTCCCGCGCCATTCGCTCGGGCGTGGCGATCTTGGCGTCCAGAGGCGAGCGCGACACAGCGAGCTCTGCTTCCAGGACTTCGTCGGGCGAGACGACCGTCACGCCCGCCTTTTGGACGACGAGGCTCGAGGCGACGAGTCCGAGCTCGGCCGCAGCTTCCAGCGGCGCTCCTGAGGCCAGAGCGAGGCCGACAGCGGCCAGGGCCGTGTCGCCTGCGCCGGCCGTGTCATAGACCTCCGGAGGCGGACGAGAGAAGTGCCGCACCCGCTCGCCCCGGAGGGCCAGTGACATCCCCTTGGCCGCTCGCGTCACGAGGATGGCCTTCGCCTCACAGGACTCCAGCGCCTTGGAGAGCGCGACCTCCACCTCCGTGTCGGTGTCCGTCGGCAGGTCAGTGGCCCTCGCCAGTTCGGCTGCATTCGGCTTGACGAGATCGACCGCCCCATAGTGGCCAAACCGCCTGGCCTTTGAGTCGACCACGAGCCGTGCCCCGGACTCCTGCGCCGCCGAAAGACAGGCCCCGATGACTGCCGGGGTGACGACGCCCTTGCCGTAGTCCGACAGGAGAATCGCCCCGCACCCGCTGGCGCGCTCGCGGATCCGGTCCGCCAGGACACGTTCCGCTTGGGCGGGCGCCGGGGAGACGACCTCGGTGTCGACCCGCAGCAGTTGCTGTCCGGCCGAGGCGAACCGCATCTTGACCGTCGAGCAGCGGTCCGTGTCGAGCACGAGGCCGTTCCCGATTCCGTCATCGGCCAGCAGAGTCTCGATCTCCTGCGCCGGTGGGTCCGATCCTACCAGTCCAACCAGCTCCGCCCGTCCGCCGAGGGCCACGATGTTTCGCGCCACGTTGCCGGCGCCCCCGAGCATCCGGCTCTCGCGGGTGTGGGCGAGAACCGGGATCGGCGCCTCCGCCGACACGCGGCTCACATCGCCATAGACGAAGCGATCGAGCATCACGTCCCCCACGACCAGCACCCGGGCGCCGGTCAAGCCATGCAGGAGATGCTGGAGGGTCTGCAGGTCCATCAGGCGACGCGCCGTTTGGCTATGGCGTCCAGCTCGAGCAGTTCGCGAAGCAGCGGCTCGAGCGTGGCCAGGGGAACCATGTTCGGCCCATCCGAGGGCGCCTTGTCCGGATCCGGATGGGTCTCCAGAAAGACGCCTGCGACTCCCACGGCCACCGCAGCGCGAGCGAGCACCGGCACGAAGCGCCGCTCGCCGCCGGAAGCGGACCCCTGCCCCCCCGGTTGCTGGACGGAGTGGGTGGCGTCGAAGATGACCGGACAGCCGATTTCCGCGAGCACCGGAAGGGCGCGCATGTCTGACACCAGGGTGTTGTAGCCGAACGAGACACCCCGTTCGCAGGCCATCACGTTTGGATTGCCGGCCTCGGTCGCCTTCGAGATCACGTGGCGCATATCCCACGGGGCGAGGAACTGACCCTTCTTGATGTTGAGCGCGCGACCTGTGCGCGCCGCCGCGACGATCAGGTCCGTCTGGCGACAGAGGAAGGCTGGGATCTGCAGCACGTCCACAACCTCAGCGACCGGGGCGCATTGATCGATCTCGTGGATGTCGGTCAGCACCGGAAGTCCAGTGGTCTCGCGGATTTCCGCGAAGACGGGCGCCGCCTGCAAGAGCCCAAGGCCGCGGGCCGTCGTTCCGGAGGTACGGTTCGCCTTGTCGAAGGACGTCTTGTAGACGAGACCGATCGCCAGCCGATCGGCGATCTCACGAAGAGCGGCGGCGGTTTCGAGAGCGTGTGACCGGCTCTCCATCTGGCAGGGCCCGGCAATCACAGCCAGTCGCCCGGTCGCGCTGAACACAGTGGTCCTGACCGAACCTCCGACCCTCACCTCCGCGTTCACACCGCTCAAGACCGACAACTCCTTGATCCGCCGCAAACCCTCCAGAGTACGAGTCGGGCAAGGGTGCGATCGGGGTAAACGTGTGGCTATCGCGATGAGACCGGTGTCAAGCCCCTCCGCCGCCATCACGCGATCCCACAATGACCTGCGCCTCGCCGACAATCGAGCGTTGCAAGCGGCTCGCGGAGGCGCACGGTTGGTTGTCCGAGTTCACGTCAGGCGACGGACCGCTGAACCCGGAGGCGATGAGGTGCTTTGTTTCCGGATGTTCAACCTCGATTTGCAAAGCGAACGGCTCGATCCTGACCGCAAATACGTTTGCAGGATGGTTCGGGAACTTGCGCAGCTTGGCGATGACTGTATTCACAAGGCGTGGACCGCCGACGCAGCGGCGCTGACCAGGGCGGGCGTTCGCCTCGGCGACACCTACCCTAGCCCCATCGTCGATCATCCGTCGGCCCGTGCCCGTGCGTTTGCGACCTACGAGGGGCTTCCATGAACGACCAGCCAGCCGCAGTGGTCGAAACGGTCGACGACCCTGAACTCAGAAGCGCGCCCCCCGCCTTCCGCACGGTGATCAATATCGCGCGCGAGAACTGGCAGGCCGGTTCCCTCACCTTCGTGCTTCCATCAGGACGGGAGCTGAATGTCCGTGGCCCTGAGCCGGGTCCCGCCGGGCGGCTCGTCGTAAAGGACTTTCGCTTCGTCTCTCGCGTGCTGGCCGGCGGCGATATCGGCTTCGGCGAAGGCTACATGGCCGGGGAATGGGATACGCCGGACCTCTCGGCCCTGCTCGAGGTCTTCACTTTGAACTTCGACCGGCTCGAACGACTGGTGAGCGGAAATCCCTGGATCCGGACGCTCAACGTCCTGGCTCACGCCCTCAATCGCAACTCCAGGAAAGGTTCGCGCCGAAACATCCGCGCGCACTACGACCTGGGCAACGCCTTCTATTCCAGATGGCTGGATCCCACGATGACCTATTCATCGGCGCGGTACGAGCGGGCCGACCAGACTTTGGGCGAAGCGCAAAAGGCGAAGTACGCAGCTCTGGCCCGCCAGATTGACCTGCGCCAGGGCCATAGCGTGCTCGAGATCGGTTGCGGGTGGGGCGGCTTTGCGGAATTCGCCGCCGGCGAGGTCGGCGCCTCGGTGACGGCCCTGACGAACTCGCCGGCTCAGTACGAGTTCGCGCGGGAACGGCTCTTCCGGGCCGGCCTGGCCGAGCGCGCCGATGTCAGGTTGCTCGACTACCGCGACATCGAGGGCTCGTTCGACCGTGTCGCCTCGATCGAGATGTTCGAAGCTGTGGGCGAGGCCTATTGGCCGCGTTTCTTCCACAAGGTGCGTGACGTGCTGTCGCCTGGCGGCCGGGCGGGTCTACAGATCATCACCATCCGCGACGAGCTGTTCCGCGTCTACCGTCAGCGCTCCGACTTCATGCGCAAGTACATCTTTCCCGGCGGGATGCTTCCGAGCGAGGCGAGGCTCCGGCAGGAGACTGCGAGCGCTGGTCTGGAATGGGAGTCCATAACCCGGTTCGGCCAGAACTACGCGCGCACGCTGGCCGAATGGGGATCCCAGTTCGAGGGAGCTTGGGACGAAATTCGGACCCTCGGCTTCGACGAACGTTTCCGTCGCCTGTGGCGCTTCTATCTAAGCTATTGCGAGGCCGCCTTTCGCACCGGGCGGACGGACGTCGTCCAGCTCAGCCTGGGGCGCGTCTGACGCCGGTCGCGAGGAGACCCTTGCGCCGACCGTGCTGATCCCGAAGAAGAGGCCCATGCCCCGTCAAGAAATCCATCCCAGCGTCGTGGACGCGATCGGGAATACGCCTCTCATCCGCCTCAGGGAGGCCAGCGACGCCACTGGATGCGAAATCCTTGGCAAGGCCGAATTCATGAACCCCGGCCAGTCGGTCAAGGACCGCGCAGCGCTCTACATCGTTCGCGACGCCGAGCGGCGGGGCGCGCTCAAGCCGGGCGGCCATATCGTCGAGGGGACGGCCGGTAATACGGGCATCGGACTTGCCATGGTGGCGGCCGCCCTCGGCTATCGCACCACGATCGTGATCCCTCGAACCCAAAGCGAGGAGAAGAAGGATGCGTTGAGGCTGGCGGGCGCCCGTCTCATCGAGGTGGACGCCGTCCCCTACTCCAACCCGGACAACTATGTCCGCTATTCGGGTCGCCTCGCCGAGCAGATGGCCAAGGAAGAGCCCAACGGGGTGGTTTGGGCCAATCAGTTCGACAACACCGCCAATCGCCAGGCGCACTTCGAGACGACCGGCCCGGAGATCTGGGAACAGACAGAAGGCCGGGTCGACGGCTTCATCTGCGCCGTCGGCACCGGGGGCACCCTGGCCGGAGTCGCCCAGGCCTTGCGGGAGCGCAAAACCGATGTCGCCATCGGCCTGGCCGACCCCGGAGGCGCGGCGCTGTTCAACTGGTACGCCCACGGCGAGCTCAAGGCCGAAGGAAATTCCATTTCTGAGGGCATCGGCCAGAGCCGGATCACCGCAAACCTCGAAGGTCTCAAGGTCGACTTCCCCTATCGGGTGTCGGATGACGAGATGATGCGGGTGATCTTCGAGCTCGCCCAGAACGAGGGCATGGTGATGGGCGGGTCGACGGGAATCAACGTCGCCGGGGCCGTTCACCTGGCGCGGGATCTTGGGCCCGGGCACACCATCGTCACTGTGCTGTGCGACTACGGCTCCCGCTATCAGAGCAAGCTCTTCAATCGTGAATTTCTGGAGGAGCGCGGCCTGCCGACGCCGCCGTGGCTTGCATGAGCGACGATCCCATCGTTTCGACGCAGTGGCTCGTCGATCAGCTCTCCAATCCAGAGGTCGCAATCATCGACGCCTCCTGGTTCATGCCGGGGACGCCGCGCGACGCGAGGGCTGAGTTCGTCGAAGGACACATCCCCGGAGCCGTGTTCTTCGGGATCGACGAGGTTTGCGACCGCGCCTCGAACCTGCCGCACATGCTGGCTTCCGCTACGGAATTCGAGCACGCACTCCAGGATCTTGGCGTCCGCCAGGGACAGAGAGTCGTCGTCTACGACAGCCAGGGTCTCTTCTCTGCGCCGCGCGTCTGGTGGAACCTGCGGGTGATGGGTTGCGACGCCGCGTTCGTGCTGGATGGCGGGCTTCCGGCCTGGATCGCCGAAGGTCGACCGCTCGAACAGGGCTTGCCCTCGCCGGCGAAGGGCGACTTCCGGGCCCGCTACAGACCTGAACTCGTCCGCGACATCGAGCAGGTGCGCGCCGCCCTCGAAGGTCGCGCCGAACAGATTGTCGACGCGCGTCCCGCGGCGCGGTTCGCCGGAGAGGCGCCGGAGCCGCGGGCGGGGCTGCGCTCGGGTCACATGCCGGGGGCGCGCAATGTACCGTTCGGCGACCTGATCCAGGACGGGCGCCTCGTACCGGCCGATCGCGTGCGCGAGATCTTCCGATCTGCGGGTGTGAACCTGTCAGGGCCTCTGGTCACGACCTGCGGCTCGGGGGTGAGCGCCTCCGTCCTCGCGCTTGCCCTTGCCCGCGCGGGCCGGTCCGATGTGGCGGTCTACGACGGGTCCTGGACCGAATGGGGCGGGCGGGCCGATACGCCAGTCGCCACCGGGGCGGCGGCATGACGCGCCCGCGCAGTCCGTTCACGGAACTCATCCATGGGGGTGACGGGACCGACGCTCCGGCGCGGACCGTCGGCCCTCCCGTGCAGAAGGGCTCCACCGTTCTGCTCGATCGCGCCGCAGACCTCTACGACGAATCGCGGCCCACCTACGGCCGGGGCGGTCTGGCGACCCAGGCGGCCCTCGCTCGCGCTCTGTGCGAGCTGGAGTCGGCCGAGCACGTGCGGCTGTTTCCGTCTGGCCTCGCGGCGATGACCGCCGCCATGACGGCTGTGCTTCGCGCCGGGGACGAGGTTCTCGTCACCGACGCCATCTACAAGCCCACGCGCCGCTTCAGTGAGCGTGTCCTGCGGCGGTTCGGCGTCTCGGTGCGCTATCACCCATCGCGCCTGGAGCCCGAGGCCCTGCTTGGCCTCGCCGATCCCCACACGAAGCTGATCGTCATGGAATCTCCGGGCTCCCTCAGCCTCGAGATGCAGGACGTGCCGACGATTGCCCATCTCGCCCGCGCCCGGGGCATCCTCACCCTGGTCGACAACACCTGGGCGGCCGGGCTGCTGTTCAAGCCGCTCGAGCATGGAGTCGATCTCTCGGCCCAGTCGCTCACCAAGTATGTCGGCGGCCATTCCGACGTCTTCATGGGCAGCGTGGCCACTCGCGACCCCGCCCTTGGGAAGGCGATCGACGACACCGTCTGGGACTTTGGCTGGTCGGTTTCGGCAGAAGACGCCTATATGATGCTCCGTGGACTGCGCACCTTGCCCGCTCGGATCGCGCGGTGCGGCGAGAGCGGATTGCAGGTCGCCGCCTGGCTCTCTGGCCACCCTCGGGTCGCCGAGGTGCTCCACCCTGCCCTCCCCGGCGCCCCGGATCACGCCTTGTGGAAACGGGACTTCGCCGGCGCGGCCGGACTTTTCTCGTTCGTGCTCGAGCCCTGCCCGCCCGAGGCTGTCGACCGTTTCCTGGATCGCCTGGAGCTGTTCGGCCTGGGCTTTTCCTGGGGCGGCTTCGAGAGCCTGGCGCTGGCGTGTGATCCTCAGCTCGGCGTGCGCCAACACGAGCCGGCCCGGCGTGGGCCGCTCATTCGCCTGAGCATTGGCCTCGAGGACCCTTCCGACCTGACCGACGATCTCGCCCAGGGTCTCCAGGCGATCCAGGACTAAACCCGACCCAGATCCCTAAACTGCGGGCGCTGGGAGGTCTCCGGCTTCTATCCCCTCCACGCCGTGC
>DATHPX010000105.1:0-12952 GCA_035483335.1 Caulobacteraceae bacterium | reverse complement strand
CGTCTCATGCTATTTCTCGCCAAGCCGGTGAGCGGCGCGCATATGGGATTGGGCGCAAGCGAAGCGATTCATGGTCGATCTGAACAAAATCCGCGGTCTGCTGGGTCAGCGCCAGGCTGGATGCGGACTGCCGCGCGAACTCTATACCGATCCCGAGGCGTTCGACTTCGACATGGCGGCCATCTTCGGCCGGTCGTGGATCATGGTCGGGTTCGAGGTCGAACTGCCCCGCGCGGGCGCATGGATGTCCACGACGATCGGGCCCTGGCCTGTGGTCGTGACCCGCGATCGCCACGGCGATCTGCATGCCTTCCACAATGTGTGCCGACATCGCGGGGCTCGCATCTGCGCGCCGGGGAAGGGCGCGGCGCACCGGTTGGTCTGCCCGTACCACCGCTGGACCTATGAGCTCTGGGGGGATCTCGCCCACGCCCCTCGCATGGGGCCGAGCTTCAACCCGGACGACCACGGACTGACGCCCGTCCATCTCGCCAATGTCGGAGGCGCGCTCTACGTCTGCCTCTCCGACACGCCGCCAGACATCGGCCCCTTCAAGCGCGAGTTCGAGCCGCTGCTCGCGCCCCATCGGCTCGCGGACGCGAAGCTCGCCTTCGAGAGCGTGCTCGTGGAGAAGGCGAACTGGAAACTGGCGATGGAGAACGCCCGCGAGTGTTACCACTGCCCAACGGCCCATCCTGAACTTGCGCAGAGCTTTCCGGTCGGCGTCACCGCTCACTTCGAATTCGGTGAGGATCAGCGTCAGGAGCTGTTTGCAGCGCGCATGGCCTCGCTGGACCTGCCGATCGGGCCGGTTGAGGGAGAGTGGTGGCAGGCGGTGCGCTTCACGCTCAATGAGGGCTGCCGGTCGATGACGATGGACGGCCAGCCGGCGGTCAAGGTTCCGATGTGCCCAAGGGGCGAGGGGGACATCGGCTCGCTACGCTGGTCGATCGAACCCCATGGCTTCGTCCACGCCGCGGCCGACCACCTGTTCATGTTCAGCGCTGTGCCGGTCGGCCCGCGCGAGACCCACGTCGTCTCCAAGTGGCTCGTCCACAAGGATGCGGTCGAGGGGGTGGACTACGACATCGAAAACCTGACCGCGCTCTGGGCTCGGACCAATCTCCAGGACCGCGATCTGGTGGAAAACAATCAGATGGGGGTGGACTCGCCCGCCTTCCGGCCGGGACCGTTCTCGCCCGAGGGGGAGGCCCTCGCGATCCGGTTCCTCGACTGGTACTGCCGGACGGCGCAAGCCTGGCTGGACGAGCGTCCCGCAGCTCCGGAGAGGCTCCTGTATGACGTCGACTGAGGGCGCCCCGGGCAGTCTTCGCCGGGAGACGCTCGCCATCGGCGCCGGTTACGATCCCAGCCAGGCCTGGGGCGCGGCCAAACCGCCGATGGTGCTCACCTCCACGTACGTCTTCCCGAGCGCTCAGGCCGCGAAGGACTTCCACCGCGCCTTCTTCGACGGAGCCACGGAGGCCGAACACGGCGGGCCGATCGACGAAGGCTTCATCTATTCGCGGCTGAGCCACCCGAACCTCACCATGGTCGAAGCGCGGATGGCCGCCCTCGATGGGGCTGAGGATTGCGCGGCCTTCAACAGCGGCATGGCGGCGATCTCCACGGTCGCGCTCAGCCTGCTGCGGCCGGGCGACAGCGTCGTGCATAGCCAGCCGATCTATTCCGGCGCGGACAACATGCTGAACCAGGTGATGACTGGTATGGGCGTGCACATTCAGGGCGTCGCCCGGGCGGTCGATGGAGAAGCGATCCGCGCCGCGGCACAGGCCGCCCGCGCCAAGGGCCCCCTGCGCCTGTTCATGCTCGAGAGCCCGGCCAATCCCACCGCCGCCCTCGTGGACATCGGCCTCGTCCGCCAGATCGCCGAGGAGATCGCGGGCGACACGGACGAGCGGCCATTGATCAGCGTTGACAACACCTTCCTCGGCCCGCTGCTGCAGCGTCCCGCGAGCCACGGCGCCGACCTGACGATCACCTCCCTGACGAAATACTGCGGCGGCCACAGCGATCTGCTCGGCGGCTCGGTGAGCGGACCGGCCGAACTGGTGGGAAAGCTCAAGGCGCTGCGCACCATAGTCGGCAACCACATGGAGCCCTTCACTGCCTGGCTGATGCTGCGCTCGCTCGAGAGCCTGGCGGTGCGCCAGGAGCGCGCCTGCGCCAACGCGGCCGTGGTGGCGGCCTTCCTGCGCGATCATCCGAAGGTGACGGGCGTGACCTATCTCGGCTTTCTGGAACCTGGGACGTCGGAGCGCGCGGTCTACGATCGCCAATGCGGCGGCGCCGGCTCGACCTTCTCCTTCACCCTCGCCGGCGGGGAGTCTGAGGCGTTCCGGTTCTTGGATCAGCTGAAGTTGCTCAAGCTGGCCGTCAGCCTGGGCGGTTCGGAGACCCTGATCTGCCATTCCGCGACGACCACCCACTATGCGGTGCCGCGGGAGCGACGGGAGGCTGGAGGGATCTTCGAGGGGACGATGCGGCTGTCTGTGGGACTCGAGCACCCCGACGATCTCATCGCCGAACTCATCCGTGCCCTGGAGGCCGTATGAGCGCCCAACGCGGCTTCGACCGCATCTCACAGGCCGGCAAGGTCCCGCCGCCTGACGAGCAGGTGCAGATCCTGGTCGTTGGTGGCGGCGCCGCCGGCGCCAGCGCAGCCATCGCGGCGGCGAAGGCCGGCGCCTCGGTGATGTTGGTGGATGAGAATCCCGTCAGCCCCGGGCTCATGGGCCTGGACACGCCGCTCTATTTCGGCGGCCGCTACAGCAACGCAGTGCAGGCGCAGGGGCGGATGGTCGAGCAGATCCTCGCCTCCAATCCCCTCCTCGAGGCCGCCTTCGAGGCTGGCGTGGACGTGCGCCTGGGCGTCTATGTCTGGGGCGCGTTCACGCCCGGATGGGGCCTCGCGTCCCTGCCCAGTGCGATCGCGGGCCTGGCGGACGAAGAGCGCGCCTGGACGGTCGGCTTCGAGCGACTGATCCTGGCGACGGGCGCACGCGACGTCGCCTTCGCCTTCCGCGGTTGGGACCAGCCCGGTGTGATGGGCGCTCGCGCCTTCCAGGCGCTGATGGGCCGCTACGACGCCTTTTCCGGCCGCCGTCTCGTCATTCTGGGGACGGGCGAGTTGGCCATCCAGACGGCGCGGACCGCGCTCGCGAGTGGTCTCGAAGTCGCGGCGCTCATCGATGTGTCCGAGGCTTTCCAGGGGCCGTCCTCCGCCGCCGCCGAACTTCGCGCCGCTGACGTCGAGATCCTGCTGGGCCAGATCCCCATCGGTGCGTCCGGCGGCCTGGAGGGGATCGAGGGCCTGACCGTGCGCGATCTCGCCGCCGGCGCCACGCGCGCCATTGCGTGCGACACGGTCGTCGAGGCGATCAGCCTGACTCCGGTGGTCGAACTGCTGGATGTGCTCGGCGGCGCGATCGCGCCGGCGCCCCTTCTGGGCGGCCATGCGCCGGTCAGTCCCGACGGGACAGCCACGAGCCTGGCCAATGTGTTCCTCGCCGGAGACGTCGCCGGAGCTCCGGGCGGCGTGGGGATGGGCGAGGACGCCGCGCGCGCCTCGGGTCACAGGGCCGCCCAGGCCGTGCTGGCTTCGCTGGGCCACGATGTGGCGCTGGGCGCCGTCCTCACGCCGGGTCCCGGCTTCGACGCGCTCGCCTATCAGATGACCTGGGCGCGGGCGCTGATGGCCGAACCGGACGTGATCATCTGTCAGTGCGAGGAAGTCACCCGCGCGGACCTCGTCGCGGTGAAGCCACCGACCTATCTGGGTCCGCCCTCGCCGGCGCAGGCGCGCCGGGATCTCGCCAGCCTGCTCGAGGACGGCCCGCCAAACCAGGACCAGATCAAGCGCCTCACCCGCGCCTGCATGGGCCCATGCCAGGCGCGGCGCTGCCGCGAGCAGGTGGCCCTGACTCTGGCCTGCGCCTCCAACGCGGCCCCTTCGGACGTGCCGCTAGCCGGCTACCGCGCGCCGGTCCGCGCCCTCCCACTCAAGGTCCTCGCCGCCTGGGACGAGTCGCCGGAGATCGCGCGCTACTGGGACGTGTGGATGGGCATTCCCGGCCAGTGGACGCCCTATGACGACATCGGGACCGAGCGCGAGGCGCTCTCGGCAGGCATCCTGGGCGAGGGCGGCCACGCATGAGGGGCGCCAGCGTCATCGTCATCGGCGCTGGGGTCACCGGCCTGTCGTCGGCCTGGTGGCTGGCGCGGTCGGGCGCCGACGTGCTGGTCATCGACAAGGGCATTGTCGGCTGGGAGGCGTCGGGTCGCAACGGCGGGGGCGCCTCGCACTATCACAGCCCCCTGTTCCACGAGGAGCAGAGGCTGTGGCCCCAGATGGACGAGCTCCTCGGCTACACGACCGAATATCGCCGCGAGCGGGTGATCTTCGCCACCACCGAGCATCACCTCGACAATTACCGGCGCATGGCGGAGATCTGCCGCGGCCTTGGATATCAGGTCGACGACCTCGATCCGGCGCAGGTGCGCAGTTTCGTTCCGCTGGCCGGCGACAACGTCACAGGCGGCATTCATCTTCGCTTCGGCGGCCAGGCCAACCCGCAGCGCACCGTCCAGGCCTACGCCTGGGCGCTGCAGGACCTGGGCGGCCGCATTGCTCAGCATACGCCGGCCCTGCGTATCCTCACTGAGGGCGGCCGGGTCAGCGGCGTGGAGACGCCACACGGCGTGTTAAGCTGCGATCACCTGGTCGTGGCGGCCGGACCCCAGGCGCAGGCCCTGCTGGCGCCGATCGGCCTTCGCCTTCCTCTTGCGCCGTCGCGTGCGGAGATGATCGTCACCGAGCCGGCGCCGCTGATGCCGGTGGGCGGCGCTGACGGAAACGGCCTCTACGGACGCCAGACCCTTCGCGGCAACCTCGCCTATGGCGGAGGGCCGCACGAATGGCTGGAGGTTGACGCACTCGGCCCTTACCGCCGGCCATCGACTCCCGTCCTGCGCAACCTGGCCAAGCGGGTGGCCGAGCTGCTCCCACGTGGCGCACACCTGCGGGTAATCCGTAGCTGGGCCGGCGTGGTCGAGAACACCCCGGACGGCCGACCCGTGCTGGACCGGCCCGCCGACCCGGGCAACCTGACCGTCGCGACCATGAGCGGCGTGGGCTTTGGCCTTTCGCCCGCCACGGGCCACGCTGTGCGCGACCTGGTGGTGGACGGGAAGTGCAGCTTCGCCGATCTCGGCAAACTCACCCTCGCTCGGTTCAAAGAAACGCCACCGGACTGGCGCGAGAGGCAAGGCTGGCTGCCGACAACCCATGAGGAGGCCCTGGCCGCCATGGCCGGCTGAAACCTCCGACGCCGCGCCTTTCGGATGGACTTCACACGGAGGTCGTCCCTAAGCTTCCTACACGCGCAAGGCGCCGCTCAGGGGTGACTCATGACCGTGCAGAGGCCCCCGCCGGGCATGACGATCGTAGCGAGCGAGCATGGTCCGAAAGAGACCGCGGCCCGGCTGGTCGCCGCGCTGACCGCGCGCGGGGTGACAGTGATTTCGCGGGTCAATCATGCGGCCGGCGCGGCGGGAGTGGGGCTGTCCTTGCGACCCACCGAATTGATCGTGTTCGGCAATCCGCTAGTGGGCACCCCGGTGATGCAGGCCGCGCAGACCGCCGGCATCGACCTGCCCCTCAGGGCCCTGGTATGGCAGGACGAGGCGGGAAAGACGTGGATTGGCTATGACGCGCCGGACTGGATCGCCGAGCGTCACGGGATCGAAAGCGGGGTCGACGCCACCCTCGAAAAGATGGCCGAGACCCTCGCGGCCATCTCGCGCCACGCCGCGAGCCACGACCCGGGGTGACGCCGGCGCCAGCGGTCACGCGTGAGCGGGGACCTTCTCGGACATGCCCTGCCAGTCGCCACCCAAGGCGCGAACGAGATCCACGCTGGCCACCAGGCGGCGCGTGGCCACGTAGAGGTCGGCGCGTTCCGCGGTCAGCTCGAGGTTCTGGGCCGTGACGACGTCGAGATAGGTCGTCGCGCCCTGCTCGTAGCGGAACAGGGCGAGCGACACCGAGGCTTGCGCCGCAACGACCGCCGCGTCCTGCTGCTTGGATTCGACGGCCAGGTCGTTGCAGAGGGCGAGGTTGTCCTCGACCTCCTGGAAGGCGGTGAGCACGATCGACTTGTAGGCGTCCCCCGCCTGATTGAGCAGGGCCTTGGACTCGTTGACCTTGGCGCGGCGATAGCCGCCATCGAAGATTGAAACGGCCAGTTCGGGGCCGAGCGTCCAGAAGCTGTTGCTCGCGCTCAGCAGGTTCGTTCCGCCGGCGTTCTCGAAACCGCCCCCGGCCTGCAGGCTGATCGAGGGAAAGAAGGCGGCGCGCGTAACGCCGATCTGGCGGTTCGCCGCGAACACTCGGCGCTCGGCGGCTGCGACGTCAGGGCGCCGTTGCAGAAGGGTGGAGGGCGTGTTCACGGGCACGGCCACGGGGGGTGGCAGGGTCGTGGTGGCGGCCAGACTGAAGCTGGTGGCGGGGACCCCGACCAGGACGGCGATTGCGTGCTCCATCAGGGCGCGCTGCGCCTTGACGTCAGTTTCCTGCGCTTCCGCCGTCTGCAGCTGCGTCTTCGCCTCCTCGACGTACAGCTCGGGGTCGGCTCCGCCACTGTAGCGGTCCTGCGTCAGGTTGAGCGCTGTTTGATAGTCGACAACCGTGCGCCGAAGCAGGTCCTCCTGGGCGTCGAGCCCGCGCAGGTTGAGGTAATCGTCGGCCAGCTCCGCCTGCAGCATCAGGCGCACCGTTCCGACGTCGGCCTTGCTCGCCTGCGCCTCGGCCTTTCCCGCCGCGACCAGGTTCCGTACGCGGCCCCAAAGGTCGAGTTCGTAGGAGGCTGAGCCGCCCACCACATTGTCCGAGTAGTAGTTCTTGCCGGTGGGCAACCTCAACGGGCGGTTCTGTGATTGTTTGTTGGCCGTGGAGTAGGCGTCAGACCCGATCTGAGGGTACTGGGCGGACGCGGCCTGGGACTCGTAGGCGCGCGCTTCGTCGTAGCGGTGGACGGCGGCGGCCAGATCCGGGTTGCCGGAGATCAGTCGCGTCTCCAGGCCGTCCAGCGTCTTGTCGCTATAGGCAAGCCACCAGTTATTGCGCGGCTCGTCGTCAGCCGGGACGGCGGGCGTCCAGGGTCCCATCTCCTTGTAGGCGCTCGGGGTAGGGGTAGGCAGCTGCGGCTTGACGTAGGTCGGCGCGAAGTTGCACGCCGCGAGGCTCGCGACCGCCACGCTCGCGAGGAGAGCCCGGGCGCCCCCGGCCCATGATTTAGATGGTTTATCCATGGGCGACCTGCGGCGCGACCGCCGTACCCGTGACGCGGACGAGGTCGCCCGTCTCGAGGGAGTCCGGTGGGTTGTCGATGATCTTGTCGGTGGGAGAGAGACCCGAATTCACCTGCACGGTCGCGCCGAAGTCGCGGCCGACCTGCACGGGCTTGATGATCGCGCGATCGTGCGGCCCGACGACGGCCACGGCCATGCCGGTGTTGCGGAAGGTGAGGGCGGTCGCCGGCACCTGGAGCACGCCGGCCTGGGCCGGAAGGTCGAACTGGACCTGGGCGTAGTCACCCGGCTTGAGCTTTCCGTCCGAGTTGTCGATCTGCAGCTGCAGCAGAAGCGTGCCGCTCTGAGTGTTCACCGCATCGGCGCTGGCCTTGAGTGGGGCGTGGAACACTTCTCCGGGGTGTTCCGGCACGGTGAAGCTCGCCATCATTCCAGGACGGATCTGGGCCGTGTAGCTCTGCGGGACGTTCACGTAGATCCGCAGCTGGCTTTCGTCCGCCACACTGAAGAGCGGAACGTCGGTGACCCCGCCGACCACAATCAGGGCGCCGATGTCGGTCGAACGGGTCGTCACCACGCCGGCGAAGGGGGCGACGATGTGCTTGAACGATTCCAGCGCCTTGAGCCGTTCGACATTGGCCTGGGCGGCGTTCACCAGCGAGCGCTTGGCGGCGAGGTCGCCATTCTTCTCGTCCGTCTCCTGGCGTGAGACCGCATTGCGGGTCAGCAGGGAATTCCAGCGCTTGGCTGTGACGTCAGAGAGCTGCTCGTTCGCCTGCGCCGTGGCGAGATCGGCCTGCGCCTGGGCGAGCTGCTGGTCGAGGTCGGGCGTGTCGATATCCGCCAGCACCTGGCCCGCCTTCACCCGCGTGCCGATGTCCGCGTACCACTTCTTGAGGTAGCCCGGGACGCGGGCGTGGATGGGCGCGTCATAGAACGCCTGGATGGTCGCGGGCAGGACCAGATCGCCGCCGGTGCTCATGTTCGCGAGGTCGAACACCTTCACGTCCGGGACCATTGCCTGCTGGGTCCAGGTCGCGACCTGCTGGTTAGCGTGGACGCGGGTCATCAGACCCCACGCGACGAGGCCGCCGGCGACCGCCAGGGCTGCAATGCCGACTGTCCTGAGACGCCGCGGCGCGCGGTAGGACTTGAGGTCCCCAAGGTTGAGATCGCTCGATTCAGACATAGGACTCTCCCGTGAGGTTCCCGACGATGGGCGCAGTGGGTTCCGGCTCGGCTTTGGCGTGTGCGGGTCGCCGACCATGGGCGATGCTGAACACGACCGGCACGAAGGTCAGGGTGGCGCAGGTGGCGAAGAGGAGGCCGCCGATGACGGCGCGGCCGAGCGGCGCGTTCTGTTCGCCGCCCTCGCCCAGCCCAAGCGCCATCGGCAGCATGCCGATGACCATCGCCAGTGCAGTCATCATGACCGGCCGCATCCGCGTGAAGCCCGCCTCGATCGCCGCCTGCACCGCATCGCCCGTCTCGGCCAGGCGCTCCCGCGCGAAGCTGATGACGAGGATCGAATTTGCCGTCGCCACGCCCATGCACATGATGGCTCCGGTCAATGCGGGCACCGACAGGCGCGTGTGAGTGGCGAACAGCATCCACACGATTCCGGCCAGGGCGGCCGGCAGGGCGGTGATGATCACGAACGGATCGAGCCAGGACTGGTAGTTCACGACGATCAGCAGGTAGACCAGCACAATTGCGCCCAGCAGGCCGAAGAACAGGCCGGAGAAGGCTGTGTTCATCGTGACGACCTGTCCCCGAAGATTGATCGAGGCGCCCTTCGGCCGTTGCTTGGCCGAGGCGTTGATCAGCTTCTGGATGTCGTGGCCGACGCCACCGAGGTCGCGGCCCTGGGTCGTGGCGTAGATGTCGAAGACGGGCTGGATATTGTAGTGGGACACCACGGCGGGGGCCGACACGCGCTGGATGGTCCCAAGACCGCCCAGCACCTGCACGCCGGCGGTCGACGAGGCGCCGGTGATCGGGATGTTTTCCAGGTCAGAAAGGTTGTCGAGCCTGTATTCCGGCGTCTGCGCCGAGATCGGGTAGGAGACGCCGTTCTTCCGGTTGAGCCAGTAGGTCGGGGCGGTCTGGGTGCTGCCCGAAAGGGTCGTGACCACGGCGTTGGTGACGTCGTTCTCGGTCAGGCCGAATTGGATCACCTTGTTCCGGTCGATGTTGACGTTGAGCTGTGGCTCGTCCTCCGACTGCTGGATCCGCACGTCAGCGATCCCGCGGATGCCCTGCATCTTGCGGAACAGCGCCATGGCGTAGGCCTGGTTGGCCTGCAGGTTCGGTCCGGCGACCT
Source organism: Caulobacteraceae bacterium (assembly GCA_035483335.1). GTDB lineage: Bacteria > Pseudomonadota > Alphaproteobacteria > Caulobacterales > Caulobacteraceae > Acaudatibacter. Next base: position 3,297 of record DATHPX010000105.1, on the reverse strand, counting down.
GCACGTCGAGGGGCGCCGGGGCGCCGAAGTTGAGGATCTGGCTGATGATGTCAGCCGGCAGGAAGGAGATCGTCGTTCCCGGGTATAGCTGCGCCAGTCGCGTGCGCAGGATCTTTACATATCCGTCGGTCGGATGGTGGTGTTCGTTAAGATTAACGTAGATATCGCCGTCCTGGTAGCCGATAAGACCAGTATTATTGTAGATCGTGTTAATCGAACTGGTCGGCAATCCCATGTTGTCGATGATCGACTTCATCTCGGATGCAGGGATCGTCTGCCGGATTGTGTTCTCGATCCGCCCGAACTCGGCTGCCGAGTCCTCGATCCGCGTGCCGACCGGCGGACGCACGTGCAGGACCATCTCGCCCGCGTCCACAGAAGGGAAGAAGTCCTGGCCGAGGAACGGCGCCAGGGCGAAGGACCCGACGACGAGGACCAGGTATCCGATCACGAAGCGCCGCCGGTGCGCGATCGCCATGGCCAGCAGGTTCCGATAGCTCTCCCGCAGCCGCTCGAAGTTGCGCTCGAAGCCCTGCTGGAACCGGACGAGGGGATTGCGCGAGCGCGGCCGCGGCCCGTCGTGGTGAACGTGCGGCTTCAACAGGAACATCGCCATCGTCGGCACGAGCGTGCGCGAGAGGAGGTACGAAGCGATCATCGCGAAGACGACCGACATCGCCATGGGCGAGAACAGGAAGCCCGCAACCCCCGGCAGGGTGAACATCGGCACGAAGACGATGCATATGCAGAGCAGGGAGACGAAGGCCGGAGTCGCGATCTGAGCCGCCCCGTCGAGGATGGCCGTCCTGATGTCTTTGCCCTGCTCCAGGTGCCAGTTGATGTTCTCGATCGTCACCGTCGCCTCGTCGACGAGCAGGCCGACGGCGAGGGCGAGTCCGCCCAGGGTCATGAGGTTGAGGGTCTGGCCCATCGCGTGCAGCGCGATCAGCGAGGAGAGCACCGCCAGGGGGATCGAGGTGGCGATGATCAGGGTGGAGCGCCAGCTGCCGAGGAAGAGCAGGATCAGCAGGCTGGTCAGGCCTGCCGCGATCAGGCCCTCGCGCACGACGCCCGAGATCGCGGCCTTCACGAACACGGACTGATCGTTGAGCAGGTCGACCTTGAAGTCGGCCGGCATGCCTTCGAGGATCAGGGGCAGGTGCTTCTTGACGCCCGCGACGATCGACAGGGTCGAAGCGGAGCCCGCCTTGAGGATGGTGGTCAGGACGGCGCGCTGGCCGTTGACGTGCACGAGGCTCTGCTGGGGTGGCGCGCCATCGCGCACCTGGCCCACATCCCGCATGAGGATGGTCGCGCCGGCGACGGTCTTGATCGGCAGCTCGTTGAATTCGGCCACCGTGTCGGGGGCGTCATTCAGCTTCACAGTGTACTGCAGAGTCCCGATCTTGGCCGTGCCCGCCGGCAGGATCTGGTTCTGCATGGCGATGGCGTTCTCGACGTCCTGGGCGGAGAGGCCCTTAGCCTGCATGGCGCGCGGATCGAGGTCGATCTGCAGCTGGCGCACCAGTCCGCCGTACGAATACGGGATCGCCGCCCCGGGAATCGAGCTCAGCGCCGGGCGCATGAAATTCTGCGCCAGGTCGAGCACCTGCTGCTGGCCGAGGGTCTTGCTGGAGGAGGCGATCTGGATGATCGGGACGGTCGAGGCCTGGTAGTTGGTGATCAGGGGCGGCGTCTCGCCTGGGGGCATCTGCTTGAGCACCGTCTGGGCGATCGAGGTGACCTGGGCCGTGGCGGTGCGGATGTCGACGTTCGGCTGGAAGTAGACCTTCACGATGCCGATCCCCGGCAGGGACTGGCTCTCGACGTGCTCCACGTCGTTGACGGTGGTGGGGATCGCCCGCTCGAAAGGCGTGATGATGCGGCCGGCCATCTCGTCGGGCGACAGGCCCGTGTACTGGAAGGCCACCCCGATCACCGGGATCCCGATGTTGGGGAAGATGTCCGTCGGAGACTTCAGGGCCGCCAGGGGCCCCAGAAGCACGATCAATATGGCCAGGACCACAAAGGTATACGGCCGATTGAGCGCGACGCGCACGATCCACTGCATGGAGGTCTTTTCTCGTGGTTGTCGCAACGCGCCCGCGGACCCGCCTGAGGCGGGCGACAGGTGTCACGAAGGGGGTCTCGCGCGCGGGCCGGGGGCACGGGGAATATGGCTCCGCGCGCGAGACGTGGCGGCGCGTGGGGGGACACGCCGCACGAGGCGCTATCTGCGCCTTGGCGACTAAAGGATCGCCTGCCCCCCGATGAAGAAAGTTTTACCTTAGGGCAGGGCGGGTAAGGCGCGCGACGCCGTAAAGCGACGCTCAAAAGCCGTCGGTGAGACGCGCCCCGGCTGGCGTTCGGCACGGGAACATGAAAATCGTGCCGACATGGCGGCGGGGGTCAGCCGGTCAGGGGGAATGCCGGCTTGGAAGACACCTCGGTCGTCGAGCGGGAACAGGGACTGAAGCGGGGCCTGACCAAGGGCCAGGCGATCATGATCAGCCTGGGCGGGTCCATCGGCACCACCCTGTTCCTCTCCAGCGGCATCGCCCTGGGTTACGCCGGCCCGTCCGTCCTCATCAGCTATGTGATCGCCGGCTTCATCGCCGTGGCCATGGTGCTCAGCCTGTCGGAGATGGCGGTCGTGCATCCGGCGGCCGGCTCGTTTGGCGCCTATGCCGAAGCCTATCTGAACCCCTGGGCCGGGTTCGTCGTCCGCTATACCTACTGGTTCGCCCAGGTCATCGCCACGGGGTTCGAGGCGGTGGCGGCGGGCATCTACATGACCTTCTGGTTCCCCGACGCGCCGGTATGGCTGTGGTCCCTGGGGTTCGCGGTCATCGTCCTCTATGTGAACTCCCGCTCGGTGAGCCATTTCGGCACGGCGGAGTACGCCTTCGCCTTCATCAAGGTGACGGCGATCGTGTTGTTCATCGTGCTGGGCGCCGCCCACATCTTCGGCCTGGGCGCGAAGGCGGTCGGCCTGCACAATCTCTACCAGCTGCCCGGCGGCTTCATGCCCCACGGCTTTCACGGACTGTGGATGGCGGTGATCCTCGGGATGCTGTCCTTCGTCGGCATCGAGGTGGTCGCGGTGACCTCCGGCGAGCTGCCCAATCCCAAGGTCGCGATCCCGGCGGCCCTGCGCACCCTGGCGATCCGGCTGTTCCTCTTCTACGTCCTCGCCCTGGCCGTGGTGGCCGCCATCGTGCCGTGGACCCAGACCGGCGGCTCCGTGACGGTCGCCCAGAGCCCGTTCGTCAAAGTCCTGGCCCTCTCGCGCATCCC
>DATHPX010000104.1:0-6383 GCA_035483335.1 Caulobacteraceae bacterium | reverse complement strand
CGCTCGTCACCCGCGCTCTCAAGGGGCGGCGGCGTGTGCAGCTGTGGACCTTCCAGGTGAACACGCGCTCGCGGCGCTTCTACCGCCTTCAGGGGTTCGCCGAGATCCTCCAGACCGACGGCGCGGACAACGAAGAGAAGGAACCCGATGTGCTGCTGGAGTGGCGGCGAAGCGAGAGGCTGTGAATCACATTGCACGTCCTCTGGACCGTCGGCGTCCGAGCCTGTGAACTAACCTCGTCTCCCCCAACTCCGTCATCGCCGGCCGTCGTCACCCCCGGCCTTGTGCCGGGGGGCCGGCGACCCATCGATCGTCTGTGCGAGCGTTCGCCGTGGCTGCGCGCGAGCGCGGCCAAGACGGGTGGAACGACTGGTGGTTCTCGCCTTATCTGCCCAAGCTACGCAGTTCCCTACGGGTCAGTGGCGCGAGACCGGACGTGACCGCGCCGCCCGGCGCGGTCATTGCAAGCGGGGCGCCAAGCCCTCGATGGGTGGCCGGCACAAGGCCGGCCATGACGGAATTTGGGGGGAGAGCGGGCGGTCTCTCCCAATGGTCCGCTGACGATCCGAGGCCTAACATCGCAAGGAAAGAGCCGGCGGGACGCCGGCGGTCCGAAGCGCTGCCCGACTGTGAAAATGGGCTACGAACCTCACCAACCCCACGCCCTGGCGGCGCGGCCATGGGCGGCCCTCGCCGTGGGCGCGCTGGTGGCCGGTTCCTCGGCGGTCTTCGCGCAGGCGCCGTCCGCCCCGCCCACGTCCGCCGGCGCCACGACCCTGTCGGGGCTGCTGTCGCTTTCCCGGCATCCGACGACCCTTTCCGGTGTCGACGTCCGGGCGAAGGCTCCCTGTGTGCTACCCCGGCCGCACGGCGAACATGAGCCGCCCCCGCGTGTCGTCGACAGCTATCCCCGCGACGGACAGACTATCCCCCCGGGCGTCATGATCCTGCGCGTCACGTACGACCAGCCGATGAGCTCATGCCCGGTGATGGTCCTCAACGACGTCCACGCCGGGGTCGTGCGCCTCGCGGACAAGCTCGCCTGGGAGACCGCCGATCGGCGAACGATCCTGTTCATCGTCGATGTTCAGCCTCGACAGGACTATCGCCTCTGGATGAACACCCCGTGGTCGTTCCGGACCCGGTTGTCGTTCAGGCGGACGATCATGAGCCGCTATGGGACGCCTGCGGTTCCGTATCTGCTGGACTTCTCCACCACGGACGGCCCGCCATCGGTGACGGCCCAGGATGTCTTGCGCGCCGATCCGGGCCTCGCGGCGCTGCTGCCTCAGCCCGCGGGCAGATAGGGCTGGTAGGCCGGCTCCCATACTCGCGCGAGGATGCGCTCGCGCAGATCATTGTCGTGACGCTTGGGCGCCAGTCCATCGACCTGAGCCTGGCGGCCGACCGCCGTCGCGACGGCGACCGAGACGTTGCGCAGTTCCGTCACCGGCGGCAGGAGCCGGCCTTCCTTGTCCTTCGCCGCGGGCGAAAGCTCGCCCAGGGCCTTGGCCGCCGCCATGAACATCGCGTCGTTGATGCGCGTGGCCTCGGATGCGAGCACGCCAAGTCCGACTCCGGGGAAGATGTAGGCGTTGTTGGTCTGGTCGATGGCCACGCTCCGGCCGTTCACCTTCACCGGCGGGAACGGGCTGCCCACGCCGATCAACGCTCGGCCCTCGGTCCAGGTCATCAGCTGCTCGGGCGTCGCCTCGGCGCGCGAGGTGGGATTGGAGAGCGGGAAGATCACCGGCCGCTGCACGTGCCGGGCCATTTCCCGGATGGCCGCCTCGGTGAATGCGCCGGCCTGGCCGGACACGCCGACCAGCACCGTCGGGTGGGCGTTGGCGACGACGTCTTCGAGGCTGATCGCCCCCCCGTCGGGCGTTGCCAACTTCCAGGTCGAGACGCTGTCGCGGGCGCGGACAAATGGCTGCTGGGCCTTGGTGATCCCGGGCATGCCTTCGAGGAGCAGACCGTCGCGGTCGATCGCATAGAACCGCTTGCGCGCTTCGCTCTCTGACAGCCCCGCATCGATCATCGCCCTCAGGATCAGCGAGGCGATTCCCGCCCCCGCCGAGCCTGCGCCGAGCAACGCGATGCGCTGCTCCGTGAGCGGAATCCCGGTGACGTTGATGGCGGAGAGCAGCGTGCCGGCCGCGACGGCCGCCGTTCCCTGGATGTCGTCGTTGAAGGTGCACAACCGGTCGCGATAGCGGTCGAGCATCCTGGCGGCGTTGGAGCCCGCGAAGTCCTCCCAGTGCAGGAGCACGTCAGGAAAGCGCTCGGAAATGGCCGATACGACCTCCTCGATGAAGGAGTCGTACTCCTCGCCGCGCACACGGCTGTGTCGCCAACCGATGTACATCGGGTCGTTCAGCCGCTCCTGGTTGTCGGTGCCAACGTCGAGCAGGATCGGCAAGGTCTCGGCCGGATGGATTCCCGCGCACGCCGTGTAGAGCGAGAGCTTGCCGATCGGGATGCCCATCCCCCCGGCCCCCTGGTCGCCAAGGCCCAGGATGCGCTCGCCGTCACTAAAGACGATCACGCGGACCGGATCGTAACGCGGGTCGGCGATGATCTCGCGGATCCGGGATCTGTTGGGATAGCTGAGAAACAGGCCGCGCGGCTTGCGCCAGATTTCGCTGAGCCGCTGGCAGCCCTCGCCGACCGTCGGCGTGTAAACCAGCGGCATGAGCTCCTCGATGTTCTGGACGAGCAGCGCGTAGAACAGCGTCTCGTTGAGATCCTGCAGGTCCCGCAGGAAGGCGTAGCGCTCGAAATCGCTGCCCTGGTCGTGCAGCGCCTTGAGGCGACGGGTCACCTGCACCTCGATCGTGCCGACATGCGGCGGCAGCAGGCCGTGCAGGTGGAAGGCCGTGCGCTCCTCCTCGGTGAAGGACGAGCCCTTGTTGAACAGCGGCTGGCTGAGCAGCTCCATCCCGGTGAGGCTAGTCTCGACCGGGTCGTGCAGGCCGGGGATCGATAGACGCGTCATACTCGCTCCTTAGTCGCATTGGTCTTGCGGGCCGACGGGGGCACCTGCGAACCGCCAAATCCAAAATCTGACCGTGCTGGTCGCGATATATGCAGGAGGCGACCCGTCAGGACGATATGCAGGAAGCGATGTGTTCGGTGAGATTTTGCCTCTGTCTCGTCCCTTCGGCCGCCGGGCGAGATCCAGCCCGGGCTTGACCTTGGGGCCCTGCGCCGTGTGAAACGCGGGCGCCGCAGCCAAAGGGTTCCCGAGTATGGATCTGTCGAGGTTTCCGCGTCGACGCTACACGCCCTACGCCACGGCGATCGAGCCTTTGAAGAACCTCTCCAGGGCGCTCGGCGGCCCGGAGATCTGGATCAAGCGGGACGACACGCTTGGTCTGGCGGCAGGCGGCAACAAGACCCGCAAGCTCGAATTCCTCGTCGCCGACGCCCTCGCCCAGGGCGCCGACACCCTGATCACCGTCGGGGCCGTGCAGTCCAACCATTGCCGGCTCACCCTGGGCGCCGCGGCCCGCGAGGGCCTGAAGTGCCGCCTGGTCCTCGAGGAGCGCGTCCCCGGCAGCTACAAGCCGCAGGCGAGCGGCAACAACTTCCTGTTCGGCCTGATGGGCGCCGAACGGGTCGAGGTCACACCCGCGGGAAGCGATCTCAACGCGGCGATGGAGGCCATCGGCGCCGACCTCGCCGCCCAGGGCCGGCGCGGCTACGTCATTCCGGGCGGCGGCTCCAATCCGGTAGGCGCTCTCGGCTATGTCGCCTGCGCCGACGAGATCCTCGCCCAGGCCTTCGACATGGGCCTCGCCTTCGACCGGGTGGTCGTCGCCAGCGGCAGCGCCGGCACCCACGCGGGCCTGCTGGTGGGCTTTGCCGGACGTCAGTCGGGAATCCCGATCACCGGCGTCAATGTCCGCCGGCCGCGCGCCGAGCAGGAGGGCAACGTCCATGCCCTCGTCCAGTCCACCGCACAGAAGCTGGGCGTCGCGCCGATCTCGCGTGAGGCGGTCGTCGCCTTGGACGAGTGGGTCGGCCCCGGCTACTCCATTCCTTCGCCAGAGATGGTGGAGGCGGTGCAGATGCTGGCGCGCCTCGAAGGCGTGCTGCTCGATCCGGTCTACACGGGCAAGGCGATGGCCGGTCTCCTCGGCCTCGCCCGCCGCGGTGATCTGAAGAAAGGCGAGCGGGTCCTCTTCGTCCACACCGGCGGCTCGCCGGCCCTCTTCGCCTATCAGGACGTGCTGGGCTCATGAGTAAGATCGTCGGTGTGATCGGCGGCATGGGCCCGGCGGCCACGGTCCAGTACATGGCGAGGGTCCAGGCGCTCACGCCGACAAAGCGGGAGCAGGACCACCTGCGCCTGATCGTCGACTGCAATCCACACGTGCCCGATCGCAACGATGCGGCCGGCGGGAACGGCGCCTCCCCTGCCGAAGTCCTGGCCGGCATGGCGCGCGGCCTTGAGCGGGCGGGCGCGCAGATGCTCGCCATGCCCTGCAACGCGGCCCACGCCTACGCCGCGGACATCCAGGCGGCCGTGTCGATTCCGTTCCTCAACCTGATCGACGCGGTGTGTGACCAGGCCGTCGCCGCGGCGCCGTCGGTCGGCGTCCTCGCCGCCGACGCGTGCCTCGAGGCCGGACTCTACCAGAACGGCCTGGCGCGCCGGGGTGTCGAGGCGCTGGTGGGCGATGCAGCCGAGCAGGCAGCGTTCATGCAGCTGCTCTACCGCATCAAGGCCGGCGACCTGGGCGCGGAAGTGCGGACTGGCATGCGTCAGCTGGCGGAGAACCTGATCGAACGCGGCGCCCAGGCCATCGTCGCTGGCTGCACCGAGGTGCCGCTGGTGCTCGGCCCGTCGGACGTGCCCGTCCCCTTCGTAGACTCGATCGAGATTCTCGCCGCGCGGACGGTGGCGGTGGCGAAGCAGCCGTAAGATCCTCCTCCGCGAAGCGGGGGAGGGGGACCACGAAGTGGTGGAGGGGTGTGCAACCGGGCTGATTGTCGACAGATTGGACCGGGTTGATGGTCGACAGTTTCTGCGCCTTTCACGCTTCCTGCGCTTGGCGGAGCCGAAGCCGGTGGCGAGGCGGAGCGAAGCGCAGAAAGCGGCCGCGCTCGTCGATGGCGCCCAGGGGCAGATCGCAGAAGCTGACGACGTGGCGGCCCTGGTCGTGCTCGTCGACGGCGACGAGTTGGCCGGTGAGGGCATCGCCGATGAAGACGAACTCGCCGTCCCACTTGATGTAGCCGTTGCCACGAACCCGGCGGACCTCTCGTCCCGGGCCGTAATCGGGATCCTCCAGGCGCGCCGGCATGGGGCGCGGCGAGGGGCTCCAGCACTGGGCGGGCGGAACCTGACCCAGCGCTTCGTGCGGTCTGTCGTGATTGTAGTGCCGGCGGAACTCCGTGAGCCGGCGCTGCAGCGCCGCCGGCGTGGCGGCGGGCGTGGGGATGACCTGCTCGGCCAAGGTTCGATGAAGTCGCTCGTGGCGGCCGTTGTCCTGGGGCGAGGACGGCGGGATGAAGTGTGGCCGGATCCCGAGCTTGAGCCACCAGACTGACAATCGTGTGAGGCCGCCCGCCCCCTCGGAACCGAACGGCGTGCCGTTGTCGCAGCGGATCGCGCGCGGCAGGCCATGAGCCCGGAACATCCGCTCCAGGACCGGCTGCACGCCCTCGATGGAGATAGGGCGCAGGCGCGCCTCGAGCAGATAGCGGCTGAAGGTGTCGGTCAGCGTCAGCGGATCGCAGCGGGTTCCGTCTGCGGTCCGGACCCACCCTTTGAAATCGATCGCCCACTCGTCGTTGGGCGCCTGCGCCGCGACCACAGCCGGCGGCTGAGGGATCGGCCGCCGCCGTTGCGGCTTGTCCTGCACCAAGCCCTCGCGCTTGAGGATGTCGCCGATGGTCGAGGCGGCCGGCCAGGCCGCTTGTGGGCGCTCGCGGATCAACCAGGCGCGGACCTTCTTGGGGCCGAAGTGCGGGAAGCGCCGCCGAACGGCGACAATCTCCGCCGCCATCGCCCCGGGCGTTCGGTGCGGGCACGAATGCGGCGCGTGAGACCTGTCGGCGAACCAAGCCTCATCTCCGCTCTCCCGCCGAGCCTTCAGCTCATACAAGACGTCCCGGCTCACCTCGTATCGTCGGCACAGCTCGGTCACGGTGAACGCGCCCGTGTCGTAGTCGGCCAGCAGCCGAACCCGCTGCTCCAATCGACAGATCTCCTTGAACGGCATCGGAAGGCCCTCCCCCGATGCACCAAGACTGTCGACCATCAGCCCGGTCCAGTCTGTCGACCATCTACCCGGTTCGTACCCCCCTCCACCGCTTCGCGGTCCCCCTCCCCCGCTTCGCGGAGGAGGATCCTCGTCGGCGCGAGAAGTGTG
>DATHPX010000103.1:0-11207 GCA_035483335.1 Caulobacteraceae bacterium | reverse complement strand
CCGATCGGCATCAGCTCCTCGCGGACGAGCCGGTAATATTCGAGCGCCCGCTCGCCCAGCTCCTCGGGTGTCTCGAACCCGAAACCCAGCGAGCCCATGCCGAGCCGAGCCGCGACCATGGTGGTTTCCCGACGCGAGGCGGCCACCCACAGAGGCGGATGGGGCTTCTGGACCGGCTTGGGTATGACGTTGCGCGGCGGCATGGCGAAGAACTCGCCTTCGAAGCCGGCGTAAGGCGTCTGGGCCATCATGTTGGCGATCTCGCGAGTCGCCTCCTCCCACATCGCCTTCTTCTGCCGGCGCTCGACGCCGAAGCCTCCGAGCTCCATCTCCGAGGCGCTTTCGCCGGTGCCGAACTCCACGCGACCATTGCTGAGGATGTCGAGCGCCGCGATGCGCTCGGCCACGCGCGCCGGGTGGTTGTAGCGCGGCGGCGTCAACACGATCCCGTGGCCGAGGCGGATGTTCCGCGTGCGTTGAGAGAGCGCCGCCATCATCAATTCCGGCGCGCTCGAGTGAGAATATTCCTCGAGAAAATGGTGCTCGACCTCGAAGACGTAGTCAAAGCCCACCTTGTCGGCGAGCTCAACCTGCTCGAGCATCTCATGATAAATTCGGCGTTCGGCTTCGGGCCCCCAGTCGTCACGGTCGCCGGGCTTAGGGAGCTGCAGCTCGTAGAAGAGGCCGAACTTCATGAGTGGCCGTTTCCTTACCCTGAATATTATCCGGGGGAACGCAGGACGTTCACGACTGTCGAACCGCCAGTGATCCAGTTTGGCTCACGCGGAGCAGGCGCGGCAAGCGCCCTTGCTCGATTTGTGGTTGGCGCCGGGCGCCGCCCTGCCCTAGTCGTCGCCGGTCAAGCAAGAACCGACGGGAGGCGCAGGGCGCGCATGAGCATCAAGGGCAAGGCCTATGTCGTGGGGGCCTGGGAGCATCCCCGACGCGAGATTCCTGATCTGTCCACCGCCCAGGTCCACGCCGAATGCGCGCGCGGCGCCCTGGAGGACGCGGGCCTCTCCCTCTCGGACATCGACGCCTACTACTGCGCCGGCGACGCTCCCGGTTTCGGGGCGATGTCGATGGCCGACTACATGGGCCTCAAGCTCAGGCACATGGACTCCACCGAGACTGGCGGGTCGTCCTACATCATCCATGCGGGCCACGCGGCCGAGGCCATCGCCGCAGGCAAGTGCAAAGTGGCCCTGATCACCCTCGCCGGCCGACCTGTCGGTTCGCGCGCGGGGCTGGGCGATGGCCAGGGAGGCGCCGGCGGCGCGCCGCGCGCGGGCGGCCGCGGCGACTTCGGCGGGATCAGCGAGGTCCCCGAAGCCGGCTTCGAGAACATCTGGGGCGGCTCGACCCACAACACCTATGGCATGTGCGCCATGCGCCACATGTATCAGTACGGCACGACGTCCGAGCAGCTTGCCTGGATCAAGGTGGCCGCCTCGCACCACGCCCAGTGGAACGAGCACGCGATGCTGCGCAACGTCGTCACCGTCGAGGATGTGATCAACTCCCCGATGATCGCCGATCCCCTGCACCGACTGGACTGCTGCGTCGTCTCTGACGGCGGTGGGGCGGTGATCATCGCCGCGCCTGAGGTGGCGAAGAGCCTGAAGCGCCCGCTGGTTAAGATCATCGGCCACGGCGAGGCCAACAAGGGCCCAAGCGGCGGCCGCAATCTCGACCTCACCTATTCCGGCGCTGTCTGGTCGGGTCCCCCGGCGTGGGAAGAAGCCGGGGTGAAGCCGGCGGACATCAAGTACGCGTCGATCTACGACAGCTTCACCATCACCGTGCTGATGCAGCTGGAAGATCTCGGCTTCTGCGAGAAGGGCCAGGGCGGGAGGTTCGTCGCAGACGGAAACCTGATCTCTGGCGTAGGCAAGCTGCCGTTCAACACTGACGGCGGCGGCCTCTGCAACAACCACCCCACCAACCGAGGCGGGATCACCAAGATCATCGAGGCCGTGCGCCAGCTGCGGGGGGAAGCGCACCCCAAGGTGCAGGTCCCCAACTGCGATCTCGCCATCGCCCACGGCACCGGCGGATCGCTGGGCGTGCGCCACGGCTCGGGCACCCTGATCATGGAAAGGGAATAGGCATGACGGACACCATCGATCGCCCGCAGGCCCAGGCCCGCCGCATCCCCGCCCCGGCCCAGAATTTGGAGAGCAAGCCGTTCTGGGACGCCGCGCGGGAAGGTCGGTTTCTGATCAAGCGATGCAAGGCATGCAAAGAGCCACACTGGTATCCACGCAGCATCTGCCCGTTCTGTAACTCGCCGGAGACGGTGTGGGAGGAGAGCCCGGGTGAAGGGGAGATCTACGCCTACAGCGTCATGCACCGCGGAACGCCAGTCCCCTACGCCATCGCCTATGTAACGCTCGACGAGGGCGTCTCCCTGCTCACCAACATCGTCGATTGCGACATGGCGAGCCTGAAGATCGGCCAGAGGGTCAAGCTGAAGTGGACGCCGACGGAGGGCGGGCCGCCGGTCTTTACCTTCGCGCCGGCCTGACGACTTGCTTTGCCCGGCTCAGCCGGGTTCCTATCTCGAGGCCCGCTGAGGTCGTCCCGGCGCTCCGCGGTCCGCCAGCATGCAGGAGCTTAAGTGATGGCCGACGACGCACACGTCATCCAGCCCTTCGACCACATCAGCCCCGCGCGGGTGGCGTTGGGAGAGAACGTCCGCTCCCGCAGCGTGGCGATGCTCAATCATATACTCGCCCAGACGATGGCGATGCGCGACCTGTACAAGAAGCATCACTGGCAGACCTCGGGCGAGAACTTTTACCAACTGCACCTGCTCTACGATAAGCACTACGGAGAACAGGTCGACATGATGGACTCCTTGGCAGAGCGCATCCAATCGCTAGGCGGCGTGGCCCTGGCGATCGCCCAGGACGTAGCCGAGACATCCAAGATTCCGCGCGCGCCCCGCGGACGTGAGAAGGCCGTCGCCCAGCTGGAGCGCCTGCTCGGGGCGCACGAGATCGTGCTTCAGGAAACCCGTCCCTTCGCCCGCGAGGCGGCGGACAATGGCGATGACGGCACGAACGACCTGCTGGTCAGCCAGATCGTGCGGACCAACGAAGCTCAGAGCTGGTTCCTTCACGAGCACCTACGCAAGCAGTCCAAGGCCTGACGAACCGCAGCCGGACGGACCGGGCGACGTCAGAGTCCGATGGACTGTGACGTCTCGGGGCGCGTGACGGCGGCGCGGGCTCGCGGACGCCGCGGCTTGAGAATCGCGATCTTGGCTCCGCCGGCCGACCGGGGCGGTAGGCCCCCAGGCCCTCGCTGACGGGCGAGATCCCGTTCCAGGCGTGCGATGTCGCGGCCCACGCGCACGGCGTCGGCAGCCTCGCCGGCCGCCGACCTCGCCAGAAAATCGTCGAGCAGGCGCTGCGCCCTGCGAAGCTCTCTTTGCTCGCGGGTCAGATGCGCGATACGGGCCTCCGCCCAACGTCGCAAGACGCCGCGGATCCGACCGGGGTCATCGAGGATCGGGACGGCGGCGCGTATGGTCTCGAACTCCACGCCGAGCCATTGGCCAAGGCGGACAAGTCGCAGAACCGCGAGGGCGTGTGGGCCGTAACGATGAAGGCGCCCCTCGTACAAAACCTCGCCCAGAAGGCCCTCGCGCTCACAGAGCAGGATCGTCTCGATCGTCTCGCCTGAGGCGGAGGCGAGCGCTTCGACGGACATTGCGCGAACCATGGCGCACCCCCGATGGTCACTGATTATGGTCTATGACCGTCAGAGTTCGTACGAAAACCGGCGTTTTTTAGACAAATGACATCGGACGAAGTCGCGGATCATTTCTTGGCTCGAGGCGCACACACGCCATAATCGTTTCGTGAGGAACTCGGCCTCCAGCCTCAAGGTACGGGAGCCGAAGGAACGGGAGAGGCCATGGCGGGCGCATTCGAGGGCGTGCGGATTCTCGACACAGCCCAGGGCGTGGCCGGATCTATGGCGGCCATGCTTCTCGCAGACCATGGAGCCGAGGTTCTCAAGATCCAGCTTCCCGAATTCAGCGATGCGTGCTCGCCACGCCGACTCGGCGTCGACCGGAACAAGCGCAGCCTCGCCCTCGATTTGACGTTTCCGCAGGACCGCTCCCGCTTCGAGAGCCTCCTCGGGGCGGCTGACGTGTTGGTGAGCGACGGGGGTCCGGCTCATCGCGACCGGCTGGGTCTCGACGGCCCGACGTTGACCCGCCAACACCCGCGTCTGGTCTCGCTGTGGACCCCACCCTTTGGACCGAGAGGTCAATGGAGCAACCTTCCGCCCCACCATGGCATGCTCACCGGTCTGACCGGCGCGTCCATGCGCCAAGGCGCCTGGAGCGACCAGCCGGTATGGCACGTGGCGCCGATCGCCCACTACGCCCAGGCCGTCCTCGGCGCGACCGCAGTGGGCGCCGCCCTGTTCGCACGGCACGACAGTGGCCGCGGTCGGGCGGTGACGGTCAGCGGACTTCACGCCATGGCCCAGGTCGCCTGTCCGATCGCCGAACCTGGAGCGGGAGCCCTGGGACGCGCAGCGCCCATCGGATCGTCTCCAAGCTATCGACTCTACCGCTGCGGGGATGGCCGCTGGCTCTTCCTGGGGGCGCTGTTCTCCCACTTCTTCAGCCGCGCCGCTCGGGCCTTGGAGCTGAAGGGCTCGGAGATCTACGACCCCGGCGGCGCCATCTCCGCGCGTCTGGCCTCCGCGCCTCGAGATCACTGGTTAGACCTGTTCCGGGCGCACGATGTTCCCGCCGGTCCCGTGGAGAGCCGGGACGACTGGCTCAAGCACGAAATCTGCCGAGCCAACGACCTTTGCGCGCAGCTGGATCACCCGAGCCTGGGGCGGATCGACATGCCTGGCGTCGCCGCGCGCCTCGAGACGACGCCCGGCGCCGTCCGTCACCTCCTGATGACCTGCGAGGCTGAGGATCTGGCCGCATTCTCCATGCCTCGTCCGGCTTCGCCAGCGACGCCGACGGAGCGACAATCGCCCGCCCGCCCTCTCGAGGGCGTCAAAGTCCTGGACCTGGGGACGGTGATCGCCGGGACCTACGCCGCTGGAATCCTGGCCAACTTCGGTGCAGACGTGGTGAAGGTCGAGCCGCCGGAAGGCGACCCGTTCCGTTTCGCAATGACGGGGTTCATCAACTACAACCGCGGCAAGAGGGGGCTGGGACTCGATCTCAAGGCGGCGGCGGGGCGCGAGACGTTCCTGAAGATGGCGGCCCAGGCCGATGTGGTGATCGACAACTACCGCCTGGGCGTGCGCGAGCGGCTCGGGATCGACCACGCCGCCGTCCGCGCGGCGAATCCACGCCTGATCTCCTGTTCGGCGAACACCTACGGTTCGCGCGGCGCCCACGCCCGACTTCCAGGCTTCGATCCGCTGATCCAGGCGCAGAGCGGCCTGATGGCCGCCCAGGGCGGGGACAGTCCTCCGGTGTTTCACACGATCCCGGTGAACGACGTCGCGACGGCGGCCCTCACGGCCTTTGCCGTCATCGCCGCCCTCCACGCGCGCACGAAGACGGGAGAGGGTCAGGTGGTGGAGACCAGCCTGGCGGCGGCGAGCACGCTGTATCAGTTCGAAGACCTCGTCGACTTTGAAGGGCGCCCGCCCGCTCAGATCGGCTGCCGCGACTGTCCAGGCTTTTCCGCCCTCGACCGTTACTACGCCGCGAGCGACGGCTGGCTGACCCTGAGCGCACGCGAACCCGGGCAATTTGAAGGGCTGGCGGAAGTGCTGGTCCAACCTCAGTGGCTCGCCCGCTGGCCCGGATCAGCCTCCCTGGACGAGCCCAGGGACGGAGATCTGGCGCTTGAGATCTCTCTCGCCTTGGACGCCATGCCTCGCGAGGCCGCGCTGAAGGCGTTGTCCGACAGGGGGATTCCCGCCGCCCCCGTGCACTCCCCCAGAGAGGCTGCGGGTTGTGAAACCCTGTGGGAGAACGGCTACTACGAGATCTTCTCCCATCCGCAGTGGGGGGAGCTCGTGGGCTCCCGCGGCTATGCCGAGTTCGACGGGGAGCCGGCGAGGTTCGCCCGTCTCGAGCCGGAATTGGGTGAGCATGGGGCCGAGGTGCTGCTCGACTACGGATTTCCTCGTGACCGCATCGTCGAGCTCGCGCGCGAGGGCGTGATCTTCAGGGGCTGAAGGGAAAAGGGAAGACGGCGTGGCGCTTTACGAACATCTGATGGTGGAGATCACCGGAGGTCCTCCCGCGCGCGCCGCCCTGGCCGAGCGTCTGGCGGCATGGTCAGGCGCCGATCGCCCGATCGGACTCTTCACCTCCCAGCTCGGCTGGGCGGCGTCCGAAGCCGCAGTTCTGATCGAGGATGGCGATGGCCCGACGCGCGACGCCGCCGAGGCGCTCGCCCAGAGCCCTGGCCTCACAGTTACCCAACGCCGGGTGATGCAGCCGACGCTGCGGCCTTCCTCCGGCGCGCGGCTTTCGACTGGCGGGGTGTGGGTGCATCGCACGTTCGAGGTGCGAACGGAGACTCTTCGGACCTTCGTGGACCTTTCCGGCGAAGGCTGGCGGGACTTCGAACACCGCTTCGACGCTCGGGTGTTCGGCCTCTTCGAAGTGATCGAGCCGCGCCGTGATCCAGCAGTGACCGAGTTGCTCCTCCTCACCCGCTACGGGAGCCACGGGATCTGGGAGGATTCGCGCGATCCCAGCACCGAAGCGATGCAGACCTTCGCCCGCCGCGCCGCCCTGACCCAACGCACCCGCGCCGCGAGCAGCCTGCTGGCGTGGGCTGCCGGTTGATTGGTCCGAGTTCGCCAGACCACAGTCTGGCTCCCGCACCTCCGCCTGGCGGAGAAGGGCGAAGGCCAGTCTCGACCCGGGCAACATGATGGCGGGCAGAGCGTTTGCGGGAGTCGATCCCTGGAATCGGCGCCAATGGACCCAAACCCAGCTTCCCCCTCCCGCCGCGCTTTGGTCGGCGACAACGCGCAGCCCTGATCTGGCGGGGGCGAATTTGCGCAAGCGCGAGACACCAGGGCGACCTCGATCCGGCAAAGGGCAGGTCCTCGGGCTCGCCGCCGCATTTGTCGCCGGCGCGGTCGCTCCGGCCGTCGTCTGGCGCTGCGCGGATTCAGTCCTCGACGCCTTTCGTTCCAGTTCTGGACCAAGCGACTTCGCCGGCAGCCCCCTGCGGATTTCCCGGCGAGGCTGGATCGAGGCCGTCAGCCACACGATCCGCGAGTTCTCCGAGGATCGCATACTCGCGGTCGCCGCGGGTGCGGCCTTCTACAACCTGCTGGCCCTGTTCCCCGCCCTGGGGGCGTTCGTCTCGCTCTATGGCCTCGTCGCCGATCTCGACCAGGCGCGCGCGCAGCTCATGTCGTTGTCCAGCGTTCTGCCGGGCGGCGCGATCAGCATCCTGAGCCAGCAGCTGACACGCCTCGGATCGAGCGGGCACGCAAGCCTCGGCCTCGCCTTCGCGAGCGGCCTGCTGATCTCGATCGTCAGTTCGAACGCCGGGATGAAGGCGCTGATCAGCGGGCTCAACGTAGCCTACGACGAGCATGAAAAGCGGAACTTCCTAGAGCTCAACGCCGTCTCCCTGGCATTCACGATCGGTTTTATCGTCTTCTCGGTGATCGCAATCGCCGCCGTGGTCGCGGCGCCCGAATTGCTGAGGCGCCTTGGATTGGGCGCTGGCGTCGGAGCCATCACGCTGCTCAAGTGGCCGCTACTACTAGTGGTCCTGATCGGCTTGTTCTCTGTGCTTTACCGCTACGGTCCCTCGCGCGAGCACGCGCGCTGGCGGTGGATCACGCCGGGCGGGGTCGCCGCCGCCATAGGGTGGCTGGCGATGTCCCTTCTGTTCTCCTGGTATGTCGCGAACTTCGGCCACTACGACAGGACCTACGGCTCGCTGGGCGCGGTCATCGGCTTCATGACCTGGATCTGGCTATCGCTTATCGTGATCCTCTTCGGCGCCGAACTGAACTCGGCTCTCGAGCTCGAGACGCTAGTGGATACGACCACGGGCCCGCAGCAACCGCCTGGCCGCCGCGGCGCCTTCGTTGCTAATCATAAGACCTTCGCCGGCCCAACGATCCCGCCTCTGCGTTCGAGGTCGCCACAACCGAATTGACCGCCTCGCACGCCGAAGGCTTTGCGCCCGGCGCCGCTCCAGCTTTAGGGTCAGCCAAGACCTGGAGGAGAAAATACGATGCGGCTCAGAGAGCCCCGGATCGCGCCGCTGGACATGGCGAACCTGACCGAGGACCAGCGCGAAGCGCTGAAACCGTTTGAAGGACGACCTGCCCTCAACATCTTCCGCACCCTGGCCAATGCGCCCAAAGGGCTGACGGCATTCCTGGCCTGGGGCAACTACGTCCTCTCGCGACGCAACAGCCTGCCGCCGCGCGAGCGCGAGATCGTCATCCTGCGAACCGGATTCCTTTGCCGGTCGGGCTACGAGTTCGCGCAACACCGGCGCATCGGCCTAGACCAGGGCCTCACCGCTGAAGAGATCGAGGCGATCAAAGTGGGCGCCAACGTCGCCACGTGGAGCGAGGCCGACGCGGCCCTCATTCGGGCGTGTGACGAGCTTCACCGCGATCAGTTCATCGGCGAAACCGCCTGGCGCGCCCTTGCGAAGCACTTCGACGAGAAGCAGCGGATGGACCTCGTGTTCACCGTGGGACAGTACACACAGGTCTCGATGATCCTGAACACTTTCGGCGTTCAGCTCGAGAAGCCGGAGGACCTCGATCCGGCCCTGGACGGGCGCTGAGATGGCCGGTCGCCTTGCCGGCAAGGCCGCCATCGTCGTCGGCGCCGGCCAGACGCCGGGAGAGACGATCGGAAACGGACGCGCGACCGCCCTGCTGTTCTCTCGCGAAGGGGCACGGGTCCTGTGCGTGGATCGCGTAGCCGAGCGCGCTGAGGTCACTGCATCGGAGATTCTCGCCGAGGGCGGCCAGGCGCACGCGTTTTCCGCCGACATCGCCCGAGCCGCCGATTGCGCGGCCATCGTCAAGGCGGGCCTGGAGCGATGGGGAGCCGTCGACATCCTCGTGAACAACGCGGGGATCGGCGGCGGGGACGCGCCGGCTCACCGGCTGGAGGAGGCGGCCTGGGACCGGATCTTCGCGGTAAACCTCAAGGGGATGTGGATGACGATCAAGGCCGTCCTGCCGCACATGCGCGGGCGGAATCAGGGCGCGATCGTCAACATCTCCTCCCTCGCGGCCAGAGCCGGCGGGATCCAGCTCGCCTACGAGGCTTCCAAGGCCGGGGTGAACCGCCTCACGACCAGCGTGGCGATCTCGAACGCGCGCCATGGGATCCGCTGCAACGCCGTGGCGCCCGGACTGATGGACACGCCTATGGCTGTCTCGGGGATCGCTCAGGCAAGCGGGCGAACGACGGCTGAGGTGCGCGAGGAACGTGATCGTCGCGTCCCCCTCGGCGGCAAGATGGGCACGGCCTGGGACACGGCCCACGCCGTCCTCTTCCTCGCCTCCGACGAGGCCAGTTTCATCACCGGCGCCATCCTGCCCGTCGACGGCGGGATGGGCGTGCGGATCGGCTGAACCCACACGCCCGGCTCGCCCAGGCGGCCGCGATCTTCGGGCAAAACGCTCCGGCCGCCGGCGCGCCTTCATTTGCTCGAATAGGCGGGCTCCGGATGAACTGACCCGGCTTCGGGCCGGCTTCGCCATGGATCCTGAGGCTTACGTCCCTGCGATAGCGCCGGAGAGCACGGCGACCCTCAGCTCGCCCTCGCGGGTCTGACCGCCGAGTTCCAGGAACCGGCGCATCGCCCGGCGTCCGTCGTCTGTGCGGATCAACTGCTGGAACAGGAAACTCTCCTCGGCGAGCCCCTGGTGCGGCGCGGGTTCGGCCGCAAGCACCGCGCGCTTGGCCAGGCGCACCGCCTGGGGCGGGAAGCCGGCGATGCGCCGCGCCAGGGCGTCGACGAACGGGCCCACTTCGTCGGGCGGCAGGGCGCGGTTGAGCCAGCCCCAGCGCTCCGCCGTTTCCGCATCGAGATCCACTCCGCCCAGGACCACCTCCATCGCGCGACCACGACCCAGCAGGCGGGGCAGGCGCTGGGTGCCCGTGCCACCGGGAAGGATCCCCACCGGCACCTCCATCTGATTGATGATGGTCCGCCCCAGGGCGCCGAAGCGCATGTCGAACGAGGCGCTGATCTCGGCGCCGCCGCCTCCCACTCGGCCTTCGATCTGGGCGATCGTCACCTTGTCCATGATCCGGAAGCGCTCGCACATCACGTGCCAGGCGTTGGCGTCCCACGCCGCCTTCACCGGCGGCGTGTCCGTGGGCATCGACAGGATCGCCTCCACGTCGAAGTGCGCCATGAAGAAATCCGGATCGGCGCTCTTGAGGACGAAGACCAGGGTGGTCTCGTCCGCCTCGAGCTCCTGGGCCAGGCGCGCCAGCTCGCCGTAGAGTTCGCGAGTGATCAGGTTGATCGGCGGGTTGTCGATCGTAGCGATGACGAGCCGCCCCGCCGCAGCGATCCGCAGCCGCTGGTATCCCTCGTACGCCATGGGTTCCTCCTCGCCGCGCGCAATCTCTTGAGGTCGGGTGGGCCCGCGGCTTAGCCTCATCGATCAAGCCACGGGCGGAGATACGCGATCAAGGCGAAGGAGACCCTTTCGGCGGCCGAGGCGCGCCGTATCGCCCTGGCCGCCCAGGGGTTCGCCGATCCAAGGCCGTCCGCGCCAGCTGACCGCCGCCAGCTGAAGCGCGTCCTCTCGCGGCTAGGCCTCTTCCAGATCGATTCGGTGAACGTCCTGGCGCGGGCCCACTACCTGCCGATGTTCTCGCGCCTCGGCCCCTATTCCCGCGAGCTGATCGAAAAGGCCGCCTGGGGCCGGCCCCGGGAGCTGTTCGAATACTGGGCGCACGAGGCTTCGCTCCTGCCCCTCGATCTGCACCCCCTCCTGCGCTGGCGCATGGCGCTCGCAGAACGGGGCGGCGGCACCTGGAACGGGTTGAAACCCTTCGCCGGCCCGCGCCGAGCCGAAGCG
This sequence comes from Caulobacteraceae bacterium, assembly GCA_035483335.1. GTDB lineage: Bacteria > Pseudomonadota > Alphaproteobacteria > Caulobacterales > Caulobacteraceae > Acaudatibacter. Next base: position 158 of record DATHPX010000103.1, on the reverse strand, counting down.
GAGGCGATGTTGAGGCGGATCGAGGCTGACGGACCCTTGGCCGCCTCCGACCTGGACGCGCCCAAGGGCCCTGGCGGCTGGTGGGGCTGGAGCGACGGCAAGCATGCCCTGGAGTGGCTGTTCTGGGCTGGCCGCATCACCACGGCCACCCGCCGCGG
>DATHPX010000102.1:0-10934 GCA_035483335.1 Caulobacteraceae bacterium | reverse complement strand
GAAGAGCCGCACCAGCGCCACCTGGGCCTCCAGCCTGGCCAAAGGCGCGCCGATGCAGATGTGGGCGCCGCCGCCAAAGGCCACGTGCGGGCGGTGCTTGCGGGTGACGTTGAAGGCGTGCGGGTCGTCGAACACCGCCGGGTCGCGGTTGGCGGCGCGCAGGGAGAAGGTGAAGGCCTGGGACGCCTTCACCGGGCAGCCGGAGAGCTCCATCCCGCGCGGAGCGACGCGCCCGGTGGCGTCCACCGGCGGCTCGTAGCGTAGCGCCTCCTCGACCACGGCGTTGATCAGGGCGGAATCGGCTCTCAGCTTGGCGAGCTCGGCCGGGTTCTTCAGCAGGAGCCGCACGGCGTTGCCGATCAGGTCGGTGGTGGTGAGGTTTCCGCCGATGAGCAGGGCCTGAAGATTGATGCGCAGCTCGCCGTCGGTGATCGCCAGACCCTCGGCCTGCAGCCGGGTCATGTCGCTGATCAGGTCGTCGCGCGGCTCGACCTTCCGCTGCGCGATAAGCCGCGTGAAATAGTCGTCGAGCGCCTCCCGCGCGGCGTCCATCGCCTTGGTCTGCTCCTCGTTGCGGAACGGATTGAGGCTTTGGATGACGCCTTCCGACCAGGCGCGGAACTCCGCCAGCCGGCTGTGCTCGACCCCCAGGATCGAGGCGATCACATCGATGGGGATGGGCACGCAGAAGCTGGCCATCAGGTCGAACGGACCCGACGCATCGATCGCGTCCAGGGTCTCGCTCACGATCCGCTCGACCTCCATACGGAATTTCGCGACGCGGGCGTAGAGCGCCTGGGCGAGCGGCTGGCGGATGCGCGCGTGGTCGGGATCGTCGAGGGTGAGGATGCTGGTGGTCTCGCTGCGCGGGCCCTCGGGCATCTCCATGCCGGCGAGCTGACGCTCGAGCACGCTCTCATCGCCCTTGAACGGATCGCGCCACATGGTGAGGTCCGAGACGATGGAGCGAACGTCGTCGTAGCGGGTGAGGATCACGCTGCCGTAACCCTCGTCCCTCAGCGCAGGGCAGCGGGCGCGCAGGTCCGCCAGCACCGCATAAGGATCCTCGCGATAGGGCGGGTTCATCGGCGTCAGCTGAAGCATGAATGGGATGCTGGCGTTCGCCTGCGGCTGCGGCGGAGAGTTATCGTTGGCCATCGGAAATCTCCGGGCGGGTCTGGTGGCGACTAGGTAGTCCATCGCGCCGACGGACGCGAGGCGGACGACGTCACCTCGGCCCTTGCCACGGGGAAGAGAGCCCCTTTAGGGACCCGGAAACGTGAGCGGGGGAGCCTGGCGCCTTTCAGATGACCGATCCCAGGGCCTTCGGGCGCGCGGCCGCGCCTCTCGAACCGGACGTCGCCGAGCGGGCGCGGCTCCTGGAGCTGGCGGGCTCCCACGCGGCCGCCTTTCTCGAGGCGCTACCCGAAGCGCCGGCGTGGAGGCCCGTCCAAGAGGCACTGGCGCATCGGGAGCAGGCGGAGATCCCCGAGGAGGGCCGTGACGCCGGGCAGGTGCTCGCCTACCTGCGCGAGTGCGTGGACGCGCCAGGGGTCTCGGCGGCCTCGCCGCGCTTCATGGGTTACATCCCGGGCGGCGGACTGTTCCACTCGGCGATCGGGGACTTTCTGGCCGCAACGGCGAACAAGTATTCCGGCTTCGCCTCGGCCGGTCCCGGCGCGACGCTTATCGAGAACACGACTGTCGCCTGGCTGGCGAAGGCGGCCGGCTTTCCAGAGTCGGCGGCGGGCGTGCTCTGCTCGGGCGGCAGCATCGCGACCATGAGTGCGCTCGTCGCCGCGCGCGACGCGCGCGATCCGGACGGCGGCGGAATCGTCTACCTCACGCCGTTCACCCATCACTGCGTGGAAAAGGCCCTGCACATCGTCGGTCGGGGGCGCGCGCCGCGCCGTTTCGTCGAGACCGATGAGCGCCGGCGCATGAGAGTCGAGGCGCTGGAAGCGGCGATCCAGGCCGACAAGTCCGTGGGCCTGCGCCCGTGGCTGGTCGTCGCTTCGGCCGGCACGACGGACACCGGTTCCGTCGACCCGCTGGATGCGGTGGCGGACGTCTGCGCCCGACATGGCCTGTGGCTGCACGTCGACGGCGCGTACGGCGGGCTCTTCCGGCTTTGCCCCGAGGGGCAGGCGATCCTTACCGGCATTGAAAGCGCCGACAGCCTGGTCCTGGACCCGCACAAGGCGCTGTTCCTCCCCTATGGGACCGGCGCCGTCCTCCTTCGCGACGGCCAGCGGCTGCTCGACTCGTTTGGGGCGAGCGCGGAGTACCTGCGGCCCTTGAGCGAGACGGACGTGGGCCCCTCGCCTGCCGACCTCGGCCCCGAGCTGACGCGCCATTTCCGCGCCCTGCGCCTCTGGCTGCCCCTGCAACTGGCAGGCGCCGCCGCCTTCCGCGCCGCCCTTTCCGAGAAACTCGCCCTCGCCCGCCACTTTCACGCGAGGCTTACGGAGCTGGGGGGATTCGATCCTGGGCCTTCGCCTGATCTGACCGTCGTCGCATTCCGCTATCTCCCTGGGCAAGGCGACCCGAATGACTTCAACCAGGCGCTTCTGGTCTGGCTGCAGGAGCAGGGACAGGTTTTCCTGAGCGGTACGCGCATCGACGGAGACGTCTATCTGCGCGCGGCCATCCTGTCGTTCCGCACCCACCTTGAGCATGTCGACGAGGCGCTCGAGTGCGTCGTGCGGGGAGTACGGGAGGTGGAAGGGCGCTAGGGGCTTTTGGGGGGCGGCAGAGGGCTCAAAGGATCGCCGGAGACCCTACGGGCCTAGGCGCGGCGGGCTGGGCGTGTGCAAACTCGAAGCCGGGCCATCACCGAACCGGAGACTGAGATGCCGGACGACTCCCGGACCGTCAAAGCCGCGACGCAGAGCATCCCCGAACGGCTAGACACCCTGTTCGCGCCGTGGAACCGCACCGACGAGCCCGGCCTGGTGGTCGGCGTAGTCAAGGATGGGACGCTGCTCTATCGGCGAGCCTTCGGCATGGCGAGCCTCGAGCACGGCGTCGCCAACACGCCGACGACCCGGATGCGGATCGGCTCGATCACCAAGCACTTCACCGGGCTCCTGGCCCTGCTGCTCGCCGAGGACGGGAAGTTCGATCTCGACGTTCCGATCCGGACCTACATCCCGGAGCTGACCGGGCCTGGCGGCGATCCGACGGCGCGACAACTGCTGCAGCATCGTGGCGGCTCGCGCTGCTATCTCGACCTCGGCTTCATCGGCCATGGGCTCAGCCTGCCGCCGCTGGGCTTCCCGCTGAATGCGCAGGCGCGCCAGAGCGGGCGCAACTTCGCGCCCGGAGAGGCGATGATCTACAACAACGGCGGCTACCACCTGGTCTCGATCGCCCTCGAGCGCACCGGCGGCGCGCCCTTCGAGGACCAGCTCAAGGCGCGGCTGTTCGACCCTGTCGGCATGCCGGACACCGCCGCGGTTCCCACCGACCACGACATCACCCCGGGCGTCGCGACCTTCCATATGCCGCGCCGGGGCGGCCGCTGGCGGCGGGGCCTAGTCTGGACCGACGAGCTGCGCGGCGAAGGATCGATCATCTCCACGGTCGACGACATGCTGCGCTGGATGGCCCACCTGCGCCGGCGCGACCGGTTCGGTTCGCCTTCCACCTGGGCGCAGCTCGCCGAGCGTCCGAGATATTCGGGCGGCAGCCTGGGCGCCTATGCGCTCGGGCTAATGGTCGGCCAATACCGTGGACTGAACACCATCCAACACTCGGGCGGCGTGGCGGGCGGGACCGCACAGATGCTGCTCTTGCCGGACGACGGCCTCGACGTCTTTCTCATGGCCAACGGCGCACGCGACGCAAACCTGGTGGCCCTGTCGTGGCGGGTGGTCGATATCGTCCTCGCCGACCGCGTCGGCCCCGAGACGCCGAAGGTCCCTGCGGGGGACTACAAGCCTTGGCTCGGCGACTGGTGGTCGCCGGAAACGAAGATGGTCTACAGCCTGCTCGACCAGGAGGGCTCGCTCGCCCTGGGGACAGCGATGAGCGGCGTCGGGGGCCCGCTCGAGCACACCGCCGACGGACGCCTGATCGAGGCCGCGACTAGCATCGGCGAGGTCGAGGTGACACCGGGGCCAGGCGAGGCGCTGACGATCCGCTTCGGTCCACGGGCTTCAGAATACGAGCGACTGACCGCCTCGCCCGCAGACGTGGCGGTGTTCGCGGCGGCGGCCGTGGGGACCTATTTCAGCCACGACGCCGACGCCACGGCGACGATCACCGCCGAGGGAGAGACGCTCACCATCCGAACCTCGAACGGTCTTGGCGAACTGCCGGCTCCGCTCATCCCGCTTTCGGCGAGCGTCGCCTATTCCAAGCCGGCGTCCCTCCTCGCCCAGTTCCGCGCGACCATCAGCCTGGACGTCGAAAATGGCCGGGCATCCGGCTTCCAGCTCTGCACGCCGCGCACGCGGGGTCTGGAGTTCCGGCGAATCTGAGGGGCGGGTTGGGCTTGATCGCCCGCGACTTGAGGGTCGCGGTCCGAAATCAATGAGGCGGCGCCGGAATGTCCGCGCCGTGCCGTGCGGCGATGTCGACCAGCTTGGCCAGATCCGGCTGCTCAGGCGAGATCTCGCGATCGAATTCCGTGAACATGCGCGAAGCGTTTCCGCCGGAGGCCACCGACACCATTGTCCCGCCGCCGGCGCCGAACCGAAACCAGTGCGTCACGCCAGCGGGTACGTGCACGAAGGTCCCAGGCCGACCCGCGGTCGTCACCTCGCCGACGCCGAATGCGATCTCTCCGCGCGTGACAAAGAAGGCCTCGTCCCAGGGATGGCTGTGGGGCGGGGGCCCACTGCCCCCGGCTCCCGCCTGATGGAAGACCTCATAGCTTCCCGTCTGGGCGCTCGAGGCGAGTACGGTGATCTTCTCGCCGACCACGTTCAACGGTCTTACGTCCTTCTCGTCGACGATGATGGCCTGCGACATTTCCAACCCCCATTAGACAGAATATCTGTCGATAATAGACAGCGTGACTGTCTAATGTCAAGACTTGCGACATGGAACCGACCAACATCACCTGGCGGCGAAGGACGATGGGCGGCCTGTTGCGGGTGGTCGAGGAAAGGATGCGCGCCCGCGTCTACGCGCAGATGGCCGAGGTCGGCTTCCCTGACATCCGGCCCGCTCATTCCAGCCTGCTCCGCAATATCGCCGAGGATGGCTCGCGGGTCAGCGACCTGGCCCAGCGCGCCCAGATGACCAAGCAAAGCATGAGCTATCTCGCCGACAGCCTGGAGGCGGCCGGCTATGTCGCTCAAACACCCGATCCGACCGACGGACGGGCCAAGCGCGTGCGGCTGACCAACAAGGGCCGCGCCGCCGGAGAGGCTATGGTCAAGCTCAGCGCCGAAATGGAAGCTGAGTTCGGCGAACTGATCGGCCGGACCCAGATGGTCCGCCTCCGGCGCCTGCTGGAACAGCTCGCGGACCGCTTGGCCTAGGTCGCAGCGAAATGGCGCGGAACCGCCGCCGGGCGGCATGAAAACCGTCACGCGTTCGCGCTAGTTACGCTCGTTTCTCAGGGGGTCGAAAGATGAGGCTGGTTGCAGGAATCGCCGCTCTGTCGGCGTTGACGCTGTCCGGGCGCCAGAAGGGCCCGTTCGATCAGATTGGAGCAGCGGGGCACGGCCGATACGTCGGGGTTGGCCACTACACGCCGGGTCCGGTGTGGACCCAGATTGCTCATGCGGATCAGCCGAAGGACCCTGCCTGATCGCGGTTAGGCGACGACGACCAGATCATCGTCGTCATGGACAGCAACACCGGCGAGGTTCGGCAATGTGGCGACCTGAGCGGGATCTGCGTCGCCATGAATCCGTGGTCGAAACCGGTCGCGGCTTCACAGACCGCACCAGTGCTGCTGGCGAAACACGCAGAACAGCTTGAGCAGGCGCCGCAAGCCGCGCCGGCGGCAAGCGGGACGCCGCCTCGCTGAGGTGGACCTCTACGCCCCCGAGGAGCGCGGAGAGGCCGTTCGCCGGCGAGGGCGCCGGCGCTCCGGGTAAGCCTTGCAATATGGATGACGGCCGAGGCGTGTGGCGCGGGAACACGGAGCGCCGGCGCCCTCGCCGGCGTGGTTCGAGTAGCCGCCGCCTCGCCGTTTTCCGCCTCAGCTAAGATAGTCGCCGCGTAGCCCCTCCAGCAGACCCGGGTGGGTTGGGCGCCAGCCAACGCTTTCCTGGCTCATGGCGCTCGAAGCGGGCATGTCGTTCGACGCGGGCAGGGCGAGCCAGCCGAAGTGAGCGGCCGCTTCGCCGGCGTCCAGGCTGCGGGTCGGGACGCCGAGCTTCTGGCCGATGGCTTCGGCGATGGCGCGCAGGGTCACGCCCTCCTCCGACACGGCGTGGAATCGCTCGCCGGGATGACCGCGCTCAAGGGCGAGACGAAACAGGCGCGCAGCGTCGCGGCGGTGGACGGCCGGCCAGCGATTGGCGCCTTCGCCCACATAGGCGAAGACGCCGGTCTGCTGTGCAATGCCGGTCAGTAGGGTCACCAACCCCTGCTGCCCCCGGTCGTGAACCGACGGCGGCAGGCGGACGACCATCGATCGGACGTTCTCCTGGCTTGCGGACAGGGCGCGGTCTTCGGGACGGCCGCGAACGGTGGCGAAGCCCTCAGTCTGGGCAGGGTCTGCTTCGGTCGTTGGGCGTCCGGGCGTGCTGGCCGTCATGCCGGAAGTGACGACGAGCGGCTTTCCGGTTCCAGCCAGGGCGTCCGCCATCGCCGAGACCGCGCGCAGATCTGCCTCCCCCGCCTCCATGTATTTCGAGAAGTCGTGGCCAAACGCGCAGTGGATCACGCCATCGCTGGCGCGGGCGGCTTCGGCGAGGCCTCCCGTATCTGCAACTTCGCCCCGCCGCACCGTAACCCCTCGGGCCTCCAGGGCCCTCGCGGCATCGTCGCTGCGGGCCAGTCCCATCACCTGATGGCCGGCCGCCGTCAGCTCCTCGACGATCACCGAGCCGATGAACCCCGTCGCTCCGGTCAGGAATACGCGCATCCATAAATCTCCGTGTCTTGCAGAGACAGGATCGGACTTATCGTCTATCCTGGTAAAGTCGTGAGATCATCATATTAAGATAGATAACTGGATGAGCGAGCTTGCAACCCAGGAGAACGTGCTCGGAACCTATCTGAGGGACCGTCGCACGAAGCTCGATCCCGCGGCCTTCGGCTTCCCCGCCGAGCGGCGCCGCACGCCCGGCCTGCGCCGCGAAGAGGTGGCGCAGAGGGCCCACATCAGCCCGACCTGGTACGCCTGGCTCGAACAGGGGCGCGGCGGAGCGCCCTCGGCCGACGTGCTTGACCGGATCGCCCGCGCCCTCATGCTCACCGACCGCGAACGCGAGCATCTGTTCCTGCTGGGCCTCGGCCGGCCGCCGGAGGCGCGCTATCGCAAGACCGAAGGCGTCACGCCGCGGCTGCAGCGCGTGCTGGACGCCCTCGATCCCAGCCCAGCGCTGATCCGGACGGCGACCTGGGACGTGATCGCCTGGAACCGCGCGGCCACCGTCCTGCTGATGGACTACGGCTCGCTCGAGCCTGCGCAGCGGAACATGCTGCGCTTCGTCTTTCTCGACCCGCGCGCTCGCGCCGCGCACTACGACTGGGACAGCGTCGCGCGGCTGGTCGTCGGGGCGTTCCGCCTGGATGCGGCCCGCGCGGGCGCCGTGGAGGACGTGGAGCCCCTGGTCGAGGAGCTTTGCGCCGCGAGCCCCGAGTTCAGGGCGATGTGGCGCGACAACGAGATCCTCGGAGCCGCCCACCACGAAGGCGTCAAGCACATCCGCCACCCGGTCCTGGGCCCGATCAGCTTCGAGCTCTCGGCGTTCGCGGTGGACGGCCGGCCGGACCTCATGCTGCTGGTCTACAACCCGGCCACGACGGCGGATGCAGAGCGGATTGGGTCGCTAATGGAGGGCGCTTAGCGACCGTCCGGGCCGCCACCGCATCCGCGCACGGAATCTTGCGTAACGCTTCCGGACGAAGAGCGAAGCCAAGCCGCGTGATTCTCGTTCAGCGTAGATGGACCCGAGGATCGGCACGGCTGGGTGGAGCATTCCGGGTGCAGTCCGCGATCGGTTCCCCGCCGGCGGCAGCAATCTCGAGCGCTACGCTGAAGTCTTCGACGCCGTGGAGATCAACTCAACCTTCTACAGCGCGCATAGGCCGGCGACCCTCGAGCGCTGGGCCGACGCCGTCCCGGCCGGATTCCGCTTCTCGGTGAAGGTTCCACGGACGATCAGCCATCAGGCGCGACTGGCGGACTGCGACGAACTCGTTGACGCCTTCCTCGACCAGGTCGAAGCCCTGGGCGCGACGCTCGGCCCATTGCTGCTGCAGTTGCCGCCGAGCCTGCCTTTCGATGCTGCTTTGGCGGAGCGCGTATTCGCACGGCTTGCGGGAGACGGGGAGCGCCTCCTCTGCTGCGAGCCTCGGCATGCGAGCTGGTTCACGGCCCAGGTCGACGCCTGGATGGAGGTGCGCAGGATCGCCAGGGTCGCCGCCGACCCGGCGCGGCATCCAGGCGCAGGGGATCCCGGCGGTTGGCGTGGCCTCGGCTATTGGCGGCTGCACGGCTCGCCGCGGATCTATTTTTCCGCCTACCCGCCCGAGGCCCTCGCGGCCCTGGCGGCGCGTCTCTCGCGTGTGGGGGCGCAGGAGGTCTGGTGCATCTTCGACAACACCGCTTCGGGCGCCGCCACGGCCAACGCCCTGATGCTGAGAGCGATCCTGGACGAGTTTCAGACCGTCGCCGAGACGCCAAGGCGGGCGATGGCCTCGTCCACGCTACAGACGTCGGCGAAGTAGAGGCTGACGAGGTTGGAGATCGTCGCCGCCTGGGCCGTCTCGTCCTGGGCCGCCGCCGCGTCGGCGACGAAGATCACGCGATAACCCATCTGCATGGCGTCGCGGATGGTGGACTCGCAGCAGCAGTTGGTGAGCGTGCCCGTGACGATGAGCGTGTCGATCCCGCGGGCCCGCAGCGTCTGGTCCAGTAAACTCGCGCCGGGGATGAAGGCGCTGTAGCGGGTCTTGTCGAGCACGAGGTCGCCCTCGGCCACCTCCAGCTGCGGCCATAGGGCGTGTTGCGTCCCTCCCCGCCCGAAAGCCTCGGCCCAGGCCGCCGTCGCCTCGGCGCTCATGCGATCGAACAGAGAGGTCCAGTAGTGCGGCTCGTGAAGATCGACTGTCATGCGCAGGAACACATTGATCCCGCCCGCCGCCCGCACGGCTCGCGAGAGGCGGTTCACCGCCGGCACGATCCCCCGCGCCGCGGGAACTTCCGCCAACGCACCCTCGGCCATGAATCCCAGCTGCAGGTCGACCACGACATGTGCGGTCCGCTTGGGGACGACGGCGATCGCATCCGACCGCCCACGGAACTCATCGGCGCGGCGGACAACCTCGGCTGGAACAAGGACTTCGGACACGTGCTAACCCCGCTTACTATTCCGCTTCCCGCTTAGCACACCCCGACGGCGCCAAAGGCGCGATCAGACCTCGCCCCATCGGCGAGTTGAAGACTTCGTGTAGCGGCGGCGCTGACGTCCGTGTGGTTCGTGAGGTTTGTGGCTGACCCCTTCCGCGAACGAGCAGACGCGGCGCGATAGGCTTAAACCACGAACCTCACGAACCACACGAACTGAGGCGTCGAGGTCGGGGCTTCGATGCGAGCGATCGGAGCGTCTATCAGCGGTTCACAGCGCCTTCGGCGCTCTTTCAATCTCGTCCACACATGGCGCGGCGGCCGATCCGCTACCGGTCGAAAAACGCACCACCACTATGCGGACTTCCACACTGAGCGCCTCATGCGGGCGGACCTATCTCGCAGCCCTCGAAGGCAGCGGCCCGGAAGGACCAATCATGTCGAGACTGCAAGGCAAGGTTGCGGTCATCAGCGGTGGCACGAGCGGCATTGGGTTCGCCATCGCCCAGCGTTTTGTGAAGGAGGGCGCGTACGTCTTCATCTTCGGTCGGCGTCGGGACGCGCTCGACGAGGCCGTGCGGGTCGTCGGCGACACCGTCGCCGCCATCCAGGCCGACGCGTCCAGGCTCGAGGACCTCGACCGCGTCGCCGACGCTGTCCGCAGCGCCAAGGGCAAGGTTGACGTGGTCGTTTCCAACGCCGCCCTGGTCGAACAGGCGCCGCTGCCCAAGATCACGGAGGACCACTACGACCGCACCTTCGCCGTGAACGCCAAGGCGCCCCTGTTCCTCGTGCAGAGGATGCTGCCCATGATGGGATGCGGAGGATCGATCATCCTCGTCTCCTCGGCCATGCACTACATGGGCCTGGCCAACCACTCGACCTATGCGGCGACCAAGGCGGCGCTGCGCTCGTATTCCCGGACCTGGGCGGCCGAGTTCAAAGACAGCGGCATCCGCGTGAACACACTGAGCCCGGGCGTCGTCGACACGCCGATGCTGGACTCGCAGGCGACCACGCCCCAGGAGGCCGCCGAGATCCGTCGGGGCTATGCCGCCTACACGCCGATGCTGAGGCTCGCGCATCCCGATGAGCTGGCCGCGGCCGCCCTCTTCCTTGCCTCGGACGAGAGCTCGTTCATGACGGGCTCCGACATGGTCGTCGACGGCGGCGTCAGCAACGTCTGACGAAGGTCATCAGAGCACGGCGTTCGAATGCGCCAAAGAAGCGCTCGCTGCTACACGCCGAACCAGTCCAGGCACGGCCGAGGACCCGGCAGGAGCATCCGCGCCAGGTCAGGTCCTAGCGCCAGTTCAGTCGGCCCTGTGGAGAGGACTATGAGCGCGGACGCGTCCGGGACGGACCCAATCGCGAACGACTTGAAGCCGGGATTGGATCCCCAGTGGAAGAAGACGCCGGTGTCGCCCTCGACACCCCATCCGAGGCCCCAGGC
>DATHPX010000101.1:0-27120 GCA_035483335.1 Caulobacteraceae bacterium | reverse complement strand
GTCCACCCGGGTGGCTTCGCCGAGCGAATGGTTCTGAGCGATATGATGCTGCTGGAGGTCCCCAACGGCCTCCCGGCCGAGCATGCCGCGACGACCGAACCCTTCTCAGTTGGCGCGCACGCGGTGGCCAAGGCGCAGATGGACACGGACAGCATCGCCCTGGTGATCGGCTGCGGGCCGGTGGGCCTTGCGGTGATCGCCTCTCTCAAGGCCCGCGGGCACGGCCCGGTCGTGGCCGCCGACTATTCGCCCCGCCGCCGCAAGGCCGCCGAGGCCATGGGTGCGGACGTGGTGATCGATCCTGCGACGGAGTCGCCTAACGCGCGGTGGGCCGACTTCGGCGTCCCGGCCACAAGCACAGCCGTCCGGCTCGCGCGCATGTCCGGCAAGTCGTGGGCGCGCCCGGTGGTGTTCGAATGCGTCGGCGCGCCGGGCGTGCTCGAGAGCGTCGTCGAGGGCTGCCCGCCCGGGGCGAAGGTCGTGGTCGCCGGCGTGTGCATGGAGACCGACCGGATCGAACCCTCCCTGGCGGTCACCAAGGAGCTCAGCCTGGAATTCGTCCTCGGCTACACGCCTGAGGAGTTCGCGGCCACCCTGGCGGACCTCGCCGAAGGCCGCATAGACCCAGCGCCGATCCTCACCGGGAAGGTCGGGCTCTCGGGCGTCGCTGGGGCGTTCGAAGCCCTCGCCTCTCCCGAGGACCACGTGAAGATCCTGGTCGAGCCGGGGCGGGACTAGTGGACGAAATCCAGCGCTTGGACGTTGTGCGCTCCGACCCACCCCAATATCCGTCATCCCGGACGGAGTGCGCAGAGCGCACGCAGATCCGGGACCCAGCATCCACGGCCTCGACACCGCGGGTGACGCACGGCGTGATCTCTCCGCAGCGTCCTTAGAGCGCGGCGGTGAGGTGCGGGATGCTGGGTCCCGGATCTTCGCGCTCTCTTCGAGCGCTCGTCCGGGATGACGGGTGAAGGGGGGCGGGAGGCCGGGCCATCGGCAGGCCGGACCAAGCGCTAGATTTTGACCACTAGGCCGCGGCGACTGGCGATCCGTCCGCGCGTAGCTCGCCCACGGCGCCCGGCGTGACGAAGAGGGGCGTCGTAGGCCGCGGGCTCTCCACCCGCCCGAGACCGGCCCAGGTCGCGAAACCCAGCCGGTTCAGCAGGGCTGGCCGCTCGCCTACGCGGATCGCCGGGTCGAGGCCCAGGGTGAAGTTCTCCTGCTGCCGCACGAACGGCCGGCAGTGGTAGCTCAGCAGGGCGTGGCGAGGCCGGTCCGTGCGGTTGGCTCCCGTGCCGTGCCAGATCCGCCCGTCGAAACAGAGGATCGATCCCGCCGAGCCCTCCGCGGCGATGGTGTCCTCGGGCGTGGGCATGTTTGCGGGCTGGTCGGGAACGTAGGACGAGGACCTCGGCGTCGCCGTGGAATCGAGGTGGCTGCCGGGAACAAGCCGCGTGCCGCCATTCTCGTCGCTGAAGTCGTCGAGCATCCAGGCGATGTTCGCCACCACCGGTTTCGGAGTCCAGAAACCGACGTAACCCTGGTCGGTGTGCAGGACCATCGGCTCACCCCCGGAGTGGGCGATGTTGGCGGTGAAGCTTGAGACCAGGAAATCCTGCCCCAGCACGTGACCCATCAGGGCCTCCACGATCGGATGTAGCATCAGGTCGCGGAACACCCGGCCCTTGTTGAGCAGCATCCAGACCCGCTGGTTGGGCCGGCCCGCGCCGCCGTCGTGGAACGCGACTCCCCTCGCCCGCTCCCCTTCCGCCTGTTCGACAAGACGACTCTTCAGAGCGGCGATTTCAGCGCGAGAAAGGATTCCCGGGATCACGCAATAGCCGTGGGAGTCGAGGTCGGACTTCGCCCTCGCAAGATCCTCGGTCGCCTCCGGCAGCCGTTCGGCCAGGCTCATGGCGTTCTCCCTGTCATCCTTGTGTACCGGGAGTTTAGCGCCGAACCTCCCTCACCCGTCCAGGGCGTGTGGCTCGCCCCACGGGTCTTCCACCCGGCGTCCGTCCTCCGACAGATAGGCCGGTCCCACTGGGACCTTGCCGTGGCCGCCAGGGATGTCGAGGACGAAGGTCGGCTGGGCGAGGCCGGAGACGCGACCGCGCAAGGTGCGGACCAGAGCCTGCCCCTCTTCCAGGGTCAGGCGCAGATGGGACGTGCCCGGCGCGGGGTCGCCGTGGTGCAGGTAGTAGGGGCGGATGCGCGTCTCGACAAAGGCGCGCATGAGCTCGGCCAGCACCTGCGGATCGTCGTTCACCCCCCGCAGAAGCACGCTCTGGCTGAGCATTGGGATACCGGCGTCGATCAGCCGGGCGCAGGCGGCGCGCGCCTCGGCCGTCAGCTCCCGCGGATGGTTGGCGTGGAGAGCGACATAGACCGCCTTGCCGCTGCGCTTCAGGGCCGAGACCAGTGCGCCGGCCACCCGCTCGGGCGCGACTGCGGGAACGCGGGTGTGCAGGCGGACCACCTTCACATGCTCGATCTCGCCTAGCCGGCTCATCAGCGCGGCCAGGCGTCGGGCGGAGAGCACCAGAGGATCGCCGCCGGTGAGGATCACTTCCCAGATCTGCGGACGCTCGACGATGTAGGCCAGGGCCGCATCCAGTTCGGCCGGTGTCAGGCTCGCCCCCCTGCCCGGCCCGACGCGCTCGCGGCGGAAGCAGAACCGGCAGTAGCTGGCGCAGACGCGGGTCGGCATCAGCAGCACCCGATCGGGATAACGGTGGACGATCCCTTCCACCGGGCTCTTGGCCAGGTCGCCGATCGGATCGGCCGCCTCGTCCGGCGCGGTGCGCAGCTCCGCTTCCTGCGGCAGGAATTGCAGGCCGATGGGGTCGGCGGGATCGGTTGGGTCGATCAGGGCGGCGCTGGCGGGCGTGACGGCGACGGCGTAGCGAGCGGCGACCGCCTCCAACGCCGCCAACCGCTCGGGCGCGACGAGGCCCGCGCGCGCCAGGGCCGCCGGGCCGGCCAGGGTGGTCGTCTCGCTCATGCGCCGCGCCTCTGCCCCGCGCGGAGTTAGACTGCAACCGTCGCCGCTCACGAGATGTCGGCCACGGTCGACCACATCACTTCCTCGATGCGGCTGGCGCCGGTCGCCAGAAGCGCCAGGCGATCGAAGCCGAGGGCCGCGCCGCTGGCTGGCGGCATGTGGGCGAGGGCCTCGAGGAAGTCCTCGTCGATCGGATAAGCGGTCCCGTAGACGCGGCGCATCTCCGCCATCTCGGACTCGAACCGCCGGCGCTGTTCGGCGGGGTCGGTGAGCTCGCCGAAGGCGTTGGCCAGCTCCACGCCGCAGGCATAGAGCTCGAACCGCTCGGCCACTCGCGGATCGTGCGGCGCCGGACGCGCCAGCGCCGCCTCTGCGATGGGATACTCGCAGAGGATCGTCGCCCGTCCGATCCCAAGCGTCGGCTCGACCCGCTCGACGATGACGCGGGAGAAGACGTCGGCCCAGGTGTCGTCCTGCGCCACACGAATCCCAGCCGTCCGCGCCGTCGCGGCCAAAGCGTCGCGATCGGTGGTCCCATCCGGCGCCATGCTCGCCAGCAGGTCGATCCCCGCGCGGTCGGAGAAGGCCTGGGCCACCGTCACACGCTCCGGCTCGGCGAAGGGATCCATCGACTTGCCGCGCCACTCGAACGTCTCGCGCCCGGTCGTCCGCGCCGCCAGGACGAGCATGCCGGCACAGTCCGCCATCAGCGCCTCGTACGGCTCCTCGGCCCGGTACCACTCGAGCATGGTGAACTCGGGATGGTGCAGCGGCCCGCGCTCGCGGTTGCGCCAGACCCTGGCCAGCTCGAAGATCCGCCGCTCACCCGCGGCCAGCAAGGTCTTGCACGCGAACTCCGGCGAGGTGCGCAGGTGCAGCTCGCACGAGGCGCCGTCCGTACCGATCGCGAGCGTGGAGAAGGCGTGCAGGTGGGCCTCGTTTCCGGGCGAGACCTGCAGGGCGGCAGTCTCCACCTCAGTGAAGCCTTGAGCCTCAAACCAACCCCTCACGGCCTGGGTCAATGCATTGCGGCCCGCCAGAAAGCCCCGACGCCGCGCGTGGCTCTCCGCGCCACGCCAGGGTGCGCCAACGGAGGGAGTGGTTGCGCTCATGGCCTTGGGCTATCGGGGCTCCTCTGGCCTCGCAAGCCTAGGTTGCGCCGGCGGAGGCTGGCTCGGTTCGAAGGACGCTGTCGACCGCCTTTAGGGTGCGAGCGACGTCGGCGTCGCTGGTGCGCCAGTTGCAGACACTGATGCGCATCGCCCGCCGGCCCTGCCAGGTCGTACCGCTGAAGAACGCCTCGCCTGTGGCGTTGATGGCGGCGATCACGGCGTCCGTGCGCAGGTCGTGGTCGCGCGCCGTGGCAGGTGACGGCGCCGGGAAGCGGACGAGACCCTGGTTGAGCGTGGGGGCGGCCACCAGCTCCGCCCCTGGCAGCGCCGCAATGCCATGAGCCAAGCCGCGGGCATGCGCGCAGCAGCGCTCGATCAGGTCGGCCAGGCCGTCGCGCCCAAGCTCGCGCAGCGCCGCATATACCGCGTAGCCGCGGGCCCGGCGGGTCCACTCGGGCGTCCAGTCGATCTGATCGCGAGCCTCCCCATCGGAGGAGATATAGTCGGCGCTGAGTGTCATCGACGCCCGGTGAGCCTCGCGATCACGAACGAAGGCCAGGCCGCAATCCTGGGGCGTGTTCAGCCACTTGTGGGCGTCGGTCGACCAGGAGTCGGCGAGCTCCACGCCATCGAGGAGATGGGCGTGGCGCCTGCTCGCCCGCGCCCACAGTCCGAATGCGCCGTCCACATGCACCCAGGCGCCCGCGGCCTTGGCCATCGGAATCAGATCGCTGAAGGGATCGACGGCGCCGATGTTGAGGTCCCCGGCGTCCAGCACCAGGATCGTCGGCCAGCTTCCCGCGCCTAGAGCCGTTGCGAGCGTCGGGGCGTCGAGCCGACCGCCCTTGCCCGTCGGCAGCGGCTGCAGGGCGCGCGTCCCCAGGCCCAGAAACCGCAGGGCGCGCTCGATCGAGCCATGGCGTTGGTCATTCGCCAACACGCGAATAGGCGGCGCGCCGGCGAGACCTCCGGCCTCTACATCCCACCCGACGTCGCGCAGGACGGCGTGACGGGCCGCCGCCAGACAGGTCATGTGCGCGATCTGGCAACCGGTCGTGAAAGCGAACGACACGTCCTTGGGCAGGCCCAGCACGTCCTTCACCCACGCCCCGGCGACCTCCTCGACCACCGCCGCCGCGGGGCCGCAAGCGTAGAGGGCGGCGTTCACGTCCCAGGCGGAGGCCAGCCAGTCGGCGGCGAGCGCCGAAGGCAAGGCGCCGCCGATCACCCAGGCGAAGAAGCGGCCGCTCGCCGACCCCAGCTGGCCTCCGGCCGTCGCGGCCGCCAGTTCCTCGATCACCGTCTCGGCAGGCGTGGGCGCGGCCGACAGGGGAACACCGAGCCGCTCGCGCAGGACGGCGAGGCTTGCCGTCGGGGCGACCGGCCGGTTGTCCAGTCCCTCAAGGTACTCCACGGCGTGCCGGCAGGCGCGCGCCAGGACGGCGGCTTCCACACTCATTGAGACCTCATCGCCTGGCTGCCGGCGCTGTCAGCCGGTCGCACGATCCATTGGGGGCAGCCTCTCGCATCGCCGCCAAGCCTGTCTGGCGCTTTTCGGACGCAGCGCTCCCCAGGGCCAGGGGGTGGAGGCGCTCATGCCTTTGCGGTATCCCGGGCGCTCTGGACGCCCCAAGCGTCACCGCATCATCGAGGTTTCATTGGTCAAGGTCGCCGCCAGCTCGCTCCGCAAGGGCTCCGTCGTGGACATCGACAGCAGGCTCTATGTCGTGCTCAGCATGGAAAACATCCACCCGGGCAAGGGCACGCCGGTGACCCAGCTCGACATGCGCCGCATCGCCGACGGCGTGAAGGTGTCCGAGCGCTACCGCACGACCGAGCAGGTGGAGCGCGCCTTTGTCGACGAGCGGGACTTCAACTTCCTCTATTCCGACGGCGATGGGTTCCACTTCATGAACCCCGAAAACTACGACCAGGTCACCGTATCGACCGACATGGTCGGCGACTCCGCGGCCTATCTGCAGGACGGCATGACCGTCACCCTGTCGCTGCACAACGACGTGCCGATCGCCATCGAGCTGCCGACCCGCGCCACGCTGGAGATCGTCGACACCGAGCCGGTCGTGAAGGGCCAGACCGCGTCCGGCTCCTACAAACCCGCCATGCTCTCCAACGGCGTGCGCACCATGATCCCGCCCTACCTGACGGCCGGCACCAAGATCGTCGTGATGACGGCCGATGGTTCGTACGTCGAGCGCGCGAAGGACTAGGCCGACCAAGGTCCCGGTGCGCCGGCGTCCCGCCGGCTCTTACTTTTTCGCCCAACCACGCCTGGCGGCGGATCCGGCTCGGAAGAGCCGGCGGGACGCCGGCGCACCTATTCGACCTTCTGCGTCGGCTCGGCGAGCTGCCTCCGCAGTGAGTCGAGATCGCCAATGACCCAGACGTCGGAGAGGCGGCCTTCGGCGACGGTGAAGAAGGCGGCGCCGGTCCAGGCGACGCGGCGGCCTGTCGGAGCGAATCCCAGGAGATCGCCGCGGTGGACGCCCTCGAAGCGGGCCCTCGCGGCTGCACGGCCATCGCCCTCGACGAGATCCTCGATCGTGCAGCGGTAGTCGGCCAGGGCCGCATGCACCTCGCGCATGTAGGCGATGAAGCCGTCGGGACCGTTCCGCTCCTGGCCTAGGGAGCCGCGGAAGCGAAACGCCGGGTCGAGCAGTTCGCGCGCCCGCGCGGCGTCGTCGCGGTTCCAGACCTCGTCGTAGAACGCTCGCACCAGCTCACCCGGGGACATCGCCGATCCAGTCACTCAGACTCAGCTGACACTCGAGGCCCGCCCCGAAGCCGCTCCAGCGCCTTCGGGAAGCGCCGGCTGACCGGGGCCATCTCGCCGCCGTCGAGGGAGAGCTGGTAGTCGCCAGAGCCGGCCGGTTCGAGGGCGCGGACACGGGCGGGATTGACCACCCAGGAGCGATGGGTGCGAAGGAAGCCGCTGGGCGCCAACGCCCCTTCGACCTCGATTAACGGGGCGCGCATCAGCGGACGGCGCCCGTCGCTGAGCAAGAACTCCACATAGTTGCCGGCCGCGCGTACGGCGATGATATCGTCCACCGGCACCCGCAGCAGTCGCGCACCCTCGGCGATCTCGAACACCTCGACCTTGGTTGCCGGCGCAGGGGCGGGCGCGGCGCGCAAGAAGGCCCGGAGCGGGACAAACCAGAAGATGGAGGCGAAACCGACGTAGGACAGCACGTCCTTGCGGTACTCGTAGAGGACGTCGCTCGCCGTGAAGTCGTAGTGGTGGCCGGCGAGGGCGTAGATCATCGTGCGCAGGGCCACCATGCCGCCGATGTGGATCCCGCTATAGACCAGCGAGCCCACGATGTGGATTGCGCCAAACCGTATCCATCGCCCGGTGGGCGGCGCCATCCGGACGGCGGCCCAGATCGCCAGGCATCCAATCAGGTCGGCTACCGCGCTGGTCCCCTCCCAGACGATCGGCTCCCATGCCTGCAGCGCCAGCCCGGCGCGGCTGGCGTCATGCAGGACGGAGAGGACGTTGACCGTGCACACCACGAGCAGCAGGACCACGATGATCGGGAGTGCGAGGATCAGATCCGCGAAGCCGTTCGTCCCGCCTGGCGCGCCGCTCGTCACCGACGCTCGCCGGACGTCCCGCGCCGCTGGCCGGATGGCCCGAGGCTCTGGTTGTCGCTCGGCGGGAGTGGTCATCTCGGCTCAGTTCCTACCGCAGGATGACGCCGATGATCACTGTCTCCGGCCCCAACCGCCGTGAACTTCTCTCCACGATCGCCGCCGCGCCAGCCGCGGCCGCCCTGCCCTCGTCCGGCCTCGCCGCGCCCAGTCAGCGCGTGCGGCCCGGGAGCGTTGGCTGGCCCTCCGATGAGGCGTGGGCGGCGCTGAAGAGCGCAGTCGGCGGCCGGCTCGAACCGGTGAGCCTGCCCAACCTCGACGAGGCGCAGGCGAAGGCGGACTTCGCCAACCAGTTCTGGCTGCGCGACGAGCCCGCCTACACCCAGCTGTCGGGCTGGATCGACGGCTGGCGTTCGGCGCCCAGCGCCTATGTGGTGAAGGCCGAGAGCGCGGCCGACGTGGCCGCCGCAGTCCGCTTCGCCCGCAACCGACGCCTGCGGCTGGTCGTGCGCGGCGGCGGTCACAGCTACATGGGCGGCTCGTGCGCGCCGGACTCTCTGCTGGTCTGGCTGCGTCCGATGGACCAGATCGTGGTCCACGAGGGCTTCACCCCCTCGGGAACGAGCGATGCGCCGGTTCCAGCGGTGACGCTGGGAGGCGGCTGCATCTGGCTGCACGCCTATCAGAAGGTGACGGGGGAGCTCGGACGGTACGTCCAGGGCGGTGGCTGCACGACGGTGGGCGTGGGCGGCCACGTCACCGGCGGCGGCTTTGGCAGCTTCTCGAAGGGGTGGGGGCTGGCCGCAGCGAGTCTGCTGGAGGCGGAGGTCGTCACGGCGGACGGCAAGGTGCGCATCGTCAACCGCGCCAACGACCCGGACCTCTTCTGGGCCCTCAAGGGCGGCGGCGGCGGGACCTTCGGTATCGTCACCCGCTTCACCCTGGCCACGCACGACCTGCCGGCAAACTTCGGAAGCGCGAGCTGGACCGTCCGCGCCACCAGCGACGAAGCCTACCGGCGCCTGCTGCAGCGGTTCCTCGAAGTCTACGCCGCCAATCTCTTCAACGAGCACTGGGGCGAGCAGGTCCATGCACGGCCGGGCAACATCTTCTCGGTGGAAATGGTGTTCCAGGGCCTTGCCTCCGCCCCTGCGCGCGCGGCCTGGGCCCCGCTGGCAGAGTTCGTTCGCGACCACCCGGATGACTACAAGGTCACATCTCCCCTGTTGGTCGTAGCCTTCCCGGCGCGCCTGTTCTGGGACTCCGACTTCCAGACCCGTTACGGCGCCGTCACCCACGATTCGCGGCCTGGGGCCCGACCTGGCGATTTCTGGTCGACAGGCGATGGCGCCCAGGCGGCGGCGTTCTGGTACGGCTTCGCCTCGACCTGGCTGCCTGCGAGCCTGCTAAATGGCGACGGACCAGCGCGCCTGGCGAACGCCTGGTTCGAAGGCAGCCGGCATCGGGACATATCCCTCCACATCAACAAGGGCCTGGCAGGCGCATCGCCTGAGACCCTCGCGGCCAGCCGTGACACGTCGATGAATCCCGAAGTCCTCGACGCCTTCGCCCTGGCGATCATCGGAGGCCTCGGCCCCACCGTCTATGCGCCCTTCCCAGGCCCCAATGACGCGATCGCCCGGGCCTCCGCCAAACAGATCGCCCTCGCAGACGCGGCCCTGCGCCAGGCCTGCCCCGGCGCCGGCTGCTACCTCTCCGAGTGCGACTTCTTCATGCCCGACTGGCAGGAGCGGGCCTGGGGCGTCCACTATCCGCGCCTGGCCCGCATCAAGCGGCGCTACGACCCCGATAGCCTCTTCGTGGTCCACCACGGCGTGGGCAGCGAAGGCTGGAGCGCGGACGGCTTCAGCCGGACATAGCCGCATCCGCCCCCGTCAGTGTACGGTTTCCTCCGTCCTGGACGAGGAGACCGCCATGATCACCGGCATCCACGTGATGATGTACAGCCCCAAGGCCGAAGCGGTGCGCGCGTTCATGCGCGACGTCCTCGAATTCCCCCACGTCGAGGCGGGAGAGGGGTGGTTGATCTTCAAGGCTCCAGCGGCCGAGATGGCCAGCCATCCGATAGAGGGCGAGGGCAGCTGGGACGTCAGCCTGATGTGCGACGACCTCGAGGCGACCCTCAAGACCCTGGCGGCAAAGGGCGTGGAGGCCAGTGCGGCCAGGGATCTCGGCTGGGGCGTGGCGAGCACGCTGAGCTTGCCCGACGGATCGGGGCTGATGATCTATCAGCCGAGATACCAGACCGCGATCTGACGCGGCGGGAGGGGGAACAGCGCCATGAACACGCGGATCGACCTGCCGCCGGAGATTGGCGACGGCGTCGTGCGCCTTGACGCCTTCACCCTCGACGACGCGACGGCGCATTGGCTCGGCGAGGACGCGGAGATGCGCCGCCGTTTCGACGACCCGGACCCGCACACGCCAAAGCCCGTGGAGCAGGCGCGTGCGGCGATGGCCCGCTGGATCGACTATCGCGCCGCGGGCGGCCCGCAGCTCGCCTACGCGGTACGGATAGCCGATGGGGTACTTGCGGGCGGGTGCGAGTTGCAACGACCGGAAGTCGAGCGGGCGCACATCTCCTGGTGGGTGTTTCCCACGTATCGGCGCCAGGGACTCGCCGGCCGGGCTGCACGCCTGCTGTGCCGGGCGGCGTTCGAGAGCATGGCCGAGATCCGATCGATCGAGGCCCACATCGATCCCGACAACCACGCCTCCCGCGGGGTCGCGCTTGGCGCGGGATTCGTGGAGGACGGCGAGGTGGTGGGAGAAACCTGGGCCGGCGCGATCGTCACCCGCCTACGGTACGTCCTCGTCGCGGGGAGCTGATGAGGCCGACCGCGTAGCAACCACGGAGACACGGAGGACGCGGAGGGCGCGGAGGTCGTGAGCCGCTCCAAAATCGTAGAGGCGACGAAGCTGAATCGCCGGCCTTTGGCCGGCATTAAAACAAGTCGAAACGCCATTCGCCTCGCCATCTATCCCCTCCGTGTTCCTCCGTGTCCTCCGTGGTTAAGACGGCCTATGTCATATTTGCGCTTTGTCATGCGCACCCCGCGATCAGCGCCGCACAGGACTGTGAGGCGCCGAGACGAGGCGCAGGAAGGTGCGGTCTTCGTGGCGGATGAAACGCTCGCGGCGGGCGAAGTCGAAGTTGGCGCGAGCCGCAGGGTCTTCGCGCAGGCGGGCGCGATAGGCTTCGTAGGCCGCGAGGCTGTCGAGCGAGTAGACGCCGTAGGCCATCGTCGCCGAGCCCTCGTGGGGGCCGAAGTAGCCGATCAGATCGGCGCCGCAGCGTGGAATCGCCTCGCCCCAGGCGCGGGCGTAGGTCTCGAAAGCGCCGTCCGATCCGGGTTCGATCTCGTAGCGAATGAAGCAGGTGATCATGCTCGTCTCCTCAGGTTGGCGATCTTGATTAGACCATGGCGCGGGCGACATACTTCGGTTAACGTCGAACTATGAAAGAAGGCCCGAACATCGCCGGGATCGCCGCCCTGATCGGCGATCCGGCGCGCGCGAACGTGCTCACGGCGCTGATCGACGGGCGCGCCCTGACGGTGAGCGAGCTGGCGCAGGCGGCGGGCGTGGGCCTGCCGACGGCGAGCGGCCATCTCGCCAAGCTCGCGCAGGCGGGGTTGATCGAGGGCGAGCGGCAGGGGCGGCATCGCTATTTCCGCCTCTCCGGCCCCGACGTCGCCCAGGCGCTGGAGGCGCTGATGGGCCTGGCCGAACGGACGGGCGCCAGGCGCGTGCGCACGGGCCCGCGCGAGCCGGCGCTGCGCCAGGCGCGGGCCTGCTACGACCACCTGGCCGGGGAAACGGCGGTGGCGATGTTCGACGCCCTGGTCGCCTGTGGCGCGCTGACGACGGACGACGAGCCGGAACTCACCGCGGCGGGCGAAATGACGTTTCACGCTTTCGGCCTCGACCTCGAGATGCTGAAGCGCTCAAGCCGTCCGCTCTGCCGGCGGTGCCTGGACTGGTCGGAACGGCGCGCGCACCTCGGGGGTGCGCTGGGGGCGGCGATCCTCGAGCGCCTCCTCTCGGAGGGCATGGCGCGGCGGGGAGACGGGCGGCACATCCATCTCAGTGCGGCCGGGGCGGCCCTGGTCGCCGAAGGGTTCGCCGGACTGTCCGTAACGGCGCCTTTGGTCCCGGGCTGACCCGCCGTACACTGTCCGCCTCGCACAGGAGACTCGCCGATGGTCAAGTTCGCCGCGGCGTTCGCAGCGACGGCGCTTGCTCTGGGCGCCCCGGCCGCCCAGGCCGCGTCGGCGGTCGGCCAGTGGCACGGCGACCTTCATCCCGCCCCCGTGGTCACCCTGCGCCTGGCCTTGCGGCTGGATCGAAGCGCCTCAGGCGCCTGGAGCGGCGTCCTCGAGAGCCTGGACCAGGGCGGCCGAGACCTGCCCCTGGCCGACGTCGCCGCCAACTCGGACAACCTGAGCTTCGCCGTCCCGGTCGCACACGCCCGCTTTGAGGGCCATTGGGACGCCGCGGCGAACGCCTGGAGCGGAACCTGGTCGCAGAGCGGGCGCGGCATGCCACTGAGCTTCGTCGCCGGGCCGCCGACCCCGCGCCAGAGGATCGAGGGGCTGGACGGCGCCTGGGACGGGGCCCTCGCCACCGGCGCCGGCATAAGGCTTCGCCTGGCGGTCCACATCGACACCAGCGCCTATGGCACGACCGGTCGGCTCGACAGCCTGGACCAGTCTGCCTACGGCATTCCCCTGGCCGACATTACCCGCCAGGGCTCGCGGGTCTCCTTCGCCGTCCCAACCGTCGGCGGCGCCTTTGTGGGAACACTGGGCGCCGACGGAACACTGACCGGGACCTGGACCCAGGGCGCCGGAGGCCTTCCCCTGACCTTCTCGCGCCGTCCTGCCGGCGCGCCGGAGGCCCGGCTCAACCGGCCGCAGACGCCGCACCCGCCCTACCCCTACCTCGTTCAGGACGTCGCCTTCGACAATGCGGCCGGCCACGACCGCCTTGCCGGGACGCTCACCCTGCCGCCGGGCAAAGGGCCCTTCCCCGCCATCGTCCTGATCGCCGGATCGGGGGCGCACGACCGGGACGAGACCCTCTTCGGTCACAAGCCGTTCCGGCTCCTCGCCGACCACCTGACCCGCCAGGGCATGGCCGTCCTTCGCTATGACAAGCGCGGTGTGGGCGCCTCCACCGGGGACTACGCCAGCGCCACGACGGCCGATTTCGCCGACGACGCGGACGCGGCGGTGCGGTTCCTGGCCACGCGTCCGGAGATAGATGGGCGCCGGATCGGCCTGATCGGTCACAGCGAGGGCGGCCTGATCGCCCCGATGGTGGCGAACCGCAATCCAAGGGTGGCCTTCGTCATCGTAATGGCCGGCTCCGCCGTGGACGGTGCGGACCTGCTGGAAGCCCAGCAGAGGCGGATCGACGAGGTGATGGGGTTGGGCGGCGAAGAACTCGCCCAGGCCTCCGCCGAGGAGGCGCGGTTGATCGACATCGTCCGCAAAGCCGCCACCCCGGCCGAGGCGGCCTCCCAACTCATGGCCGAAGCCGACGCCGAGGCCGATCGGACGGGGACGCCGAAAGAGCTGGCCGAAGGCCAGGCCGCCCAGCTGGAGAGCCCCTGGTTCCGCGCCTTCCTGGTCTATGACCCGGCGCCGGCCCTTGAGCGCCTGCGCATTCCGGTGCTCGCGCTGGTTGGCTCCAAGGATGTCCAGGTCCCGCCTGACCAGAACCTGCCAGCCCTGCGCGCCGCCCTTGCCCACGACCCGCACGCCACGGTGGAGGAGCTTGCTGGCCTCAATCACCTCTTCCAGTCCGCGACCACCGGCGCTCCCTCCGAATATGCCCAGATCGAGACCACCATCGATCCGGCCGCGCTGGACACGATCACAGACTGGGTTCTGAAGACGACCCGCCTGCGTCACCGACCGTAGAGCCCGGACCGCCGGCGTCTCGCCGGCTCTTTCTTCTTCGTTCAGACGCGGCCAAAGGCGCAGCAAGTAAGAGCCGGCGAGACGCCGGCGGTCCGGGAGATAGCCGGCGAGCCGCGCCGTTGATGCCGCCAACGAGCCGATGACGACTTCGTGACGCGCGGAGAGCCCGGCTACCGTCATATTCCGGGCAGACCGCAGTTCCGGTCATGTTGCCTGGCGTCGTGCGATGAAGCTTCTCGCCGTCCACCCCAGCGGCCTGATGTACACCCAGGTCTTCCTGCGCCTCGAGCCGCTCGGGCTGGAGCTGGTTGCTTCAGCGGCGCGCGACGCCGGCCATGATGTGCGTATCATCGACCTGCAGGTCGAGAAGCACGCCGACCTCTTCGGGATCCTTCGGCGCTGGCGTCCCGACGCGCTCTGCTTTGGCGGCAACTACCTGGCCAACGTCCCCGAGATCGTCGATCTCGCCAAGGCGACCAAGGCCATGCTCCCGGAGTGCTTCGTCTTCGTGGGCGGGCACAGCGCCTCGTTCATCGCCGCCGACCTGCTGCGCCATGGCGAGGGCGCCATCGACTGCGTGCTGAAGGGCGAGGGCGAGGCCTCCATGGGCGCCCTGCTGGCGGCCGTGGAGGCGGGCGAAGACCTTACCAAGGTCCCTGGCGCGGTCACCCCGGACGGCGAAGGTCCGCCTCCGGGCTTCGTGCAATCGCTGGACGCGATCCGTCCCGCGCGCGATCTGGTCAAGCGCCGCCGCGCCTATTTCATCGGCACCATGGACCCTGCGGCCTCGATCGAGTTCGCGCGCGGGTGCCCGTGGGACTGCACCTTCTGCAGCGCCTGGACCTTCTATGGTCGCAGCTATCGCACGGCGAGCCCTGAGCTGGTCGCCGAGGAACTCGCGGGCCTTGCCGAACCCGGCGTCTTCATCGTCGACGATGTCGCCTTCATCCACGCCGAGCACGGCATGGCCATCGCCGAGGAGATCCGCCGACGCGGGATCCGCAAGCGCTACTACCTGGAGACCCGCGGCGACGTGCTGCTGCGCAACAAGGAGGTGTTCCGCACCTGGCGGGACCTCGGGCTCGAGTACATGTTCATCGGGCTGGAGGCGATCGACGAGGCCGGGCTCGAACTCTTCCGCAAGCGCATCCACGTCGACAAGAATTTCGAGGCCCTGGAGTTCGCCCGCTCGCTGGGCATCATGGTGGCGATCAACCTGATCGTTGATCCCGACTGGGACCGCGACCGCTTCGAGACCATCCGCAACTGGTGCCTGGAGGTGCCGGAGATCGTCAACATCAGCGTCAACACCCCCTACCCGGGCACCGAGATCTGGCGGAAAGAACCGCGCAGCCTGACCAGCCTCGACTACCGCCTCTTCGACATCCAGCACGCCGTGCTGCCGACAAAGCTGCCGCTGCCGGAATTCTATGCGGAGCTGGTGCGCACCCAGCAGATCCTCAACACCAAACACATGGGCTGGGAGGCCTTTCGGGGCGCCATCGGTGAATCCGCGCGCCTGCTGATGAAGGGCCAGACGAACTTCGTCCGCATGCTTTGGAAGTTCAATTCGGTGTTCAACCCGAAGCTTCAGCTCGCCGACCACGCGCGCTCGGTGCGCTACGAGATGACCCCGCCGCCGCCTGTAGCCGAGGGACGCCTCGACCCCAGGTCCCTCTATGTCCACGGCCCCCAGGGCCGCCGCAGTCGCGCCATCGACGACGCCACGGAGCGGTTCGTCGAGGCGACGCGGATGGGGTCGGTTGAGGGTTAAGCGCGGTTTCGCACGCCGGCGCTCCGCACGTCCTAAATTCTGCAATTTCGCGCCAAAAATTCAGCATGTTCGCACCAAATCGGGTGAACCGATTGCGTAGCCCAGGGCACCAACCCAGCGGGCAGTAGCGCCACGGCGCGAGCCCCATCGTGATGAAACGCCGCGCCTTTTCCGGCCGGCCTCTCCTTGGAGCGTGAAGATGAATCGAACGTCCGCAGGCGCGTTGACTCTTGCCGCCCTCTTGGCCACCGGGCCGGCTCTCGCCACCACCACCACAATGTCGACCGGCTTCCTGCCAACCTATACCGGGCCAAAGAACGGCGACCTCAAGATCAAGAGCGTCTCGGCCAATGTCGCGGACGGTAATCTCGTGCTCAGCGCCACGGCGATGGGCAAGATTGGCACGACCCCCGGGACCGACTACGTCTGGGGTATCGACACCGATCCAGCCTTGGCCACCGCCGCGTTCGCGTCGCACGGGTTTAGCGGAGTTGTGTTCAACGATGTGTCCGTCGCGACCGTCGGCGGCATGGGAGTGACGGTGTCGGGCGACACCATCACCGACACCATTGCGATCTCCTCGCTCAAAAACGTTGTCCTCAAACCGGACCAATTCCTCATCAGCCTTTGGCCGGTCGCGACTCCCCCGGGCGGCTTTGCAGGGTTCTCAGAGTTCGTGCCCGGCAACGGGACCTTTGCAGTCGGTGTGCCTGAGCCCACGACGTGGGCGTTGATGCTGATCGGCCTCGCTGGACTTGGGGCCGTCCTGCGCAGCGGCCGACGTCAGTCGCGCGCAATCGCGGCCTGATCGCACCAAGGTCACCGCGACGCGTCGGCGACGGCTCGGCGCGGTGACTTCGAGGCGTGCGAGACGCCACGCCGCTCTTGGGTTTCGGCCTACCTGCGGGCCAGGAGGTCCTCGATCCGGATAGGAAAACGCCGGATTCGCACGCCTGTGGCGTGCCAGACCGCATTTGCGATCGCGCCGACCGTCCCGGTGACGCCGATCTCGCCAACCCCCTTTATCCCGAGCGGATTTACGTAAACGTCCTCCTCGGGAACGAGGATCGCGTCGACCGAGGGAACATCCGTGCTCACCGCCACGTGGTACTCCGCCAGATCGGCGTTCATGATCCGGCCGGTCCGGCGGTCGGCGATGGCCTCCTCGTGCAAGGCGAATGAGACACCCCAGATCATGCCGCCGTAGTATTGGCTGCGGACGAGCCGGGGATTGACGATCCGGCCGGCGGCGAAGGCCCCCACAAGTCGTGTCGCGCGCACCTGGCCGAGCTCGGGATCGACCTTCACCTCAGCGAAGACTGCGCCGTGCGAATACATCGCCCATGTCCGCGCCGCCTCCTCGTCGCGGGCCATGCGCCCCGTACCCACGACGGCGCCGCGGCCGGCGCGAGCCAGAATGTCGACGTAGGTTTCGCTCCGTGTCTCGTCATCGCGACGGTGCAGGCGCCCGGAACGGGCCGCGACGCCGATGTTGCCGGCGCCGTAGAGAGGAGATGCGGGATCGTTGCTGGCGACTTCGGCCAGCTGGGCGATGACATTCTCGCCGGCGTTGTGGAGGGCGAGGCCCGCACTCGCGGTATGGCCGGAGCCGCCAGCGACGCCGCCGTCGGGCAGGCTCGAGACGCCGGAATGGAACTCGACCTGGTCCGGATCGAGGCCAAGCGCTTCGGCTGCGATCTGGGCGAGCGCGGTCCAGGCCCCCTGGCCCATGTCTGCGCCGGCGGTTTCCACAAGGGCGGTCCCGTCGGCGCGCAGGGTGGCGCGCGCTTGCGCAGGAAAGTGCGGACAGGGGAAGAGCGCCGTGCCCACGCCCCAGCCCACGAGGAGGCCGTTCTCGTCGCGCATCTGGCGAGGCTGCAATGGGCGGCCAGCCCAGCCGAAGCGCTTGGCGCCTTCGGCGTAGCATTCCCGCAGCGACTTGGAGGAGTAGGGACGGCCCGTGCCCGGCTCGGTCTGGGCATAGTTGGCGAGCCGGAAGTCGAGCGGGTCCATCCCGCAGGCCTCGGCGGCCTCGTCCATGGCGGCCTCGAGCGCGGCCGAGCCGGAGGCCTCACCAGGCGCACGCATGGGACCCGGCGTGCCGATGTCGAGCCTCAGGCCATCGGTCTCGGCGAGGATGGCGGGGCTCGCGTAGGGGTAGAGGGACGCGTTGGCGGCGGGCTCCAGGAAATCCTCGAAGCTCGAGGTCGCCGCGATCGAACGGTGATGAAGGGCGGTGAGGCGGCCCTCGCTGTCGAGGCCAAGGCGCAATGTCTGCCAGGTGCGGCCCCGGTGGCCGACCGGACCGTACATCTGCGAGCGCGTGAGGGCGAGCTTGACGGGCCGTTGCAGCAGGCGGGCGGCGAGGATCGCCAGGATCTGCGGCCCATTGAGGATCGCCTTCGAGCCAAAGCCGCCGCCCAGGAAGGGCGAGCGGATCAGCACATTCTCCGGGGCGATGCCGAACCAGGCCGCATAGCCCTCGCGGCTCATGACCAGCGCCTGGTTCGGCATGTCGAGTGTCACGTGGTCGCCGTCCCACTGGGCGACGACGGCGTGCGGCTCCATGGCGTTGTGGAACTGGGTGGGCGTGGCGTAGTCCGCCTCGACGATCGTCTCGGCGGCCGCAAAGCCCGCCTCCACATCGCCGTAGGCCGTGCGGGGCGGCCCGCCGACGCCAATGGCGGCCGGGGCGTAGCGCTCGCCATTGTCGAGACCCGTACGGGCGGGCTCGACCTCGTAGCGCGCGTTGAGCAAGGCCGCGCCTTCGGTGGCCGCCTCCAGCGTCTCGCCGACGACCAACGCGATCGGCTGGTTGACGTAGCGCACTCTGTCGTCCTGCAGCACCTCGATCCGGAACCCGAACATGCCGAGTTTCTTGTCCGGGTCGTGCGCCAATGGCGGCCGGTTCGCGGGCGTGAGGACCTCGACCACGCCGGGATGGGCCTTGGCGGCGGCGACATCGAGGAAGGCCACGCGGCCTCGGGCGATGCTGCTCACGGCCGTGACCGCGTAGAGCATGCCCTCGGGGTGGTTATCGGCTGCGTACGTCGCGCGACCCGTAACCTTCAGCTCGCCATCGCGCCGCGTCAGCGGCTGGCCAGCGTTGGAGCCATGGCGGCGGTAGGGAGCGATCGGTGCGGGGGTCTCAAGCGGCATGGCTTGCTCCAGACGTCAGGGCGAAGGGCGAGGCCGGCAGGGCGGGCATCACCTCGGGCGTCCCTTCCAGGGCCTGTTGCAGGACGCGCACGACAAGGCGGCGCGCGAGTTCGATCTTGAAGGCGTTCTCTCCGGATGGGCGCGCCTCGGCGAGGGCCAGGTCGGCGGCGCGGGCGAAGGCGCCGACGGAGGCGGGCGCGCCCGCCAGCGCCGCTTCGGCGTTCCACGCGCGCCAGGGCTTGGCTGCGACGCCGCCAAGCGCCAGGCGCGCCTTTCGGATGACGCCGCCATCGAGTTCCAGGGCCGCAGCGGCCGAGACGACCGCGAAGGCGTAGGAGGTCCGATCGCGGACCTTCAGGTAGCGGGCGTTACGCGAAACGGCGGCGGCCTCGGCTGGAAGCCGGATGGCGACGATCAACTCGCCAGGCGTCAGCGCCGTCTCCCTCTCCGGCGTGGCGCCCGGCAGGGGATGCAGGGCCTCCAGGGCGATTTCGCGAGCGCCGTCCGGCCCCTCCACCTCCACGACCGCATCGAGAGCTGTCAGCGGCACGCAGAAGTCGGAAGGATGGGTCGCAATGCAGTGCTCGCTCCAGCCGAGCACCGCGTGGAGGCGGTTCTCGCCCAGGAACGCGTCGCAGCCCGAGCCGGGCGAGCGTCGGTTGCAGGCGCTCGCCCCATCGTAGAAGTAGGGGCACCGGGTGCGCTGCAAGAGGTTGCCGCCGACGGTCGCAGCGTTGCGGAGCTGGGGGGATGAGCCGGAGAGCAACGCCTCGGCGACCGCGGGAAAGGTCCTCTGGAAGCGCCCGTCGTTGGCGAGGTCCGCATTGCGGACGAGCGCGCCGACGCGCACGCCGCCGTCCGGCCGCCAGTCGATGCGATCCAGGCCCTGAAGGCGCGTGATGTCGACCATCGTCTCGGGGCGAGAGACGCCAACCTTCATCAGGTCGAGCAAGTTGGTGCCGCCCGCGAGATAAACCGAGCCCGGCTGAGCGGCAGCGGCGAGAGCTTCCGCGACGCTCGCGGGGCGAATGTATTCGAAGCGGTTCATGCCGCATTCTCCCGATTGGCCCCACTCAAAGCCTTCTGGGCCTCGAGCACGGCCTCGGTGATCCCCCGGTAGGCGCCGCAGCGGCAGATGTTGCCGCTCATCAGCTCGCGGATGCGTTCCGGATCGTCTCCAGCCTGGCCCTCGGCGAGGAGGCCCACGACGCTCATGATCTGGCCGGGTGTGCAGAAGCCGCACTGGAAACCGTCATGCGCGATGAACGCGGCCTGGACCGGGTGCAACCTCTCGCCGTCGGCGAGGCCTTCGATCGTGGTGACCGCCGCGCCGTCGAGGCTGACAGCCAGCGCCAGGCACGAATTGATGCGCCGCCCGTCGACGAGCACGGTGCACGCGCCGCACTGTCCGCGGTCGCAACCCTTCTTGGCGCCGGTGAGGGCGAGCCGCTCGCGCAGGAGATCGAGCAGTGTGACCCGCGGATCGTCGAGCTCGACGGTGCGCGGCTGACCATTGATGTTGAGGCTAATGGAGAGCGACATGTGACTCCGCTCCAGAGGGGATGTGTCGATGCGAGCCATCGGCCAGCCACGCGAGCGCGGGGGAGCGATCTGGGTGAAGAGCCGTGAGGGGCAGATTGGGGCGTGCGCGCTCCCGATCCGCATTCTCACTATAGCGGAGGGACCCTCCGCTTAGCAAGCGAAAACGTGCACGTGTGAAGCATGGAGAGCCGCTCAGCCAAGCCTGATCGCAAACGCGAGGCGGCAGTCTGTAGGCCCACTCTCCGATCGAGCGCCAATGTCCGCTCCTTGCGCGTAGCTGACCGAGCCCGTCGTCATCGCTGACTGCTCAGAGCCGAAGTTCCAATGGACCGCTACCGGTGGAAAGCGGTCTTCTTGGCAGCCTTACAGAGACATGCCGCCGTCGACCGTCAGGCTGGCTCCTGTCATGTAGCCGGCCTCTGGACCGGCCAGATAGGCCGCCAGCGCGCCGATCTCGGAGGGATCCCCTACGCGGTTCAACGGGATCATCTGTCGAACATGATCGATGTGCCCGTCGGTCATGTCGGTCTGTATTGGGCCTGGCTGGATATTGTTGACGGTGATGCCGTGGGGCGCGAGGTCGAGCGCCGCGCACTTGACCAACATGGCCACCGCCGCCTTGGTCATCGAGTAGACGCTCGAACCGGGAAAGGCCTTCACGGCGGTGTTGCTTCCAATGGTGATAATGCGCCCGCCCTCGCCGATCCGGGACTGGGCTGCCTGTATCGCCAGGAAGACTCCGCGCAGATTGACGGCTAGGCCTCGGTCCAGATCTTCGAGCGCAATCTCATCGATGGGCCCCAGCGGCAGGATGCCGGCGTTGATCACCGCCACGTCCAGGCGGCCGAACCGCTCGACCGCCGTCTCCACCGCCGCCCGGATCTCCCCCGCGTCGGCGCTGTCGGCCTTCACCGCCAGACCCTGCACGCCGCGCGCTTCGATCTCGGTGACGACCACCGCCGCCTTTTGCGGCTGGGAGACGTAGCTACGTGGGCTCCCTCGGCCGCAAGTCGCTTGGCGACGCCCGCCCCGATGCCGCGCGATCCGCCGAATACGAGGGCAGCCTTGCCGTGAAGCGTCCCTTTTACTTGCATTTCCGATCTCCGTTCTTGACAGATTGGTCCATAATTAGCTGCGCGATCGCGCAACCAGGCTGCGGCGCTTACCGCCGCGTCAGGCGGTCGATGATGAACAAGGCCTGGTCCCGCAGTGACGCCCAGGAGACCCCAGCTCGCGCGGCGAGCTGCAGAGCCTGCATGGAAAGCAGCAGGTTTTGCGCGGCTGCTTCGGGATCCATTTCGGGATCAAGTTCCCCCGACGCTTGGCCCTCGCGAATGCGCGCGAGCAGCCGCACGACCATTAATGGCGCCACCTTCGCCCTCAACGCCACGAGTTCGGCGTCGCTGATCCCGAATTCTCCGACAGCGCCCACACCCAGACAGCCCCTGGCGCGCTCAACGTCATCCTTGGGCGCAAGCCCGACGAGCAGGGCCTTCAGCCCTTCCAGGGGCGACTCCGGGGCGTCCAGGCGGTGAAGGTGGGAAGCCGTACTTTCGGTCTGGTACCGTTCGAGCGCCTCCAGATACAGCGCGCGTTTATCGCCGAACGCATTGTAAAGGCTTTGCCGGCCTATCCCCATCGCTTTGAGGAGGTCGTCGGTCGAGGTTGCGGCATAGCCCTTGTCCCAAAAGGCCGCCGTCGCCTTCACCAGCGCCTCGTTGCGATCAAATTCTCTAGGCCTCGCCACGACGAAGACATGGCAGTTATGGATCGATCCGTCAATAATTGTTTGCCGGATCAGCAGGTGTTTCCCCGAGATTTGGCTACGCCAGGGTGGCGGCCGGCTTACTTCGCAGGCGCCGAGGCCGCATCCAGGAGGGCGAACTCCTCGTCGGTCAGGCGCCATTCGAGCGCGCCAAGGTTGGCCTTGGCGTGATGGGCTTTGGTTGCGCCCGGGATGGGGATCACGCACGGGTCGCGCGCGAGCAGCCAGTTCAACGCAACCTGGCTCTGGCTGGCCTGATGCGCCTGGGCGACCTCGGCGAGCGCGCGGCGGACCGCGTCGAGCTTGTCCGGTTTTGCGTCCGCGGTCGGACCCGCTAGCCGCCCCGAGGCCAGCGGGAAATAGGCCACCAGGGCGATGTCCAGCTCGCGGCAGGCCTCGAGCAAGCCGTTCGTCTCGGGATTGCGGTGGGCGAGGCTGTATTGGACCTCGTTGGCGGCGAGCGGGATGTTGGAGCGCGCGAGCCGGTCGGCGACCCGCCGCATCTGGTCGGCGTTGAAGTTGCTGACGCCAACGTGCCTGGCCTTGCCCGACTTCACCGTTTCGGCCAGGCCGTCTGCGAAATCGCCAAGGTCGACGAACGGGAAAGGGAAGTGGACGTAGTAAAGGTCGATTGAGGCAAGCCCCAGGCGGGCAAGCGTCGCGTCGAGCGCCGCCATCAGACTGCCCGGCGACGTGCGGACGAGGAAGGGTGCGAACTTGCTGGCCACGAAGACCGGCCGGCCGTCCTTGCGGATGCACTCGCCGATCAGCCGCTCGGATTTGCCGAAGCCGTAGATCTCGGCCGTGTCGATGAAACCGCCGCCGGCCTCGACGAGCGCCTGGTAAGTCTCGAACACCGGCGCGTCGTTCGCGCCGTAGCTCCAGCGGTTCGTGCCGACCCCGATGGCGGGAACCTCGGCGCCCGTCTTACCGAGGCGCCGGAGCGGCGCTGCCTGCATCACGCATCTCCGACGTTGCGAAGCCAGAACCTTAGCCGCGATGGCGCCCTTCTCTCAAGTCAACGGACCGTCGTAGCCGCGTGACGGATGGCAAACGCCAGCGAGGGCGCCGGCCAGGATCGCGCTTCGGCCCGGCTTTGGGCTAGAGACCCGCAAACAGCAGGAGGAGAGACGACCCATGGCCCCTATCCCGAACCGCGGCGTGGTCGCCGTAACCGGCGCGGCCGGCTTTCTCGGCGGCTGGACGGTCCGCAAACTTCTCGACCGCGGCTACCGCGTCCGCGCCTGCGTCCGTAACGCCGCCGACCTCGAGCGATGCGACTTCCTGCGGGCCATGCCGGGTTACGCCTCCGGTCGCCTCACCCTGCACAGCGCCGATCTCGATCAGGCCGGCTGCTTCGACGAGATCTTCATGGGCTGCCATGGCGTCGCGCACATCTCACACGTCAGCGACTACACCGATCAGGACTACGTCCGGCGCACCTGCGACCACATCATCGCCAGCGTGAACGGCTCGGGCAGCGTGAACCGTGTCGTGGTGACCTCCAGCGTCGCGGCGGTGATCTCGGAGATGGACCTCGGCGAAGTCGCGCGCCGCCCGGTGTTCTATGAAGACCGCTATCCGGACGAGCTGAACCCCAGGCGAACCCCGGAGCGCGGCCAGGGCTATTCGATGGGCAAGCTGGTCGCCGAGCGCGCCTTCGCGGAGGCGGCGCACGAGAGCGGCGCCTGGGACGCGATCACCGTCTGCCCCGGCGACAATGTCGGGCCGGTCCTCTCGGCGCACCAGAAGGACATGGGGCCGTGGCAGTCGCTGATCCGCCGCATGCTGGAGGGGACCTGCCTTCAGAACGGCGTCTACCGCCCCTGGATGACGGTCGACGTCCGCGACGACGCCCTCTGCCACGTGCGGTTGCTGGAGAGCACGGAGGTGAAGAACGGCGAGCGCTACATTGCCTGGTCGACCGACAAGCGGAACGTCGAGGACATCTGCGCCGACATCGCCCGCCTACTGCCCGAGCTCGGCTACGACACGCCGCCGGTGACCGACACGCAGAACGACCGGATCAAGGCGCGCGAGGCCGAGTTTCGCGCCATCTGGGCGCTCAGCGATCTGCGCAACGACCGCATGCGGGCGGCGACGGGCGTCGCCTTCCGCCCGCTCGACGATTCCATCCGCGACTGCGTCGAGTCGCTGATCGCGGTCGCGGGCGTGGAGGTGAAGAAAAAGGCGGCTACGGTCCCCGTATAATATTCGGAATAGAAGGCAGTCGGTACTCCGTCGTGGCCGCGCAATGAACGTGGCTTTTACACGCATTTTTCAAATCGAACGATGGATGACGAGCCTTCTACACAAGATTGATGGTAACGACGGCCCGGCCATGACGGTTAAAATGGGACTTGGATCTTTAATCTTGTCCCGATCTAAGAATTAAGTTGACTCTTTACAATATTCCGTCATGGCCGGACCGCCCGGGACAGGGATAGTTGCCTCTCACGCCTGCGCGAGAACCGAAGCGCGACGGCGGCGCAGGATGGCGCCCATCGCGCCAAGACCGATCAGCATCATCGACCAGGCTGCGGGCTCCGGAACTGCGGAGGTCGCAACGCTGGCGATCTCGAAGGCGTTCGAACCGGAGCCGAACGTCACGCTCGCCACCGGGCTGCTGAAGAATATCGTTAGCCGGCCGTTTGAATCCCCGGAGGTCTGGTTGCCGTTATCGACGGCGCCGCTCATGCTGGCGATGTCGTCCCCGGTATAGGTAACCGAGCCGCCCCTGCTGAACGTCACACTGATACTGTTGTAAGAGTCGAGCGAGCCCAAATAAACGCTGAGATCGCCAATTGGCGCGGTCGGCGTAAAGATTTCAGACTGCTGCCCCTCGATGGCGAGGTATTGACCGCCGTCAAAGCTCGTGGAGCTAAACGCCGGCGCAGCATAGACACCAGATGAGGAACCGGTCACCAGCGAACCGTCGCCCATAAAGGTTCCCGGGAGAGTGGAGAAATCCGTGACGGGAGTTTCTCCGGTCGGCAGCGCCACGCCGTAGCCGGTGAACGTCATCGACGTTGCATGCGCCATCGCAACCGGGGCCATCACGGCCGCCACGAGCAGTATTCTGGTCGAAGGTTTCACTACCTTGCCCCCAATTTGACCAACTTTTGTCTAAATCTATCTTTTCAGTTCCGCTCACCGTCAACCCTTTCAAATGTCACTTCTGGAAAATCACCATGAAAACAATAGATTATGAAAAGCGTTGGAGGCGGAAAGGTTAATGAACCCGCCCCTAACTTGCCTTATTTGTACGGTTTAGATCCAACGCTCTGGGTGCGTCCCGCCAGCCAAGGGTGAGCGTAAGGGCCGTCAGCCGGCAGGACGTCGGCGGTCCGGGACGGGCGCCCCTCCCCGCTGTTGCATCGCACGGCGCGGCGTCGGATGGTTTGCGACATGAACGTCTACTTCGCCGGCCTCGCGACCGAGACCAATTCGTTCTCGTCTATCCCCACAGCCGAAGCGGCCTTCGCCTTAGGGCAGAGGCGAGGCGAGGCGGTGTTCGGCGATCGCGGCATGTACGGCGAGATGGCGCGGTCGCTGCGGGACCTGGCCGCGGCGGAGGGCGGTGTCGTTTCGCCCGGTCTCTTCGTGTTCGCCCAACCCGCCGGCTTGACCGTTCAGTCCGTCTACGAGCGCCTGCGCGACACGCTGCTGGACGACCTGCGCGCGGCGGCGCCCGTGGATGTCGTCATGCTCTTCCTCCATGGGGCGATGATCGCGCAAGGCTGCTGGGACTGCGAAGGCGAGATCCTGATGATGGTCCGCGAAATCGTCGGGCCCAAAGTTCCGGTGGGCGTTGTGCTCGATCCGCACGCCCACCTCACCCAGACGATGATCGACGAGGCGACCGTCCTCTGCTTCCAGAAGGAGTATCCGCACATCGACGGCGTTGCGCGGCTCGGCGACGCCTGGCGGATCTGCCTTGGCGTCCTTCGAGGCGAGGTCGATCCGACACCCGCCGTGCACGACTGCAAGATGGTCTCACTATGGCCGACGCAGAGCGGGCCCATGCGCGGATTCGTCGATCGTATGCTGGACCGCGAGGGCCGCGACGGCATTCTGTCGATCTCGTTCGTACACGGATTTCCGTGGGGCGACACCCCGGTCACCGGCGCCAAGATGCTGGTCTACGCCGATCGCGACCGGGGAAGGGCCGCCACGCTCGCCAGATCCCTCGGCCAGGAGATCTGGGACCTGCGCGAGGCGACCCAGATCCGGCAGCTGTCGATCGAGGCGGCGCTGGACCGGATGGGCGCGGCGAACGTCGGACCGCTGGTCATCGCCGACGTCTCCGACAATGCCGGCGGCGGCGCTCCGTCGGACTCGACCTTCCTCGCCCGCGCGATCCTGGGGCGCGGCCTCACCGAGGTCGGCCTCGCCATCTTCTACGATCCGCAGGCAGTGGCGTTCTGCCACGAGGTGGGCGTGGGCGCACAGATCGACCTGCGTATCGGCGGCAAGCTGGGGCCGGCGTCCGGCGATCCGCTCGACGTACGCGCCACTGTGCGCGGCCTGGCGAGGAAGGCGACGCAGGTCGGGCTCTCGGGCCTGGTCTCCCTCGGCGATGCGGCCTGGATCGAGGTCGCGGGGGTGCACTTCATCCTGGGCTCGAACCGCGTCCAGTGCTTCCACCCGACCGCCTTCACAGGCCTGGGCCTCGATCCGGCGACCCTGCGCTCGGTGGTGGTGAAGTCGACCAACCATTTCCGCATGGGCTTCGACCCGATCGCCGCGGACGTCATCTATGTCGATGCGCCCGGCGCCGTCCGCCCCGACGTCGCGGCGATCCCCTACCAGCGCTTCAAGGCCCCCTACTGGCCGAAGGTCGCGAACCCGTAGGTTCGCCACATCCGGGAGCAGCGACCCTGCTCTGGCGAGATCGGCTTGGCGCCGGCGGACCCAAACAGCGGCGAGACCGTTCATGCGCCCTGGGTCCAGACAGACAGGCTGAGTAATGGCGCGAACGAGAAATCCCTGGACCAGGTTAGGCTTCAACGCCGCCGTACTCGGCATGGAGGCGGCCCAGGTCATGAGCTTGAGAATGACCAAGCTGGCGAGCGGCGGGCCGGCCGCCGGCGCGGAGGCGAGGCGCATGGTGAGCGAGAAGGTCGAGGCGGCCAGCGCCTGGCAAGCCCTCGCCATGACCGGCGCGTTGGGTTTCACCGCGCCGCAGGTCGCCTCCCGCA